>JBEVOM010000140.1:0-21468 GCA_040507575.1 Ilumatobacteraceae bacterium
GGTCCCGTTATCGCGACCCTGCGCGCCCAGATCGCCGACCTACCGCGTCAGCGGAACGGGATGGCGAAGCAGCGGTCGTCGAGGCCACCCATCGCGTACGAGGCATAGTCGACGCCGAAGTCGGAGTACAGCACGCGACAGGACTCGCTCCAGGCCAGCGCGTCCGGCGTCGAGATGCGGTGCACGACCTGCAGGATCCCGCCGTCGTACACGCGGTACTCGGCCCACGTCCCGGGGAAGTCCTTCACACACCCGACCTCGATCGACGCCAACCCGGGTCCGACGCGGCGGACGCGGTGGCGGTGCGTGTGCCCAGCCGTGTACGCGACGATCGCCGGCCGCCTGACCATCACGTCCGTCAGGCCGTCGCTGCTCTCGGGATCGATGCCGAAGTACTCCGGGCTGCGCTCGCCGCCGACCCATTGCTGGTGGTGACCCATGGCGACGACCGGCACGGTCGAGGCGGCGGCGCCGGCGTCCAGCCAGTCGAGCTGCGCCGGGGTGAGGCGGCCGCTCGTCTTGGTCGGGATCGCAGTGTCGAGCAGCGCGATCGCGACCCCCGGCAGCTCGATCCACTCGTCACCGGCGTAGTCGGCCTGCCCCCGGTAGGCGTCGTGGTTGCCCCGCACGACGTGGAGACGCTCCCCGAACACCGGGCGGTAGCAGGCCTCGAACGCATCGAACTCGGCGTCCGTGCCGTCCGACGTGAGATCGCCCTTGACGACCACCGCGGCGAGCTCGGCGACCCGCATCTCCCCGACCGCGCCGTGGTTCATCGTCTCGGGGTACGGCGGCGCGCCCGGCGGCGCTCGCAGGACCGGCCCCTCGGTGAGCTCGTCGACGCGGCCAGCCTCGGTCTCGCCGAAGTGGACGTCGTTGACGGTGCCGAAACGGCAGCGCAGCACGCCTGTCGGCCGCTCCAACGTGCGGAACGGGATGCCATGGCGCTCGTGCTCCGTGCCCGGCTCGAGGCCGTCCACTCGGTCGACCGTCGGGCCGTCGTGGAATGTGGCGGCGTCGTCGGCGACCGTGGTCAGCTCGACGGGCACACCGGCACCGTGCTCGTCAGACCCAGGGCCGGGCGCGACGGAGGGGGATCGGCTGGCTCCACCAGCGGCCACTGAAGCGCCACACGGGCGGCCGCGGGACACGCGCCGACCCCGCAGCCCCGGCGCGCGGCCACAGCGCGTCGACGGCGGCACTGATCGCGGCGACCTCCTCGTCGGTCGGCAACGGCGTGATCACGACGTCCATCGCCGTCCACGTTACGTGCTGGTCAGCGGCCACCCACCAGCGCGGCGGTCGCCGCGTCGGCCGGGTGGAACAGCTCGACGTGGATCTCGTCGAGCGTGATGTCGACCGGCGTCCCGATCGACGTGTTCGTCGAGAACCACGATTGCACCCGGTCACCGCGCCGCAATCGCAGCGGCACCACGACGGACGGCACCCCGTCGCGGGTGCGCCACGAGCCCCCGAGGGCGGCGACGTTCGGATACGCGGTGACCTCGGCGAGCAGCTCACGCAACCGGACGTCACGGGTGACCGCGACCTGCCGGTCCAGCGTGCCGAGCAGGTGGTGGGCCCAGTCGGCGAAGTTCTCGATCCATGGCGCCATGCCCTCGGGGTGCAGTGTGATGCGGTACACGTTGCCGGGTGGCTCGACGAGGTGGGCGGCGACGCCGTCGAGGAAGGCCTGGGAGCCGGTGTTGGACATCACGATGTCCCAACCGCGGTCGACGACGACGGCCGGGTATGGGTCGTGGGCCGCGATGAGGGCGGCCAGCGCCGCCCGCACCGACGTCAGCGCTTCGCCGTTGAGCGGGGTCTGGGGGTAGCGCGGCGCGTACCCGGCGGCGAGCAGCATCGTGTTGCGCTCCCGCAGGGGCACGTCGAGATGCTCGGCGAGCGCCAGGACGAGCTCGGGCGACGGCCTCGACTTGCCCGTCTCGACGAAGCTGAGGTGACGCGTCGAGACGCCGACGTCGAGGGCCAGGTCCATCTGGCTGCGCCGGCGGTCCTCGCGCCAGTCCCGCAACATGGGGCCGACCGCCGCCCTCGTCGTCGTCGTCACGGACGCGAACCGTACCGATTCACGTTCCGGCCGGGATCGTCTCGCCGGTGAAGCCGATGATGCGGTGCAGCTTGCCGTCGCCGTCGCGCTTGGCGACGTCGAGCCCGGCCAACGTGGGTGCGTCGCCCGGCACGCCGAGCGCCCAGTTGAAGCGAACGAGGTCGCGGTGGATGTCGACGGCACTGGTGCGCCGCATGACCAGGCCGGGGAACTGGCCCTGGACGGCGGCGATCATGCCGGCGTAGGCGTCGAGGCCGTCGGCCTCGAGCATCGGGTCCCGGTACCAGAGGTCGGCGCCGAGCGAGGCGTCGATCAGGGCGGCGCGGACGTCCGGGTCCGTCTCGTTCCACGTCTCGAGGTAGGTGTCGACGACGGTCTCGACGGTCGGTGCGGCTGTGGTGCTGGTGTCGTTGGTGGTCATGCGCCCACTGTGCGCCCCACGCGGCGCAGTGGCGATGACGTGCCGGGTCAAGTCGCGACGATGCCGCTGAGCTGCGCCCACTGCAGCAGCAGCACCGTCTTGCCGTCGACGATGTCGCTGCGCTCGACCATGGCCAGCGCCTCGGTCAGCGGCAGCTCGAGCACCTCGATGTCCTCACCCTCGTCGCCGAGACCACCGCCCGACGACACCCGCTGCTCGTGGGAGTAGGCGGCGGCGAAGAACGTGACGCGCTCCGTGACCGACCCCGGGCTCATGAACAACTCGAACAGGCGCGTGATCCCGTGGATGCGGACGCCGCACTCCTCCTCGGCCTCCCGGCGGATCGCCGCCTCCGGGTCCTCGCCCGGACGGTCGAGCACGCCGGCGGCGGCCTCGATCAGCATGCCGTCGGGATGGCCGTTGACGAAGGCCGGCAGCCGGAACTGGCGGGTCAGGATCACGGTTCCGGCCACCGGGTCGTACAGCAGGATGACGACGCCGTTGCCGCGGTCGTAGGCCTCGCGGACCTCGCGGGTCCACGTGCCGTCGCGGTGGAGGAAGTCGAACGTCGCCCTGCGCAACACGTACCAGTGGTCCGACAGCACCTCGATGCGGACGTCGGCCACGCGGTCGTTGGCGCCGAGCTCGACGCCGTGCCCTCCAGGCATCTCGCCAACCTACGTGGGCTGGGCGGGGGTCGGCTGGGCGTCGCCGGTCGCAGCGGGCGCCTACAACGGCATGTTGCCGTGCTTGCGGCGCGGCAGCTCCTCGCGCTTGGAGCGCAGCATGGCGAGACCGGCGACGATCTTGCGGCGTGTCTCGGACGGGTCGATCACGTCGTCGACGTAGCCCCGCTCGGCCGCCGCGTACGGGTTCGCGTAGCGCTCGGTGTACTCCGACACGAGCTCGGCGCGGCGGGCGGCCGGGTCGGCGGCCTGCTGCAGCTCGCGGCGGTAGACGATCTCGACGGCGCCCTGCGGACCCATGACAGCGAGCTCGGCGGTCGGCCAGGCGTAGGACAGGTCGGAGCCGATCGATTTGGAGTCCATGACGACGTACGCACCGCCATAGGCCTTGCGCGTGATGATCTGGATCCGCGGCACCGTCGCCTCGCAGTAGGCGTACAGCAGCTTCGCCCCGTGGCGGATGATGCCGCCGTACTCCTGGTCGACGCCGGGCAGGAAGCCGGGCACGTCGACGAACGTGAGGATCGGGATGTTGAAGGCGTCGCAGGTCCGCACGAACCGGGCCGCCTTCTCGGCCGACTCGATGTCGAGCACGCCGGCGAGGACCATCGGCTGGTTGCCGACGATGCCGACGGTGCGGCCGTCGACCCGGGCGAAGCCGCACAGGATCGAGCGGGCCCAGTGCGGGAAGTACTCCATGAACTCGCCGTCGTCGACGACGGCCTGGATGACCTTGTGCATGTCGTACGGGAGGTTCGGGCTCTCGGGGAGGAGGCCGCACAGCTCGGGGCACAGGCGCTCTGGGTCGTCGTCGGTCTCGACGAACGGAGCCTCTTCCATGTTGTTCTGCGGGAGGAACGACAGCAGGAAGCGGACGTCGTCGAGGCACGACTTCTCGTCGGCGGCGACGAACGTGGCCACGCCGGACTTCGACGCGTGGCTCATCGCGCCGCCGAGCTCTTCGAGCGTGACGTCCTCGCCGGTGACGGTCTTGACGACGTCGGGACCGGTGATGAACATGTGCGACGTCTCGCGGACCATGAAGATGAAGTCGGTCATCGCCGGGGAGTACACGGCACCACCTGCGCACGGTCCGAGGATGACGGAGATCTGCGGCACGACGCCCGAGGACAGCACGTTGCGGTAGAAGATGCCGCCGTAGCTGGCCAGCGACACGACGCCCTCCTGGATGCGGGCGCCGGCGCCGTCGTTGAGCCCGACCACCGGTGCGCCGACCTTGAGGGCGAGGTCCATCAGCTTGTGGATCTTCTCGGCGAAGACCTCGCCGAGCGCGCCGCCGAAGACGGTGAAGTCCTGCGAGAAGACGAACACCTTGCGACCGTCGACGGTGCCCCAGCCCGTGATGACGCCGTCCGTGTACGGCCGCTCCTCGAGGCCCGAGGAGTGGGCCCGGTGGCGGGCGAGGAGATCGAGCTCGTTGAACGAGCCTTCGTCGAGGAGGTACTCCATCCGCTCCCTCGCCAGCAACTTCCCCTTGGCGTGCTGACGCTCGACGGAACGGGGTGAGCCGGCGTGGTACGCCTGCTCGCGGCGCTTCTGCAGGTCGTCGATCTTGTCCTGCATGGAGATGGGGCTCGTCACGGCCCCGACGCTAGTTCCGCGGCCGGTCCGCGGCGCCAGCGACGCCGGCCGCCGATCTCCGGATTTGAACTCGCGCCAGTCGCGAGTGGAGCGGCTCAGAACCCGTCGTCGCCGCGGATGATGGCGGCGGTGCGGGTGGGCGCCTCGTACGGGACGAGGTGGCCGACGCCTTCGAGCTCGATGTAGCGGGCGCCGGGCACGAGGCGCGAGATGCGCATGCCGTTGGCCACCGGGATCAGGGGATCCTCGGTGCCGTGGACGACCGTGGTCGGGACCGTCATGCCGGTCAGGCGGCCGGAGCCGTGCCACGCGCCGACAGCTCGGGCCTGGTCGAGCACGGCGAAGCGCGGGGTCGGCCGTTGGGCGATCGAGTCGGCCATCTCCTCGATCATGTCGGGTTGGGACTCGGCGAAGCCGGGGGCGGCGTACTCGGCCCACATGTCGCGCAGGAACGTCCGCAGGGGGACGCCCGGGGGCGGGCTGGCCAGCAGGCGGGCGGTGAGGGCGAGCGGCGGCGGGACGTCCTGGGGGCTGGGCGGCTTCGTTCCCATCAACACGATCCGCCCGACGCGGTCCGGCCAACGTAGCGCCAGCTCCTGGGTGATCATCCCGCCCATCGAGAGCCCGGCGACGATCGGACGGCCGAGGTCGAGGCGATCGATGGCATCTCGCACGTCCCGGGCGAGGCCGCTGATCGTGTACGGACGGGGCGCGCGTCGCGACCAGCCGCT
This sequence comes from Ilumatobacteraceae bacterium, assembly GCA_040507575.1. Classification (GTDB taxonomy): domain Bacteria; phylum Actinomycetota; class Acidimicrobiia; order Acidimicrobiales; family Ilumatobacteraceae; genus JALZMG01. The sequence goes on from JBEVOM010000140.1 coordinate 5,512, forward strand.
GCCCCGGTTGTCGACGCGCACGACGCGATGTGTGCGCTCGAGCTCGGCCACCATCGCCGCCGGCCAGACGAGGCCCGACGCCGTCCACCCTTGCACGAGCACGATCGCCGGGCCGGCGCCGCCGTCGTGGACGTTGATCTGCTTGTCGACGCCGCGTCCGCCTGGCGCGCACGCCTGCAGGGCGCGGACGTCGGCCTCGTAGCGGATGCCGCCTTCCAGCGTCGCCGCCACGAGCGGGTTCCGGGTCAGCGCCAACACGTCGACCGGCGACGACGCGGCGAGGCGCGTCGCCGTGCGCGTGGCCGCCATCCCGAGCTGACTGCGCTGGCGGCGGTTCACAGGTCGCGCAGATCGATCCGGCGCAGCTTGCCCGTCGTCGTCCGGGGCAGCGCGTCGAGGAACACGACCGAGCCTGGCACCTTGTACCGGGCGAGGTGCGTGCGCACGTGGTCCTTGACCTGCTTCTCGGTGAGCCGGTGGCCGTCGCGGCGCACGACGAACGCCTTCAGGCGTTGCCCGTACTCCTCGTCGGGGACGCCGATCACGGCGGCCTCGATCACCGCCGGGAGACCGGCGAGCAGCTCTTCGACCTCGGCCGGGAAGACGTTCTCGCCTCCGGACACGATCATGTCGTCGTCCCGACCGTCGATGAACAGGCGCCCATCACGGTCGAAGTGCCCGAGATCACCGGTCGAGAGCAGGCCGTCGATCTCCTCCTTGCCGCCGCCGCCCGTGTAGCCGTCGAAGCGCGACCCGCTCCCGACGAAGACCCGCCCGACGAGATCGGGACCGAGCGCGACGCCGTCGCCGTCGAGGATCCGCACGGTGCTGCCCGTCGCCGGCCGCCCGACCGTCGCCGGCGCCGCCTGCAGGTCGGCCGGGGTGGCCACCGTCGCCAGCGAGACCTCGGTCGAGCCGTAGACGTTGTACAGGATCGGGCCGAAACGGCGCAGCGTGGCCGTGGCCAGCGTCGCGCCGAGCGCCGATCCGCTGGACGCGATGTAGCGCAACGAGGACGTGTCGTAGCGGGCGATGACCTCACCGCCGAGGGCGAGGATGCGCTGCAGCATCACCGGCACAACGACGAGGCCGTCGGCGTGGTGCTCGGCGATCGCGGCCAACGTCGCCTCCGGGTCGAAGTGGGCGTGGATCACTGCGGTCGACGACATCCCGAGCCCGACGCCCATGTGCACCAGGCCCCACGCGTGGAACAGGGGCGCGGCGATCACGACCGTGTCCCGCGCCCGCAACGGACTCACCGACAGGACGGGACCGAGCGAGCCGGCGCCGCCGCCACCACCACCACGGGACGCGCCCTTCGGCCGACCGGTGGTGCCCGATGTCAGGATGACCTGGCGGCCGTTGCGTCGCGTCGGCGTGAACGGCACGAGTGAGCGCGTCCGACCGGACGCCCGGATCTCGCTGCCGGCCAGCGTCACCCGGGCTCCGGCCGCCTCGACGATCGGCGTGAACTCGTCGTCGTGCAGGATCGTGTCGACCCCCTCGCGCTCGACGACGTCGGCGAGCTGTGGTCCGGCGAAGCCGGTGTTGAGGTACACGACATCGGCGCCGAGCTTGGCGGCCGCGACGAGGCTCAGGACGAAGACCCGGCCATTGCGGGCCAGGATGCCGATGGTGCTGTCCTGGCCGACGCCGCGGGCCTTCAGCCGACGGGCCACCGAGTCGGTGGCGACCCACAGATCGCCGTAGCGCACCGGACCGTTGTCGTCGATCAGGGCATCGGCCATCGGGTAGCGCGCCGTCGCGGCCGCGATGGCGCCGGCCATCGTGGGCCCCCATGCCGCCATCGCCGCCATCGCCCGGGGCAGGCGGTCCGGGCGTTCCGGGCGCAGCATCGCCCGGGCCATCGCGGACGCCGTGGTCACCGTGGTCAGGCGCGCGGCCACCGGTTCAGGCTCCGTCAGACGGATCGGCGGCGGAGTCGGCGAGCACGAGCTCGTCGATGCCAGTCGCCCGCATCGTGTCCCAGAGCTCCTGGACGACGTGGGAGAGCACCAAGAGGTCGTGCATCTCGCCAGCATGGCTGCGCACGTGATCCTTCAGCAACCCCTCGGGCTCGAAGCCGAGCGCGGTGAACATCGCGACGGTGGCGTCCTGCTCGGCCACGACCTCGACGACCAGCTTGGCCGTGCCCAGCTCGACCGCCTGGATCACCGCCCGCTGGGCCAGCAGACGGCCGACGCCGCGACGGCGGAACGCCGGATCGACCACGAGGCGCAGCTCGCCGACGTGACGGGTCCAGCCCACACCGGGGATCACGGCGACCGAGCCGGCGATCTCGCCGTCCACCAACGCGACGAGTCGGTGCTGGCCGGGATCGGCCAGCCAGCGCTCGACGACGCCGGGCAGCAGCACGTCTTCGCGGAAGAACGTCCGGTCACCCTCGGGCACCCGACCGAAGAAGCGGCGCAGCGCGTCGGTGTCGTCCGGGGTCAGGGCCCGCACCTCGACGTCCAGGTGGTGCCGGTCCGACGTCGCCGCGCTCACGATGAGGCTCCCGCCCGCGACTCCAGCCAATCGGCCATCGCCGGGATGTTGCGCCGTTGCGCCGTCCGGCCGATCATGAGCCCGACGTGACCGGACGGGAAGCGCATCTCGGTGACGTCGTCGGAGCCGACGAGGGGTGTCAGCACCTCGGTGGAGCTCGGCGGGATGATGTGGTCCTTCTCGCCGAGGATGCTGAGGAAGGGGACCGTGATGTCGGCCAGCTCGATGGTGCGCCCTGCGACCGGCACCTCGCCGGTCGGCAACAGGTTCCGCCGCGAGAACAGCTCGGCGGCCTCCAGGAACGTCGCACCGGGGAACGGGATGTGGTCGCGCGACCACTGCGTCATCACCTGGTGGGCGGCGACGAACTCGTCGTCCCAGAGGTGTTGCCACAGGTTGACGTAGCTGTTGATGTCCCCGAGCGGCGCCAACGACCGGATCGAGTTCAGCATCACGTCGGCCGGCACGTTGCCCGTGTTGTCGAGGACGTCGGCCGGCTCGACGCGGCCCGGCTGGATCATCGTCCACAGCGGTCCGAGGGGCGTGAAGTCGACGGGCGTCGCCATCACGGCCAGGCTCTGCACCGGCAGGTCGCGGTTCCCGGCCACCGAGAGCAACGACAGCAACCCGCCGTAGCAGTACCCGAAGACGGTGACGTCGGCGCCACCGGCGGCCTTCGACACCTCTCGGACCAGGGTCGGGATGTAGTCGTCGATGTAGTTCGAGAGCGTGTTGCCGGCCTCCAGCTCGTCGGGCACGCCCCAGTCGACGAGGTACACGTCGAATCCCCGGTCGAGGAAGGCCTGCACGACGCTGTTGCCGGGCACGAGGTCGAACACGTAGCTGCGTGACACCAGGCTGTGCACGAACAGCAACGGTGAGCCGATCGTGCGGTTGTCGCTGCGGTACTGCCACAGCTGGATCTTCTCGAACGACCAGATGGTGTCCTTCGGCGTCGGCATGATCTGCGGCTGGCCGACGCCGGCGATGTGCTTCAAGCCGTTGCGGAGCCGCAGGACGTTGCGCTCGGCGTCGCGCCGCACCCGCGCCGCGACCTCACCCGGGGCCACCGTCGGGGCCACCTCAGCCGGCCTTCCGAGACGATCCCTGCGCCGCTCGTCTCGTCGGGCGCTTGGCCGCGTTCGTCGCCGCGGCCTTGGTCGGGCGCGTCGCCGGCGCGGCCACGGCCGGCGGTAGCGCCGTTGCGGCGCGGGCTTCGTCCAGCTCGGAGGTCAGCTCACGCACCTGGCGCTTGAGCTGGCCGATCTCGTTGAGGATGCGCGTCACGTCGGTGCCGGCGGGCAGGTTGAGCCCGTGGAGCACGCGGCGCGAGGCGCGGTTGGCGCCGTCCTGGACGAGGCGCTGCGCCCGGGCGGCCAGTCCGACGGCGACGGCGAAGCCCTCGCTGCGGATGACGGAGTCGACGCGAGGTGCGACCTGACGCTCGACGGCGTCAAAACCCTGGCGCCAGGGCGGGGTGTCTGCTGGGGCCACGCCAGGACCGTACCGCACCGTCGCGATCGACCTGACGAGACCGATCGCGACACCCTGGTCACGCCATCTCGAACACGACGGTGACGTCGGCGGCGAGGTCCTGCGATCCGGGGGCGACCGCCACCGAGGCGGCCGCCATGTCGGCGGCCTCGGGCACCGCCGCCCGGAACACGTCGGACGGCACCGTTCCCTCGACGATGCGCACGATGGGGCCGAGCTCGACGCCGGCGGCGTCGGCGTACTGCTCGGCACGGGTGCGGGCGTTGGCGACCGCGTTCGTGCGGGCCTCGGCCAGCACGGCCTCCGGATCGTCGTAGGAGAAGGAGATCCCGCCGAGCGTCAGCTGCTCGCCGACGAGACCCTTGAGCGCGTCGAGCACCTCGCCGACCCGACCGACGTCACGGATGGTCGCGTTGACGTTCGTCGACGCCTGGTACCCGGTGATCGCCGTCCCGTCGCGCCCGTAGCTCGGATAGAGGCTGAGCCCCGACGTCTGGATGTCCTCGTCGGCCAGTCCGAGGCCCTTGAGCGTGTCGATCAGCCGTTGCGACGCCGCGCCGACGGTGTCCATCGCCTCGCCCGCCGTCTCGGCCTGGGCCTGGACACCGGTCGCGATGTCGGCCACGTCGGGGACCACCTGCACCGTGCCGTGACCGGACACGGTGATCGTCCCGTCCCCGCTCGATCCGCCCTCGGTGGAGGTCGGGACCGTCGACTCGGCTCCCACGGACGTGGACGGCGGGACGGCCTCGGCCGGCCCGTCGCTGCCGCGGGACATCGCGATCACCGCGACCGCGGCCAACGCGGCTCCTGCCCCGGCTGCTGCGGCGATCTTCCAACGTGAGGATGCTGACGACGTCGTCGACATGAACGGCTCCTTCGACTTCCGGCGGGTCGTCACCTTCCGACGTGGCGAAGCGGGCCGCGGTTCCCGCCCCGGCAAGAATCTCCGCTGTGGTCCTGCCCCTCGCTCCCCCGTTCAAGCCGATGCTGGCCAAGCTCGCCCGTACCATCCCCGATGGCGACGGCTGGCTGTTCGAGCCCAAGTGGGACGGCTTCCGCTGCATCGTGTTCCGCGATGGCGGCGACATCGAGCTGGCCAGCCGCAACGAGCGCCCGTTCACCCGTTACTTCCCCGAGCTGCTCGAACCGCTCAAGCTGGCGACGCCACCACGCTGCGTGGTCGACGGCGAGATCGTCGTGGCCGACCGGCACGGTCACGGCCTCGACTTCGACGCCCTCCTGCAGCGCATCCACCCCGCCGAGTCACGGGTGCGGCGCCTGGCCGCCGAGACCCCGGCGTCCTACATCGCGTTCGACCTGCTGGCGCTCGGCGACGACGTGCTGCTGGAGCGGCCGCTGGTCGAGCGGCGTGCCGCTCTCGCGGCTGCGCTGCACCCGGCACCGCCGGTGCACCTGACACCGGCCAGCACGAGCCGCGACACGGCGGCCGAGTGGTTCGGCAGGTTCGAGGGCGCCGGGCTGGACGGCATCGTGGCCAAGCGCCTGTCGGATCCGTACCTCTCGGACAAGCGGGCGCTCGTCAAGGTCAAGCACGAGCGCACGGCGGAGTGCGTCGTCGCCGGGTATCGCATCCACAAGGACGGCAACGGCGTCGGCTCGCTGTTGCTCGGTCTCTACGACGACGCTGACCAGCTCCAGCACGTGGGGGTCGCAGCGTCGTTCAGCGTGAAGTTCCGGACCGCGCTCCTCGCCGAGCTCGAACCGCTCACGCACGGCGCCGTCGACGACCACCCGTGGCGCGATTGGGCCGAGTGGCAACACACCGACGAGAGCCGCAAGCCGGGCGCGGGCAGCCGCTGGAACGCCGGCAAGGACCTGTCGTGGGTGCCGATCCGCGTCGAGCGGGTGGCCGAGGTGACGTTCGGGCAGCTCGAGAAGCGCCGCTTCCGTCACGGCGTCTCGTTCGTCCGCTGGCGGCCCGATCGCGAGCCGTCGAGCTGCCGCTACGAGCAGCTCGACGTGGCCGACCCCGTCCCATTCGAGGACCTCGTCGCCCCCAACTGACGTGGCTCCGGCTGACGTGGACCGCGGCAGGGTCAGCCGGCGACCGTCGTGGTGGTGAGGGCGGTGGCGGTGGTCGTCGGCGCCGACACTGCCGGCGCGACAGGCGTCGTGCCGATCCCGGGGGTCAGCGTCTCACCGTCGGCAGTGCGGACGTCGAAGCTCCGGGTCGCGTCGGCCAGGTTGCCGGTGAGCGTCGTCGCGCTGACCTTCATCGTCCACGCGCCAGCGACGTCGAGGGGCAGGTAGTCGGGTGGCGACACCGCGATGCCAGCTCCGGAGAGGGGGATCGACTGCTCGACGCCGCGGGCGCCCGAGCCCTCCGGCGGGACGAACGTGACGGTCAGGCCGGTCAGGTCGCTGGCCGGCTCGCGGACCTCGACGCGGAGCTGGTTGAGGCCGACCCGTCCTGGCGCCAGCGACACCGTCACGTCGATCGACGAGGCCGGATCGAGGAACTGCTCCTCGATCACGTAGTCGACGCCGTCGGTGGCCGGGATCTTGCCGGGCGTGAACGAGAGCAGCCAACCGCTGAGGCCGATGACGAGGACGCCGATCAGCGCCTCGGTGCCGAACGCCCGACGCAGCCGGTCGGCGGTCGGTGGCGTCAGGTCAGCGGCGCGGGCGAGCCGGGCCTGGGCGACCTGACGGGCGGTGAGCCCGACGAACAGCATCGCCGCGACCAGGACGGTCTTCACGAGCAGCACGCGCCCATGGGGCTCGCTGAACAGCGAGCCGCCGTCGAGCCGGTACAGCTGGATGAGCCCGGTGACGACGGTGACGACGATCGCCGGGCCCGAGATCCGGTTGAAGCCGCGCACGGCGTGGACGAGATCCTCCTCACCGGGTCCGGCGAGCACGACTCGCGCGAGCAGTACGACGCCTCCGACCCACACGGCCATCGCGAGCGCGTGGCCGATGCCGGCGATGACGCCGAGCACCGCGAGGTCCCCGCCGGTGCGCGAGAGACCGAGCGTCACGACGGCGAGCGTCGGGATGGCGATGGCCGGGAGCTGGGTGGTCGGGTCGATGATCCGCTCCGGGCGCAGGACGACCCACAGGCAGGCGACGACGAGGACGAGGCGGGCAACCGCGGCGCGTCCTGCCCAGCCAGCGTCGAAGAGGTCGATCCAGCCGGCTGGGTTGAGGCCGGTGCCGAACGACTCGCCCTTGACGGCGGCGGTGAGGGCGACGACGTAGAGCAGCGTGCCGACGAGCGTCAGCAGCCACACCGAGCGCAAGAAGCGCACGGCGAGGATGTACTCCGGGCCTTCGGGCCAGGCCACGAGGATGAGGACGAGGGAGCCGAACAGGACGGCGAGTCCGAGCGTCGACAGCACACGACCGAGCCACGTCGCGCCGTCGGAGACGTCCGACGCGTCCTGCACGCTGTCGGCGCTGTCGGATGACGTGCCGGAACCGGTGTCCGCGGCGGCCGTCGTCCCGGTCGTGTCGCTCGGCACGCTGGAGCCGGGAGTCACGGCGGTCGATGTCTCGATGTCGAAGCTGAAGCGCCCGTTGGCCCCTGGCTCCCCGGTCGGCTGGCTGACGCCCCACCCGACGTTGCAGGTGCCGGCCGGCAACGGGCTGTCGAGGGTGAGCGTCAGCGTGAGGTTGTCGTCGCTGATGACGGGCTGGCCGATGCCGGAGACCGGGTCGCTGTTGCAGGCGACCGAGACCTGGTTGGCGTTGCCGATCGGGCCGTCGAACGTGAGCACGATCGCGTCGGGCGGTGTCGCCAGGTCGGCACCGTCGGCCGGCTGGCTCTCGACGAGCGACGACTCCTGGGCCCGGGCCGGTCGGCCACCGTCGAGCGCGAGCCCGAGCACGACAGCGACGATCGCCGCGAGAGCGGCAACGGCGAGCCCGAGCGAGCGGGCGGGAACACCGGTTCGGGCGGGCACCACCGGAACACGGTAGTGGGACGGACGTCACCGATCGGTTTCCCCAGCGGTGCGCGGCGACGTGTGGGGCCCGCCGCGCTCGCCACCGGACTCCGCCGCGAGCCGGCCCCCCGGGTCCGCTGACACCCCGTCGGTAGAGTCGGCGCGGTGGCCACACCCTCGCTGTATCGCCGGTATCGCCCCCGCCGGTTCGCCGAGCTGAAGGGTCAGGACCACGTCGTCCGGGCGCTGCGCGACGCCGTGGCCGGGGGGCGCGAGGGCCAGGCGTACCTGTTCTCGGGACCACGTGGCACAGGGAAGACCACGTCGGCACGGATCCTGGCCAAGGTGCTCAACTGCGAGCGACCGGTCGACGGCGAGCCGTGTTGCGAGTGCGAGGCCTGCCTCGCTGTCGAGCGCGGCACGAGCTACGACGTCCACGAGCTCGATGCCGCGAGCAACAACGGGGTCGAGGCGATGCGCGACCTCATCGAGAAGGCTGCGCTCGGCACACCGGGCCGCCACAAGGTGTACATCCTCGACGAGGTCCACATGCTGTCGAAGGCAGCGGAGGCGGCGCTGCTCAAGACGCTCGAGGAGCCCCCGCCGCACGTCGTGTTCGTGCTCGCCACCACCGACCCACAGAAGGTCAGTGACACGATCCGCAGCCGCACCCAGCACCTCCGGTTCCACCTGCTGCCCGCCGACGCCCTCCTCGAGCACGTCCGCTGGATCGTCGCCGACGCCGGGCTGGACGTGGATGCCGCGGCGCTCGACGCGGCGATCGCCGAAGGTGCCGGCTCGGCCCGTGACACGCTCTCGGCACTCGAGCTGATCGCCAACGCCGGCCGCGGCGCCGACGACACGTTGTCGTTCGACGAGGTCCTCGAGGCGATGATCGCTCACGACCCCGGGCAGGCCCTGACGTCCGTGGCCCACGCGATCGGCGCCGGCCACGAGCCCCGGGCGTACGCCGAGGCGCTCGTCCGGCACCTGCGCAACGGCTTCTTGTCGTTGATGGCGCCCGAGCTCGTGCAGCTGGCGACCCACCAGGTCGACGAGCTGGCGGCGCAGGCCCAGCGGCTCGGTCCGGCCGCCCTCGTGCGGGGGATCGAGCGCCTGGGCGAGATCCTCGTCGAGCTGCGCCACGCCCCCGATCCGCGAGTGCTCGTCGAGGTCGTCATCGTGCAGCTCACCGCCCAGCCGGCGGCCGACTCCGAGGACCTCGGCGCCCTGGCCGCTCGCGTGAGCAAGCTCGAGCAGGCCGCGGCGAGCGGAACCCTGGCGGCGGCGGCGCCCGCGCCCGTCGACCCCGCCACCGGTCGCACCACGCTCGGGGGGCGAGCCCGCCGGGACGTGACGGCGCCGACCCCCCGACCGGCGGCCGCGGCGGTCCCGACCGTCCAGTCGTCGGCACCACCCGAGCCGCCGACGTCTCCCGGGCCGTCGGCCTCCCCGCCGACATCCCCTGGGACCGCGAGCACCGAGTGGGAGACGGTCAAGCCGGCTCTGCGAGGTCTCGTGCGGGCGTTGTTCACCCCTGTCGAGGTGATCGCCTCCGGCGACGGCACCGTGACGCTGGCCGCCCCGAACGCGATCCACCGGGACAAGTGCGACCAGCACCGGGAGGCGGTGGAACAGGCGTGGAAGGACACCACCGGGCGCGACGTCGCCATCAGCCTGGTCGTCGGAGGTGACCACGGCCCGAGCCCCCGGTCCGACGAGCCGACAGCCAGGGGTGGCGGGCGAGCTGGTCCCACCCCGCCGTCGACCGCGCCGCCGGCCGACGGCGACGCCGACATCGACCTCGACGACCTCGTCGACGCGCCGCCCGGATCTGTGCCGACGACGCTCGATCGGTTGGCCCAGGCGTTCCCCGGCTCCGAGCTGATCGAAGGTGCCGACTGACGTGGCCAACGCCTACTCGCCTCCCGTCCAGGCGCTGATCGACGAGCTCGGGCGGCTGCCCGGCATCGGCCCGAAATCGGCTCAGCGGATCGCGTTCCACCTCCTCAAGATCCCCGCCGACGACGTGGCCCGGCTGGCCGGCGCGATCACCGAGGCCAAGGCTCGGGTGCGCTTCTGCGCCCGGTGCTTCAACGTGACCGACACCGAGCTGTGCTCGTTCTGCTCCGACGACCGGCGCGACCACCGCGTCGTGTGCGTCGTCGAGGAGTCGCGCGACATCGTCGCCGTCGAACGCACCGGGGAGTTCCACGGGCGCTATCACGTCCTGCTCGGCGCCATGAGCCCGCTCGAGGGGATCGGTCCCGAGCAGCTGAAGATCCGCGAGCTCCTCGCCCGCATCGAACCCGAGGGCATCGAGGAGCTGATCATCTGCACCAACCCCAACACGGAGGGCGAGGTCACGGCGATGTACCTGGCCCGCCAGCTGCGACCGCTCGGACTCCGGGTCACCCGGCTGGCCAGTGGGCTGCCGGTGGGCGGGGACCTCGAGTACGCCGACGAGCTGACGCTCGGACGTGCGCTCGAAGGTCGCCGCGACGTCAGCATCGACACCTGAGCGCCGTTCTCGAGCTGCACGCGATCTGGGCGCGCAGGGACCCGATATCGAGACCCTGAAACCCCGGTTCGCCGACGTGCCGACACGAGCCGAAAAATGCCTGGGGCACCACCTGCCGAGTCGGTAGCGGGCGGACGGGCCGACTCGATCGATGATGCCCCAGAACGAAGGAACCGGGTGCGGGAGGGAGTCCGACTTCCGATTCCGTTATGTGTCGGTCACGTTACAGGCGCTCCTTGAGCGTGTCAAGGAGCGCCAGCTCGCCACTGACGGGGTCAAGTGTTACCGCACTTCGCGGCGCCCGAAACCCACCGTCACGAGATTTTTGCGAACTTGGAACCCGCCGATCTCAGACCGTGCGCACGACCAGGGCGTCGCCCTGTCCGCCGCCGCCGCACAGGGCGGCCGCACCGGTGCCGCCACCTCGGCGCGCGAGCTCGTGGAGCAGCGTCAGCGCCAGCCGGTTGCCGCTCATGCCGATCGGGTGACCGAGCGCGATCGCCCCGCCGTTGACGTTCGTCACGTCGGCCGAGATGCCCAGATCGGCCATCGACGCCAGCCCGACGGCGGCGAACGCCTCGTTGATCTCGAACAGGTCGATGTCACCGAGCGTCAGGCCGCCGCGCTCGACGGCGCGGTTGATGGCCCGGCTCGGCTGGTGCAGGAGTGACACCGAGTCCGGCCCGGCGACCATGCCGTAGGACACGACCTCGCCCAGGGGCGCCATGCCGCGCTGCTCGGCGACCCGCTTCGACATGACGACGATGGCGCTGGCGCCGTCGCTGATCTGGCTGGCATTGCCGGCGGTGACGGTGCCGTCCTTGTCGAACGCCGGCTTCAGCGCACCGAGCGTGTCGACGGTCGTGCCCGGACGGACGCCTTCGTCGTGCTCGATGACGATGGGGTCGCCCTTGCGCTGCGGGATCGAGACGGGGACGATCTCGTCGGTGAAGCGGCCGTCCTTGATCGCACTCGCGGCCCGCTCGTGCGATGCCGCGGCGAGCTCGTCCTGCGCCTCCCGACTGATGCTGCCCGCCGAGTAGCGCTCGGTGCCCAGCCCCATCAGGCAGGCGTCGAACGCGCACCACAGGCCGTCGGCGATGATCGCGTCGCGCAGCTCGACGTTGCCGTAGCGGAACCCGCCGCGCGCACCGTCGGCGAGATACGGCGCACCCGTCATGGACTCCATGCCTCCGGCCACGACGATGTCGGCGTCGCCGGCCGCGATCATCTGGTCGGCGAGGTAGATCGTGTTCAGGCCCGACAGGCAGACCTTGTTGATGTTGACGGCCGGGACCGACAGCGGGATGCCGGCCTTGACGGCGGCCTGGCGGCTGGGCACCTGGCCCTGCCCGGCCAGCAGGACCTGGCCCATCATCACGTGGTCGACCTCGTCCGGCGCCACGCCAGCGCGAGCGAGGGCGGCGGCGATGGCGAAGCCACCGAGGTCCGCGGCGGACAGTGACGCGAAGGCGCCGGACATCTTCCCGATCGGGGTCCGGGCGCCGGCGACGAGGTAGGAACCTGGCATGTCCGAGATGCTAGTTCTCGTCCCGGGGCCGGGCCCTACCCGTCGGTAACTTGACGGAGTAGCCTCCCGGGATGGAGCAGATCCTCGACGCGATCCAGGCCGGGGCGAGCGGCGACGAGCTGGCCGGCCTGCCTGTGCCGGACCACTATCGGGCCGCCTACGTCCGCCGCGAGGACATCGACATGTTCGCCGGGATGGAATCGCCGGCGAAGGATCCGACGAAGAGCCTCCACGTCGGTGACGTGGCGACGCCCGCCCTGGCGCCCGACGAGGCGTACGTCGCGGTGATGGCGTCGAGCATCAACTTCAACACGGTGTGGACCTCGATCTTCGAACCGCTGCCGACGTTCGGTTTCCTCGACCGCTACGCCCGTGAGAGCGAGTGGGCGGCCCGCCATGCCCTGCCGTACCACGTCGTCGGCTCGGACGCCGCCGGCGTCGTGCTGCGGGTCGGCTCCGCGGTGCGCAGCTGGAAGCCGGGCGATCGCGTCACGATCCACTGCAACTCCGTCGACGACCAGGATCCGTCGGCGCACGACGACTCGATGCTCGCCGCCAACCAGCGGATCTGGGGGTTCGAGACGAACTTCGGCGGGCTCGCCGACCTCACCGTCGTGAAGGCCAACCAGCTGATGCCCAAGCCGACCCACCTCACGTGGGAGGAGGCGGCGGTGAACGCGCTCTGCAACTCGACGAGCTACCGGATGCTCGTCGGCCGCCACGGTGCCCGCATGAAGCAGGGTGACACCGTGCTGGTGTGGGGCGCCAGCGGTGGCATCGGCGGCTACGCCGTCCAGTACGTCCTGAACGGCGGCGGCACACCGGTCGGCGTCGTGTCGTCGCCCGAGAAGGCGGCACTGCTCGAGCAGATCGGGTGTGCAGCCGTCATCGACCGCCGGGCCGAGGGCTACCGGTTCTGGTCCGACGCCACCACGCAGGACGAGTCGGAATGGCGTCGGTTCGGCGCGAAGGTGCGCCAACTCGTCGGCGAGGACCCCGACATCGTGTTCGAGCACCCGGGCCGTCAGACGATGGGGGCGTCGATCTTCGCCTGCAAGCGCGGCGGCACGGTGGTCACGTGCGCCGCGACGTCGGGGTACATGGTCGAGTTCGACAACCGCCACTTCTGGATGAAGTTGAAGCGCCTCATCGGCAGCCACTTCGCCAACTACGCCGAGGCCTACGCCGCCAACCGGCTGATCGACCAGGGTCGCATCCAGCCGCTGCTGTCGGCCGTGTACCCGCTGGCCGAGGTCGGGACAGCGGCTCGATCGGTCCACCGCAACGAGCACGAGGGCAAGATCGGCGTGCTGTGCCTGGCCCCAGCGGAGGGCTTCGGCATCGACGACCCGGCCAAGCGGGCGCGCATCGGTGAGGACACGATCACCGTCTTCCGTCAACGCTGACGGCGGGCTTCCGTCAACGCTGACGGCGGGCTTCTCTCGACGCTGACGCGGGCCCCGGTCCAGGGCGCCCGGTTCGGGGACACGGATTCGAGCCGCTTCTCTGCCAGGATGAGGTCATGATGCTGACCGAGATCGATCACGTCGCCATCGCCGTCAGCGACCTCGAGGCGGCGATCGACTACTACCAGCAGGCGTTCGGCGCAACGGTGGCGCACCGCGAGATGGTGGAGTCCGACGGCGTCGAGGAGGCGCTGCTCAAGGTCGCCGACAGCTACATCCAGCTGACGAGGGCGACGCGCGACGACTCTCCGATCGCCAAGTACATCGCGAAGCGCGGCGAGGGTCTGCACCACGTCGGCTACCGCGTCGACGACTGCGCCGCCGCCCTTGCCGCGATGGTCGCCGCCGGTGCGACGCCGATCGACCAGGCGCCCCGCCCGGGTAGCCGGGGTACGACCGTCGCCTTCATCCACCCCAAGGGGAGCTTCGGGACGCTCATCGAGCTGGTCCAGGAGTAGGCGCGTGACCGCGACCACGGTCGCGGCCCCGCCGGCGGCCGTGCTGTGGGACATGGACGGCACGCTCGTCGACACCGAGCCCTATTGGATCGAGTGCGAGCACGAGCTCGTCGACGCCTACGGCGGGTTCTGGACCGAGGACGACGCCCGCTCGATCATCGGCTTCGACCTCCTCGAGGCTGCCGCGGTGATCCGCGAGCGCGGCGGCGTCCCGCTCGAGCCTCGCGAGATCGTCGAGCGGTTGCTGGACGGCGTCATCACGAGGCTGCGCCACCGGGTGCCGTGGCGTCCGGGCGCCCGTCGTCTGCTGACCGAGCTCAACACCGCCGGCGTGCCGTGCGCCCTCGTCACGATGTCCTGGAGCCGGCTGGCCGAAGCGGTCGTCGAGGCCCTGGCGCCGATCACGTTCCAGGCCGTCGTCACCGGCGACGGCGTGGTCCACGGCAAGCCGCATCCGGAGCCGTACCTCGTGGCGGCCGAACGCCTCGGCGTCGATCCGGCCCGGTGCGTCGCGATCGAGGACTCGCCGACCGGCATCAGATCGGCGACCGACGCCGGCTGCACGGTCCTCGCCATCCCCAACATCGTCGAGATCGCTCCGGCGCCAGGCCGGGTCATCGTGGCGTCGCTGAAGGACGTGCAGGTCGACGACCTGTCCGGCTACATGGCGACGGCGCTCTCCGGCGTCGTCCCCGACGGCGTCGCGCCGGTCGCGGAGACGGACCCGCCCGCCTCGCGACGCGACAACCGGCGGGCTGCCGTGATCGGCGGCGGCCTCATCGCGCTCGTGGTCGCCGCGGCGATCTGGGTCGGGATCTCCGGGGGCGGTGACGACGCGCCGCCGCGGCGACCGGGCGCACTGAACGTTCATACGTGGACGCCCTACTGGGCGCTGGACGACGCCCTGCCCGAGCTCGCCGCGCGCGCCGACACGTTGCACGAGCTGTCACCGTTCTGGTTCCGCGCGACCGGTGCCGACACCATCGAGGTCGAGCCGAACACGCCGACCGACCTCGCCGCGGAGTTCATGGACACGGCCCGCAGCCGCGACGTGCCTCTCGTCGCATCGATCCTCGACGGCACCGATGCCGGTGTGATGGCCGAGATCCTGGCCGACCCGGCCCAGCGGGCGCGGCACGTCGACGCCGTGGCATCGTTCGCCGCCGATGGCGACTTCGCCGGCGTCGACATCGACTACGAGCAGTTCGCGTTCGCCGACGGGCGCGACTCGTGGGCGGAGACGCGCCCGAACTGGGTGGCGTTCGTCGGTGAGCTGAGCGAGCGGTTGCATGCCGATGGCCGAACGCTCACCGTCAGCATCCCACCGGTCTACGACGCCGGGCAGACCGACGACAGCGGGTACTGGGTGTACGACTACGCGTCGATCGCCCCGCTCGTCGACAACATCCGGGTGATGGCCTACGACTACTCCGTGCCGTCCGGTGACGCCGGACCGATCGCGCCGCTCGACTGGGTCGATCGGGTGATCGCCGGCACCAGTGCCGCCGCCGGTGACCCCTCGAAGCTCGTCCTCGGCATCCCGCTGTACGGCTACAACTGGGTGGTCGCCACGGAGGGGCAGTGCCCGGCCACGGCCGAGGGCAACATCAGCCGCTCACAGCGCGACATGGTTGACCTCGCGAACAAGCGCGGCGCGACCCCGCAGTTCGACCAGACGAACTACGAGATGACGTTCACCTACGACCTGCAGGTCAGCGACGGCGCGACCACGTGCACGCAGTCGCGAGAGGTGCACTACGTCGACGCCAATGGCGCCCAGATCCGCATGCAGGACGCCATCGACGGCGGCTTCCGCGGCGTGTCGCTGTTCGCCCTCGGCTACGAGGACGACGACGTCTGGCGGGCGATCGACACCATCGCCGCCCAGATCGCGCCGGTCGCCTCGACGCCGTCGACACCGGCGACGACCGTGGCACCGTGACCCGACCGGGCCCGTCCTGGGGGAGGATGACGGGATGAAGGTGCACCTGGTCGACGGGACCTACGAGCTGTTCCGGCAGAACTTCGGGCGGGCGGCGCGCGAGCCCGATGCCGGCCCGTACGCGGC
>JBEVOM010000142.1:0-4134 GCA_040507575.1 Ilumatobacteraceae bacterium
GGCATGCCCGG
Source organism: Ilumatobacteraceae bacterium (assembly GCA_040507575.1). GTDB lineage: Bacteria > Actinomycetota > Acidimicrobiia > Acidimicrobiales > Ilumatobacteraceae > JALZMG01. The sequence continues at coordinate 12 of JBEVOM010000142.1, forward strand.
TCGGAAACGCCTCGAACGATCAGAGGTCGGTGACGAGACCCTGATAGGCGGCCAACTCGTCGTCGGCGATCGGGTACGTGTGGGCCGGGGTCGGGAACCTCCCGGCGCGGACGTCGTCGACGTACGCCCGCACGGCATCGCCGATCACGGCGCGCGCGTCCGCGTAGCGCTGCACGAACTTCGGCGCCGGATCGGGCGTCAAGCCGACGAGATCGTGGAGCACCAGCACTTGGCCGTCGACGGCGTGGCCGGCACCGATCCCGATGACCGGCACCTCGAGCAGCTCGGCCGTCCTGGCGGCGACGGGTGCCGGCACCGCTTCGAGCACGACGCTGAAGCAGCCCGCCGCCTGCAACGCCAGCGCGTCCCGCGTGATGGCCGCCGCCCGACCCGCCTGGCGTCCCTGGGCCCGGAAGCCACCGAGCGCGGTGGCCGTCTGCGGCGTCAGTCCGACGTGACCCATCACCGGGATGCCGGCCGCGACCACGGCGGCCGCCCGCGCCACCGACGTCCCGGCCCGCTCGAGCTTGACGGCGTCGGCGCCACCCTCCTTGACGAAGCGGATCGCCGTCGCGACCGCCTGCTCGTCGGAGACCTCGTAGGACCCGAACGGGAGGTCGGCGACGAGCAGCGCTCCGCGCACACCGCGACGGACCGCTCGCACGAGGACGAGCAGCTCGTCGACCGACACCGGCACCGTCGTCGCGTAGCCGAGCACGACGTTCGCCGCGCTGTCGCCGACGAGCACGATGTCGACGCCGGCCTCGTCGACGATCTCGGCCGTCGGGAAGTCGTAGGCCGTCACCATCACGATCGGTCGAGCGTGGTCGACGAGATCGGTGATGCGCACCTGCGGACGGCCGGTGGAGGATCCAGGGCGGGGCGGTGTGGACATCGGCGGGTCAGACGGTGCCGCGCTCGACGAACAGGTTGTCGATCAAGCGCACCGGGCCGACCTCGGCGGCCACGAGGACGAGCGCCCGCCGCTGGATGCAGTCGAGCGCGGCGAACGTCGACGGGTCGACGACGGCCACGTACTCCGGCACGACCCCGCGGTCGAGCATCGCCTTGGTCGCCACGACGCGCACGTCCTCGGCCGTCGTCGTCCCGGACGTCACGGCCAGCTCGGCCGCCCGCAGCGCCTCGATCAGCGCGACGGCCCGCTGGCGATCAGCGGGCCCGAGCCGCACGTTGCGGCTCGACATCGCCAGCCCGTCCGGTTCACGCAGGGTCGGGCACACGACGAGCTCGATCGGAAGGTCGAGATCGGTGATCAGTCGCCGCACCACGACGCACTGCTGCGCATCCTTCTGCCCGAAGAACGCGGCGTCGGGAGCGACCATCGAGAACAGCTTGGCGACGACCGTGGCGACACCCCAGAAGTGCTGCGGGCCGCGCACCGCCCCTTCCAGTGCCTCGGTGATCGGCCCGTCGATCCGCACCGTCGTGGCGAACCCGGGCGGGTAGACGGCGTGCACCGACGGGAGGAAGGCGATGGTGCAGCCGGCGGCGCGGGCCAGCTCGAGGTCGTGGGCCTCGTCACGCGGGTAGGCGGCCAGGTCGGCAGGATCGTTGAACTGGGTCGGGTTGACGAAGATCGACGTGACGGCGACGTCGCACTCGGCGACGGCCCGTCTGATCAGCGACAGGTGACCGTCGTGCAGGTAGCCCATCGTCGGCACGAACCCGATGCGCGAACCCTCGCGGCGAGCGTCTCGAACGACAGCTCGGAGCTCGTCGACCGAGCGCACGACCAGCACGCCGCCATCATCATGCACGGCCACCGACCCGACCAAAGCGCCCGCGCCCGCCCCCCCCATCTGGGCGCGCACGGTCTCACCGACCCGTCTGGGCGCGGAGGGTCTCGAATCTGAGACCCAGCGCGCCCTGATCACACGTCGGCGGGCTCGTTCGTCAGGTGGCCGGTTCGTCGGCGGGCGGCGGGAAGCTCCCACCCGTCGTCGCGGCGGCGTCGCCGAGCGCGTCCCGCACGGCCTGGATGCCGTCGAGCGGGAGGTTGCCGGCGACGTAGCGAGCGCCCTCGAAGCGATGCAGCTCGGTCAGGACGGCGTCGGTCTGGACGTGGTCGGCGAGCACGACCACGGTCGCCGTGCCCGGTCGGACCATCTCCCGGAGCTGGGCCACGAAGTCGTCGGTGACCCCGATGTCGACCAGCTTGGCCGTCACCGCGCCGGCACCGGCGCCGATCCCGCCGGCGACGAGCATCCCGACCGGTCCGCCGAGCAGGAGCCCGAACAGCCCGGCCCACAAGCCGGCCCCGATCGCCGTCGAGCTGGGCTGGAGGTCCTTCGTCTCGCGGACGTGGGTCTTGCCGTCCTTGTCCTTGATGACGAACACCGCGTCGTGCAACGTGAGTCGGCCGTCGCGGGCCAGCCGGGTCACGGCGGTCATGAACTCGACGGCCCGCAGCTCGTCGTCGAAGGAGATCGCCGCGAGTCGCTGCACGGCGCCGGGATCGCTCACGTCGGTCATGGTCGGCGACGCTACCCAGCACGCGCCGGGTGCGGTGGGCGCAGAGGGACTCGAACCCCCGACATCTTCCTTGTAAGGGAAGCGCTCTGCCAGCTGAGCTATGCGCCCGGAGCGCCTGCACGCTACCGGCGACACCGCGGCCAGCTCGTCGCCGCTTGTACCGTCGGCGACATGAGCGGACTCGCGGATCCGTCGGCACCGAGCGCCTACGACCTCGCCCGGCAGATCGCCAGTGGCGAGCGGTCGCCGATGGACGTCGTGGCCGTCGCCGTCGAGCGGGCCATCGAGGTGCAGACCGACCTCAACTGCTTCACGTCGATCTGGACCGACGACGCGATGGCCGCCGCCGACCGGGCCGAGCGGGCGGTCGCCCGTGGCGCCGAGCTCGGCATCCTCCACGGCGTCCCGGTTGCGGTGAAGGACACGACGCCGGTCGCCGGGCACCGCACGACGCTCGGCTCGTACGCGTTCGAGCACTGGGTGCCCGACCGCGACGCGTACATCGTCACCGCCCTGCGGCGGGCAGGCGCGGTGATCATCGGCCAGACGACGTCGCCGGAGTTCGCTCACACGATGGTCACGGACAGCCCGCTGTGGGGCGTGACCCGCAACCCCCACGACACGACCCGCACGCCCGGCGGCTCGTCGGGCGGCAGCGCGGCGGCGGTCGCCGCCGGATGCGTCCCGCTGGCCGAGGGCAGCGACATGGGCGGTTCGGTGCGCATCCCGGCCGGCTGGAGCGGCATCGTCGGACTCAAGCCGAGCCTCGGTCGGATCCCGATGGACGTCCTGCCCGGGCTCTTCGACTCGCTGTCCCACCACGGCCCGCTGGCCCGCTGCGCCGACGACGCCCGTCTGTTCCTCGCTGCCGCCCAGGGGCCCGACGACGCCGACATCCAATCGGTGCCCGGTCCGCTCGACCTGACGTCCCCGCTGGACGGCGACCTCACCGGCCTGCGCCTCGGGCTGTCCGTCGACCTCGACTGTTGGGCCGTCGACGACGAGGTCGCAGCCGCGGTGACCCAGGCCGCCACCCGCTTGCAGGATGCAGGCGCGACGATCGACCTCGTGCACCCCGGGGTGCGTCCGGACGACCTCGAGACGTGGCTCATGCTGTGGGGCGTCTTCAACGCGACGTACTACGGCCACCTCGTCGAGGAGTTCGGTGGCCGCATGGACCCGGACGTGCTCGCCCTGATCGAGATGGGGCGCAGCATGAGCGCGGTCGACTACAAGCGTCTCGAGCTGCGCCGGACCGATCTCTGGCGACGCATCGCGGCGGTCCTCGCCGACCACGACGCGCTGCTGTGCCCGACCAACTCGCAGGCCCCGTGGCCGGCGGCGAAGGCCGACTTCCGCGACGCCCGTCCGGCGCCGCCGCACGGGGACGGCGATGCCACCCCGGTGATGACCGAGGTGTTCAACCTCGTGCCGCAGTGCCCGGCGATCTCGGTGCCGTGCGGGTTCCACGGACGCCCCGAGCACGCCGGGCTGCCGATCGGCCTCCAGGTCGTCGGCCGGCGTTGGCGGGAGGACACCGTCCTGCGCATCGCCCGCGCCGTCGAGCTCACGTCTCCCTGACGCTGCGCCGGTGTCCGTTTTCCCCAACTGTTGACCCAGGTGGACGGTT
>JBEVOM010000145.1:0-14165 GCA_040507575.1 Ilumatobacteraceae bacterium
GACCGTGATGTCCGCACCGAGGGACTCGAGCCTCGACAGCACGACCTCGCCCGCCCAGTCGGGCACGTACACCTGCAGCGGCCACTCGGCCCGCTGGGCCAGCGTCGCCGCGGCGATCGCCGCGTTGCCGCAGGAGGCGATGGCCAGCGGCCGCCGGGATCGCTCGGCCAGCCGCAGAGCCTCGGCCGCCCGCAGGTGCAGCAGGATCGTCACCAGGTGGCGACCCTTGTGGCTGCCACCGACGCCACCGGTCTCGTCCTTCACCCACACCTGCGCGCCGGTCGCGTCCGACACGACGCCGGAACGGTCGAACGGGGTGACGACGAAGCCGTCGGCCAGGTCCCGGGTGAGGGCGACGCATGCCTGCTCGGTCAGTCCACGGGTCCGCGCGAACTGCCACCAGCCGAGGCGCGGCCCGTAGGCGACGAACGGGTTCGGATCGTCGAGCGGTTCCGCCTCGGCCCCGACGGTCAACGGGTGCAGCACGTGGCGACGGTCGGCCACCGTCGCCCGCGGGCACGTGAACGGGTACGGCGTGCCGACGTCGACGGTGCTGCCGCAGACGGCGCAGCGCCACCCGACGATCACGACGCGGCGTCGACGCGGGCGTTGAACTCGGTGATCATCTCGTCCCACACGCCCACGTAGCGGCGCAGGCCCCGCCAGAAATCCTGGCTGCGACGGCGCTCGAACAGCTCGAACGGCGTGCCCTGCTGCTCGACCCAGGTGTAGTAGCCGAGGTTGAAGATGCGCGTCCGGTCCTTCGCCGTGCACTCGATGACGCCGTCCGTGTCGACATCGGCGAGGTGGCGTCCGAACGCCTCGGCGGCGTCGACGTCGGTGAACGACCCGCCGTAGCGCTCGGCCAGGAGGGCCGCCCGTTCGCTCGGGTACATGGCCCCGCCGTCGGTGGCCACGGTGATGATGGCGTCGTCGGGACCGAGATCGAGCAGCTTGGCCGTCTTGATCGCGGCCAGCACGTTGCACGTCGACGAGAACCCGAAGTGGGCGAGCGCGTCGATGACGTCGTCGGCCACACCCTTGCGGGCCAGGAGGGCCCGGCCGGCCTGGGAGTTGTAGAGCAGATCGAGCTCGTCGGTCGCCCGATCGGAGATGCCCACGACGACGTCGGTGTTCATCACGTTGTGGATGAGCGGGATGTGCTTGTCGCCGATGCCCTGGATGTTGTGCTCACCGAACCCGTTCTCCAACATCGTCGGGCACTCCAGGGCCTCGACGGCGACGATCCGGGTGCCGAACATGTCCTTCAGCCGGTCACCGGCGGCGATCGTGCCCGCCGACCCGGTGGCCGAGACGAACGCGGCCAGCCGCAGGCCGGAGTTGTCAGCGACCACGTCGAAGACGTGTTCGAGCGCCCGCCCGGTGACCTCGTAGTGGCCGAGGTGGTTGCCGAACTCGCAGAACTGGTTGAGGACGACGTTCGTCGGGTCGAGCGCCAGCGCGTTGCAGGCGTCGTAGATCTCCTTGACGTTCGATTCCGTGCCGGGGGTGCGGATGATGTCGACCGCCGGGTTCTCGCACCAGCGATCGAGCCAGTCGAAGCGCTCCTGGCTCATCCCCTCGGGGAGGATGGCCACGCCACGCGATGCCATGATCCGGCTGATCGCGATGCCGCCCCGGGCGTAGTTGCCGGTCGACGGCCAGATCGCCCGCTGTCGTGTCGGGTCGAACTGCCCGGTGACGATCCTGGGCGCCAGGCAGGCATACGCAGCCAAGACCTTGTGGGCGGTGATCATGGGGAAGCGATCGCCGAACACGACGATGATCGGGCTCTCGACACCGGTCAGCGCCGACGCGAGCACGACGTGATCGGGGACGGCGACACGGTCGCCGACCAGGTCGTTGTACCAGTGGACGCGGAACAGGTTGCGGGCATCGGCGCCCTGCGGATCGGCGTCGCCGACGCGGGCCGGGTCGATCGTCGTCGGGTCGGCCAGCTCGGCGAACGTCGGCAGGACGATGTGCTGGTCGCGGAACCGCTCGACGCTGTTGGCGAGGGCGTCGTCGTCGACGACGCGGTCGGCGAGACCGAACTGGCGCTCGAGCACGTCGGTGTGGGAGTCGTCGGAGAGCACGGTCACGCTTGACATTCTGTCAACCGACGGGCGCGACCGCCGTCGCCGTCAGCGCCAGCCATCGTCCGGGGGCAGCGTGCTGGGTCCGACGTTCGCGTCCATCCACTCGCACAGGGCCGCCGCACCGGCCCACGTGTCGCGGACCTTGGCCGCCGCCTTCGCCGTGCTCATCCACGGCGCGACGGCGAACTGCCGGGACGCGATCAACCCCTTGCGGCGCAGGAGCTCGATGCGGGGGTGGTCCTTCGGGTAGCCGCGGGGTGCCGATCTCAGCTCGTCGCGGGCGCCGACCGAGTACCCGCGCTTCGCCAGCGCCGCGGTGACCGCCACCAGCGCCAGCCCCGTGCGGTCGTCGGCGACGGCCCGCCGGTAGCGATCCAGCTGATCCTTGGCCAGTCCGTAGTACCCGGTGGCCACCATCATCCCGTCGGCGCCGATGTGCAGGTACTGGCCGGCGCCACCCTCCGTCTCCCGGTACGCCCCCTGGTGGATCTTGTACGGCGGCCGGCCCTTGGCGAAGCGGGCGTCGTTGTACGGCCGGAACACGTGGAACGGGGCGTCGTCGCCGGACGCCGCGAGCCTGGCGCAGAGCGATTGCACGGGTGCCTTCACGGCCGTCTCGAACGTCGACCGGTTGGCCAGCCAGAACGCCTTGGTGTTGTCGGCGGCCAGCCGGTCGTAGAAGTCGAACGCCTCCGGCGGGATCCCCTCGAACGGAACATCGGAGCCCACCGGCGGAACCGTAGGACAGCGCGCCGGGCCGGGTCGAGGCACCGGTCGGGATGCCTGTCGGTACGTTGTGCCGGATGCCTGAGCTGTTCCTCGGAGGACACGTCGACCCGTCGAGTCACGAGCGCACGGGCGACGACGTGCGGTTGGACACCGCGGACCTCACGACCCACGGTGTGATCGTCGGGATGACCGGCTCCGGCAAGACCGGCCTGGGCATCGTGCTCATCGAGGAGGTCCTCCGGGCCGGCCTGCCGGCGCTGCTCATCGATCCGAAGGGCGACCTGACCAACCTCGTGCTGACGTTCCCGGAGCTCGCACCGGCTGACTTCCGACCGTGGATCGACGAGGCCCAGGCCAAGGCGGCAGGGCAGACGCCCGACGACTTCGCCGCCGCGCAGGCGACGATGTGGCACGACGGACTCGGGACGTGGAGCTACGGGCGCGATCAGATCGCCGCCCTGCGGGAAGCGACCGACTTCACGATCTACACACCGGGCTCGCAGTCGGGGACGCCGCTGAACATCGTCGGCTCGCTGCAGGCCCCGGCCACCGACGACGCCGAGGTCGTCGGCGACGAGATCGAGGGGTTCGCGTCGGGCCTGCTGGGCCTCGTCGGCATCGACGCCGACCCGCTGTCGAGCCGCGAGCACATCCTCATCTCCAACCTCGTCCACCACGCCTGGTCGCAGGGCACGTCGATCGACCTCCCGACGCTCGTCGGGATGATCCAACAGCCACCGCTGCGCAAGCTCGGCGTGTTCGAGATCGACCAGTTCTTCCCGCCGGCCGACCGCACCAAGCTGGCGCTCAAGCTGAACGGCCTGCTGGCGTCCCCGGCGTTCGCGGCGTGGGGCATGGGCCGACCGCTCGACATCCAATCGATGCTGTACACGGCGGACGGACGCGGTCGCTGCGCGATCGTCACGACCGCCCACCTGTCCGACGAGGAGCGCCAGTTCGTCACGTCCCTGGTGCTCGCCAAGCTCGTCACGTGGATGCGCCGCCAGAGCGGGACGACCGACCTGCGAGCCCTGCTGTACATGGACGAGGTCGCCGGGTACCTCCCGCCGACGGCGAACCCGCCGACGAAGCAGCCGATCATGCTGCTGATGAAGCAGGCCCGCGCCTTCGGCGTCGGTGTCGTGCTGTCGACGCAGAACCCCGTCGACGTCGACTACAAGGCGATCTCCAACGCCGGCACCTGGATGGTCGGCCGGTTGCAGACCGACCGTGACAAGCAGCGTCTGCTCGACGGCATGAGCGCGGCCGCCGGTGGGGTCGACGTCGGCGCCGTGGGCGACACGATCAGCGGCCTCGCCAAGCGCGAGTTCGTCCTGCGGCGGGCGGGCAAGGACGCGCCCGAGGTGTTCACGACGCGCTGGGCGATGAGCTACCTCCGCGGCCCCCTGACGCGCGAGCAGATCAAGCGGCTCACGCCACCTGCGACGGTGCCGACCGCAACCGCGCCGGCGCCGCTCGACGCGCTGGCCCCGCCCATTCCCGGCGCGGTGGCGATGGCCGCGCCGACCGGCGCGCCGGCGGCAGCAGCACCACCACCACCACGACCGGCGACCGCCGCCCGTGCGGCGCTCGAGGCGGATAGCACGCCGGTCATGCCCGAGGTCGCCAGCGGCATCGCCGTGCGCTGGGTCGCGCGCGCCGCGCCATGGCTGGCCGACGTCGGCGGCGACCCCAACGGGACCCGTTTCGACGCCGCCCTCGTCGCTCGCGTCGCGCTGCGCTACGACGAGGTGAAGGCCGACCTCGTCGCCGACCAGGAGTACGAGACCGTCCTGTACCCGCTCGGCGACCGCATCGACGTGACGCAGGCGATCGCTGTCGACTACGACGACCGGGACCTGCTCGGCGCGCTGACCGACGGCGGCGCGACCTATCGGCTCACCGATGCACCGATCAGCAAGCCGACGTTCTGGAAGCAGGCGGAGCGCGACCTCGGGGACCACCTCACCCGCAGCCTCACCATGGACCTGCCCGTCAACCGGGAGTTGAAGCTGTACGGGCGGGCCGGCGAGTCGACCGAGGACTTCGCGGCCCGCTGCGAGCTCGTGGCCGACGACCGCGCCGACGCCGACGTCGCCAAGCTGCGCCAGAAGTACGAGGCCAGGGCGACCACGCTGCGGGACAAGATGTCGGCGGCGGCCGACGCCGCCGAGGTGGCAGCGGCCCAGCACGAGGCCCGCAGCCGCGACGACGTGCTCTCGTCGGCGGGGTCCATCCTCGGCGGCCTGCTCGGCGGGCGCCGCTCGCGCGGCGGACTCCTCGGCCAGTTGGGTCGCGCCGCCGGCCGCACGGGCAAGACATCGGCCGCCGGCACCCGGGTCGACGCCGCGAAGAACCGGATCGGCCGGCTGCAGGAGGAGCGCGAGCAGCTCGAGGCCGAGTTGCAGGCCGACCTCACCGAGATCGACGCCCGCTGGAAGGCCCGGGCCAAGCAGATCGACTCGATGACGGTCCCGCTCGAGCGGGCCGACGTCAAGGTCACCCAGCTCGTCCTGGCCTGGATCCCCGTCAGTTGACGCGTCGCGTTGCGGGGGCGCGAGCTGCCATGCTGTGTCCGGGCCGCGGGTCAGGCGTCGCGCGAGCCGGCGTAGCCCAATGGCAGAGGCACGCGGTTTAGGGCCGCGACAGTGAGGGTTCGAGTCCCTCCGCCGGCACGGTCGCCTGCCGGAGCCAGCGACGACGTGACACACTCGGCGGCCGATGGCGAGCCCGACGAACGTCCGTGACCTGCCGACACCCGCCGTCGTGATCGACGTCCATGCGCTCGGCGCGAACCTGGCCACGATGGCGGCGGCCCGCCCCGGCGCACGCCTGCGACCCCACGTCAAGGCCCACAAGTGCACGGCGCTCGCCCGGCTCCAGCGCGCCGCCGGCCACACCACGTTCACGTGCGCGACGCCGCGTGAGGCGGTCGCCATGGCCGCCGCCGGCCTCGGCGACGACCTGCTCCTGGCCAACGAGGTCCTCGATCCGCAGCGCCTCGCCGCGCTCGCCGCGCTCGACGCGCCCCCTGACGGCGTGACGATCGCCGTCGACAGTGACGCCACGATCGCCGCCGCTGCCTCCGCCGGCATCCGGCGCTGCCTGATCGACGTGGACGTCGGCCTGCCCCGGTGCGGTTGCGACCCCGCCGCCGCCGGCCGCCTGGCCGACGTCGCCCGGTCCGCCGGACTCGACGTGCGGGGGGTGATGGGCTACGAGGGCCATCTGATGGCCCTGGAGGACCGCACGAAGCAGGCCGAGCTCGTCACGGAAGCGATGGCGCTGCTGTCGGCGGCACACCGCGACGTCGGCGGCGACATCGTGTCGGCGGGCGGCACCGGCACGTTCGACCTCCACGACGCGACGGGCGTCACCGAGGTCCAGGCGGGCAGCTACGCGCTGATGGACACCGCGTACGCCCGTCTCGGGCTGCCATTCGCCCAGGCGGCATCGGTCGTCGGAACGGTCGTCGCCGTGCGGTCCGGTCACGCCGTCGCCGACGTCGGGCTGAAGGCGCTCGGCATGGACCACGGCAACCCGTCGATCGACGGGGCGACGGTGTGGTTCTGCAGCGACGAGCACCTCACGTTCGCCGCCGAGCTCGGCGTGCCGTCCGTCGGCGAACGCGTGCGCGTGCTCCCCGCCCACATCGACCCGACCATGAGCATGCACGAGGTCGCCTGGTTGGTCGACGGTGACGAGGTCGTCGACCGCTGGGCCATCGACATGCGCGGCTGGGGATGACCACGCACCGCGACAAGCTCGCCTGGGTCGCGGTCGGCGCCGCCGCGATCACCGCGGTCAGCCCGTGGGTGCAGCTCCGTTGGCGCAGTCTCACGATGACCCGCTCGTTGATGCCGTGGACCGCGTTGTCGGCGATCCCGGTCGCCGTGCGGGCCGCCACGCACGGGCATCGCCGGCTCGCCGTGGCGTCGTGTGCGGTGGGCGTCGCCGGAGCCGCGATGAGCGCCCCGATGCTCGTGCGTCGTCGTCAGCCCGACGTCGAGCCGGCGGCGACCGCGCTGACGATCGCCCATTGCAACCTGCTGTACATCAACCGGCGCGTCGCTGCGGTCGCTCCCGCCCTCGCTGCGCTCGACGCTGACGTGCTGACGTTCAGCGAGGTCACGCGGTCCCACGCCGACACGATGCGCAGGTCTGACCTGGCGGCCGGGTATCCCTATCGCATCGAGCTGCCGGCCCGGGGCGGCAGCGGCACGGCGCTCTGGAGCCGGTACCCGCTCGCCGAGCACTCGGCGACCATCACCAAGCACCACACCGTCATCGCCGACGTCGCGGCACCGGGCGGCGTGATCCGCGTCATCGTCGTCCACACGCAGAGCCCGATCGTCCACCACCACCAGTGGGAAGCCGACCTCGACCAGCTCGGCGGTCTCGTCACCGATGGTCCGTCGGTGATGACGGGTGACTTCAACGCCAGCTGGTGGCACCCCGAGCTGCGCCGTTTGATGCGCCGCGGCGGCTGGCGCGACGCCCACATCGAGCGCGGCCGCGGGCTCTCGTGCTCGTGGCCGACCGACCAGTGGCACGCGATGTTCCGCTGGCACCCGCCGTTCGTGCGGCTCGACCACGCGCTCGTCAACGCCGGGATCGCGGTGCGCGGCATCCGCAACTTCGACATCCCCGGCAGCGATCACCGAGGGCTGACGGTCACCGTGCAGCGAGCTGCTCGACCAGCGCCCTGAGCGCCCGGCCACGGTGTGACATGGCGTGCTTGGCGTCCTCCGGCATCTCGGCGAACGTGCGCCCGTCACCGTCGTCGGGCACGAACACGGAGTCGTAGCCGAAGCCCCGCTCACCTCGCTCGGCGATGGCGATGCGGCCGTCGCACACCCCCTCGACGGCCAGCTCGTCGCCGCCCGGCCAGACCACCATCGCCACGGTGCGGAACCGGGCGCGACGGTCGGTGACGCCGTCGAGGGCATCGAGCAGCTGGGCCCGGTTCTCGGCGTAGGTGGCGTGTTCCCCCGCGTAGCGGGCGGTGCGCACGCCGGGACGCCCGCCGAGCGCAGTCACCTCCAACCCGGTGTCGTCGGCGACGGCCGCCTGACCGGTCGCCGCGACGATCGCCGCCGCCTTCAGCCGGGCGTTGCCCTCCAGCGTGTCGGCGTCCTCGACGACGTCGGGAACGTCCGCCGGGCGTGGGAGCAGCTCGACGAGGTCGCCGAGGATCGCTCGGATCTCGGCGACCTTGTCCGGGTTGGCCGATGCGCACACGAGCGTCAGCACGAACGTGCTCGTCAGCCCCGCGCCGCCGGCGGCACCGAGACCAGCTCGGCCTGCAGGTCGGCGATCTCGCCCAGCCCGGACTCGGCGAGCGCCAGCAACTGGTCGAGCTCGCGGCGCGTGAACGCCATGCCCTCGGCTGTTCCCTGCACCTCGACGAAACGGGCCTCGCCGCCGGCCACGGGTCGCAGCATGACGACGTTCATGTCGACCTCGGCCCGACTGTCCTCGACATATGGCAGGTCGAGGACCGGCGTGCCGCCGACGATGCCGACGCTGATCGCCGCGCAGTAGGAGTGCAGCGGTTGGTCGGCGATCTGCTTGGCCTGCACGAGGCGCGCCAACGCATCGTGCAGAGCGACGAAGCCACCGCAGATGCTGGCCGTGCGGGTCCCCCCGTCGGCCTGCAGCACGTCGCAGTCGACGACCACCTGGCGCTCGCCCAGCGCGGTCATGTCGCACGCCGCCCGCAGGCTGCGGGCGATGAGGCGCTGGATCTCGACCGTCCGGCCGCTCTGCTTGCCCTTGGCGGCCTCGCGATCGACACGTTCGGGTGACGATCCGGGCAGCATCGAGTACTCGGCCGTGACCCAGCCCTTGCCCTTGCCCCGCATCCACCGCGGCACGTCGTCGTCGATGCTCGCCGTGCACAGCACGCGCGTCTTGCCGAACGTGACCAGACAGGAGCCGCCAGCCATCTCGGTGAAGTCGCGTTGGAAGGAGATGGGGCGCAGCTCGTCGGGGGCGCGGCCGTCGGGGCGGGGCATCAGGGGTCCTCTCGGATCGATCGATCGGGTCAGCCGGTGGGCGGTGCCCACCGGACGGTGTGGTTGAGCTCGGGTCCGAGCAGGCGGGAGCCGAGATCGCGGAACGTCTCGATGTCGCCGCTCGACAAGAACGTGTGGCAGCCCGGTCGGTCGGTCTCTCGGACGAGACCGAGCTCGCCGAGGATCCTCCGGGCGGCGAACGCGGTCTCGTCGGCCGAGCTCACCAGCGTGACGCCCGGGCCCATGACGTCGGCGATGACGCGGGCCAGGAACGGGTAGTGGGTGCAGCCGAACAGAAGCGCGTCGACGTCGGCGGCGCGGACCGGGGCGAGGAGCCGTTCGGCGAGGACGGTGATCTCGTCGCCGGTCGTCAGCCCGCGCTCGACGAACTCGACGAACCCGGGGCAGGCCGCCGACGTGAGCCTGACGTCGACGCCGGCCGCAGTCGCCGCGGCCTCGACGGCGCGGACGTAGGCGCCCGAAGCCACGGTGCCGACGGTGCCGATCACCCCGACCCGTCCGGACGTCGTCGCCTGCACGAGCGCGGCTGCGCCCGGGTCGACGACGTCGAGCACCGGCACCGGCAGCGCGTCGCGCAGGTCCTCCAGCCCGGACGACGCGGCCGTGTTGCAGGCCACGATCAGCGCCTTCACGCCGTGATCCTTGACCAGGCTCCACGCCAGCTCGGCGGCGTAGCGCCGGACGTCGTCGGCCGGCTGCGGGCCGTACGGGTACCGGCCGGTGTCGCCGATGTAGACGAGGTCCTCCGACGGCAGCAGGTCGATGACGGCCCGAGCGACCGTCAACCCGCCGAAGCCGGAGTCGAACATCCCGATCGGCCGGTCCACGGCCCGTCAGGTTACGACGTGGCGGCCGTCTCGCTCCGTGACCCACGGCGGGCCTGTCGTAGCGTGCGCCGTCGTGACGTCAACGCTTGAGCCCGACCTCGCCGCCGCCGCCGATCACATCGGGGCCATCGGCAGTGCGTACTACTTCGACCCGGCGACGCTCGCCGTGGGCAAGGAGCATGACCTCGACGGCTTCCGCTTCTACTTCCTCGGGCGCGGCGGAGTGCTCGGGGACGTCGAGGCCGAGGTCGTGGCCAGCGCGTTCGGCTACTTCCACCCCCGGCTGATCGAGAAGATGTGGAACACGGCCAAGGAGCGGGTGGCACCGCGTGCGGCGGCCCGGATGTACCTGTCGTGCGGCCACGAGTTCGCCCGAGCCAGGTTCGCCGATGTCGCCGGCCTCGATGCGTTCTGCACCGCCGCCGAACAGGTCAACGCCGCCATCGATCCGGCCGGCCTCGCCCTCTACGCCGGGCACGACGCCGAGCCCCTGCCGGAGGACCCGCCGGCCCGGGCGATCCAGCTCTGCACGGTGCTGCGCGAGGCCCGCGGCAGCGCCCATCTCCTGGGCATCGTCGCCGTCGGACTCCACCCCAGCGTCGCCCACGCCATCCGGCGCCCGGACGCGATCGGGATGTTCGGCTGGCCCGACGACATCGAGATCAGCGAGCAGGACCGAGCTCGCTGGGCCGAGGCCGAGGCGATCACGGACCGTCAGATGGCGGTGCCGTTCGCGACGCTCGACGACGGCGGGCGCCGGGACTTCCTCGCCGGCCTGGCGGGCATGCGGGCCGTGCTCTGACCGAGGGCCGGGCGAACATCGTCGACGTGTGGCGACGACGACGATGGCGGCGGCGCCACGACCACGGCCGGTGGGGGCGGCACGCCGGCCACGGACGGAGGCCGCGGCATGAGTGCGGACGTACCGTCGGTCACGTCGTTCGACGTCTCGTCGTCGGTCCCATGCGAGAGCGGCAACGCCGCCGCGACGATGAGCTGCGCGACGACGAACGTCGTCAGCACCGAGATCGAGATCGGCGACGGCGGCTTCGAGAGCACCGCGGGCTACGGGCCGGACGAGACCGATGTCGTGGCGTCCATCCCGTGCTCGGGCGCCGGTGAGTCGTCGATCCAGTTGCGTGGCTGCACCGAGGACGACGAGTGCGCCGACAGCGACTCGAAGACGGTGACGATCACCGCCGGCTGACGGCCGCCTCAGGCCAGTTGGAACAACCGGGCGAACCGATCGAGGGCCGGGTCGTCGGCGCCGGCTGTCGCGAGCGGTCGCCGACCCTGTCGCGCCGCGACGACGTCGCGAGCAGTGGTCTCCACGACGACGTCCGGGGTGTCGCCCGGTCGCGGCCGGGTCGAGAGGCGGTCGCCGTCGGTGACCACGTCGAACGTCGACCCGTCGATCTCCAGCCTGGCGTGGAAGCGCGCACCGGCCGGCTCGGGCCGGTGGAACGGGGTGAGCATCCCGTAGACCGCCACCCGCGGCTGGGGATCGGCGTCGTCGGGCGGACCCAGTCGTTCGGCCCCGAACCTGGCCAGCGCCTGGAGGACCGGGACGAGGGCGCGGCCCTGGCCTGTCGCCGCGTACACCGTCCGCGCCGCGGGTGCGGGCAGCTCGCGCTGCTCGACGATGCCCTCGGCCTGGAGGTCGCGAAGGCGGTCGGCGAGGAGGTTGGGCGCGAGGCCCGGCAGGGCGATCCGCAGGTCGGTGAACCTGCGCTCGCCCATCAGCAGCTCGCGCATGATCAGCAGCGTCCAGCGGTCGCCCACGACGTCGAGGGCGACCGCCACGGGGCAGTACTGGTCGTAGCTCCGGTGGCCCATGTCACAAGCGTAGCGAACGATGGTTGTTGACTTCAACTGGTCAGTTGAGATTTTATATCAACATGCCGTCCGTCGTCGACCGCCCGAACCGCGCCCTGCTCGTTGCCGGGCTCGGCATCTTCATGGTCTTCCTCGACACCCAGATCCTCTTCGTCGCGTTCGCCGACATCCAGACGTCGTTCCCCGAGGTCAGCACGACGGCGATGTCGTGGGTCCTCTCGGGCTACACGCTCGTGTTCGCCGCCCTCCTCGTCCCTGCTGGCAGGCTGGCCGACCGATGGGGCCGACGGTCGGTGTTCCTGTCGGGGATCGTGCTGTTCACCGTCGCGTCCGCCGCGTGCGGCCTGGCCCCCAGCGCCGGCCTGCTGATCGTCGCCCGGCTCGTGCAAGCCGTCGGCGCCGCGGCGATCACGCCGACCTCGCTGGCGCTCGTGCTGCGGGCGACGCCGAAGGAGCGGATCCCGATCGCCGTGGCGGTGTGGGGCTCGATGGCCGCCGTCGCCGCCGCGTTCGGCCCGACCATCGGCGGGCTGCTCATCCACGGCGCCGGGTGGCGGTGGGTGTTCTTCGTGAACGTGCCGGTGTGCGTCGTGGCGTTCGTCGCCGGGCGGCGGGTGCTCGCCGAGTCCCGCGAGGCGGACCCGGGCCCCTTCCCCGACCTCGTCGGATCGGCGCTCCTCGCGCTCGGCGTCGGGGCGATCTCTCTGGCCCTCGTGCAGAGCGATGCGTGGGGCTGGGCCAGCGCCAAGACGATGGGGGCGGTCGTGGCCGGGCTGGCGCTCACCGCCGCATTCGTCCTGCGGTCGCAGCGCCGAGCTGCGCCGGCCCTCGACCTGTCGCTGTTCCGCATCCCCAGCTTCCGCTGGGGCAACCTGGCCACGGCGGCGTTCGGGCTGTCGTTCACCGGGATGTTCCTCGCCAACGTCACGTACCTCACGTCGGTGTGGCACTGGGACATCGTCGAGGCCGGCATCGCGATGTCACCGGGCCCACTCGTCGTGCTGGTGCTGGCCCGTCGCTTCGGCCGCCTGGCCGCCCGCGTCGGGCCGCGCCCGTTGATCATCGCGGGTGGCCTCGTGTACGCGGCCGGCGGCATCCTGCTCGTCGCCACCGTCGATCCGACGCCGAACTACTGGACGTCGATGCTGCCGGCGTGGATGCTCACCGGCCTCGGTGTTGCCCTCGCCCTCCCGCAGCTCTCGAGCGCCAGCGTGCAGGGCCTGCCGCCCGATCGCTACGCGCTCGGGTCGGCCGTCAACCAGACGATGCGTCAACTCGGCGCCACGTTCGGCGTCGCCCTCGTCGTGTCGTTCATCGCCGGTGCCACCGGGCCCGATGCGCTCTCGCACTACCAGCGGGCGTGGTGGATGATCATCGCCTGCGGCGCGGCGACCAGCATCATCGCCCTCGCCCTGCCCAGGGTCGTGCGGCTGGGGGCGGGCGCCGCCGTCGACGCGGCGCCCGTCGCCGTGTGATCACGTCGGCGTGACGAACGACCTGATCACGTCGATGTAGCCGTTCGCCGCATCGACGTCCCGGGACGACGTCATCACGGCGCCGCCGACGGTCTGCGCGGCATCGACGACGGCGAGCGTCGCACCACTCTCGACGTCGATCTCGTCGTTGGCGAAGATCTCGGCCGCCGTCATCCTGCCGGGGATCAGGTAGTCGTTCACGTCGAACGAACCCGACTGGCCGGTGAACGCATCGTTGACCGGCGCCAGGACGGTGTACTCGTCATCGGTGCTCTCGAAGAGATCCTCGGTACCGGAGCCACTGATGGCATCGCGGAACCTCGACAGCTCCGGTGTCGCCGAGATGATGTCCCACAGCGTGGCCCCGGGCACTGGCGGGGGCACGATCGTCGTGGTGGTGGTGGCCGCCGTGGTCGTCGGGGCCTGGGTCGTCGTCGGCGCCGCGGTGGTCGTCGTGGGTGGCAGCGTGGTCGTCGTCGTGCTGGTCGACGTGCTCGTCGACGTGGTGGTCGTCGTCGACGTCGACGTCGATGCCTCGGTCGTCGTGGTCGCCGGCTCGGTCGTCGTCGTCGTGCTCGGCGGCGCGGTCGTGGACGTCGAGACCGTCGGCAGCGTGTTGTCCGACGAGTTGTCGTCGCCGCTGGTCCACACGAGCAGCGCGATGACGCCCACGATGACGGCGGCGGCCCCCGCGATGAGTGCGGCGATCGGGCCGGGCTGGCGGTACCACGGCTGCGGTTCCGGGTTGAGCTCGGGATCCTCTCCGTACGGGCCGCCGCCGTCTCCGCCATCGCCACCACCGCCGCCATAGGGCGGACCGGGATCGTACGGTCCGCCGCCGGTCGGCGGCAGCGCCGTCGTCGGCGGGTACTCGGTCACCGGGGCCGGATCGGCGGGCGGCATCACGCGTGTGGGATCGGGATCGCGCTCGCTGCCGATCGGGGGCAGCGGTGCCGGCGTCGGTGCGGTCGGCGGGTCGGGGTCGGGAAGGCGGGGGAAGTACTCGGTCGGATCCGGATCCGGGCCGGATGGGCCTCGATCGCTCATCGCTCCATCGTCGCACGCCCACCCGTCATCGACCGGCATGCTCGATCCCACGTTTCGGTCCGGATATTGGTCGCACGCACGACGGCGGGTTCTACTGGTCATCGCAACACCTTC
>JBEVOM010000202.1:0-24484 GCA_040507575.1 Ilumatobacteraceae bacterium
CCAACGGCATGGCGCCTGGGGCGCCGGACGTCACGGAGCCGACCGAGCGCGTGGGGCGTGGGGGGCGCGATCGCGCCGCCGACACGACCGACACCGGTGCGACGGAGGACACCGGCCGCGTCCGCCGGCGCGACCGTGGTACCACCGACTCGACGACGCCCGGCGACCAGGCGCCATCGACGACGCACGACATGACGGCGATGGAGCCGGCGCCCGGGGCGACGAAGACGGCGGCCGCGGGTGCCGGCTCGGGACGCTGGAGCGACCCGGCCACGTGGGGCGGGGCCGTCCCCGTCGAGTCCGACGTCGTCGCGATCCAACGCGACGTGCTGCTCGACGTCGACGCCGCCGTCGCCGGCCTGGACATCGCCGCAGGCGGTGTGCTCACGTTCGACCCGGCGGCATCACGACACCTCGCGTCGAGCCGCAACATCGTGGTGGCCGGGACACTCGTCATGCGGCCGGCGGCGGCGACCGCCGTGCACCAGGTCGAGCTCGTCGGCGTCGACGAAGCCGGGTTCATGGGTGGGCACTCCGAGGCACCGGTCGAGTCCGACGTCGGTGTGTGGGTCGTCGGGAGCGGCCTGCTCGACCTGGTCGGGACGAGGAAGACGTCGTGGACGAACCTGAGTGGTGCGGCCGCGAGCGGCGACCGCACGATCACAGTCGACGACGCCACCGGCTGGCTCGTCGGCGACGAGATCGTCGTGACGCCGACCGAGCCGCCCACGGTCGACAAGCACTGGGAGCACCACGACCGGTGCACGATCACGTCGCTGCGCGGCAACCGCATCGGCCTGGACGCGCCGTTGGAGTTCGCGCACCCCGAGGTGGCGATCCGCACCGACCTCGTTCACCGCGCCGAGGTCCTCAACCTCTCGCGCAACGTCGTGATCAGCGGTCGGCCCGAAGGCCGTGCCCACCTCATGCTGCTCCAGACGACCCAGCCCCAGCACCTCGCCCACGTGGCTGTCCACGACATGGGTCCACGGCAGGGCGACGAGGAGGTCCTCGGCCGGTACGCGATCCACTTCCACAACTGCCGCGACGGGTCGACCGGATCGACGGTCGACAGCGTCGTCGTGCGCGATTCGACCGGCCACGGGTTCGCGTCCCACCTCTCGAACGGCGTGACGTTCACGGAGTGCGTCGCCCACGACATGGTCGACGACGCGTTCTGGTGGGACCTCGGCCTCGACGGGCAGGGTCGGGACCTGGTGCCGTCCGACGGGATCGTGTACGACCGGTGCGTCGCCCACTTCGTGAAGAGCGGCGCCAACAGCAAGTTCAACCTGACCGGGTTCATGATGGGCGTCGGCGAGGGCAACATCGCCCGCGGCTGCGTGGCCACGGGCGTGCAGGGTGGTGCCGAGTCGTCATGCGGGTACAACTGGCCGTCGCTGTCGCGCGGGGACTCGACGTGGACGTTCGAGGGCAACATGGCCCACAACTGCCACCACAGCGGGATCTACTTCTGGCAGAACGGCAAGCCGCGGGCGATCGTCGACGGGTTCACGGCGTACCACTGCGGCCAGGGCATCTTCGCCGGGGCATACGCCAACCTCGTGTCGTACGTCAACTCGACGATCTTCGCCTGCGAGGACGACGGGCTGGTCATCTCGGCGCTCCCGGCCGGCGACGGTGAGCGGACCGCCGAGACGATCCGCTACGACGGCATGTACATCGACCAGGCCGGGCTGACGGAGTTCGCGGTGCGCGTCACCAAGCACCTGTCGCGTGGCGGACGGGTGACCGAGCTCACCGGCTCGACGTTCAAGGGTGGCACGACGGCCCAGTTCGGGCTGCCCGAGGATGGCGAGCACCCGCAGCTGTACGACTTCACGAACTGCACGTTCGAGGGCAACGAGTTCTGGCTGGCCAGTGGCGTGCCCCCGGAGACAGCCCTCAACGTGACCGGACCAGGCGGTTCCTACGTGGTGCGGCGGGCCGACCAGCCGGGCGAGCCCCGCCCGGCCTGGAACGCCAGCGTCACCCCGGCGTGACGACGCTCGTCAGGACCGCTCGCCACAGCACGTGACGTTGCTGCGACGCGGCACGCTGTCGTGCTGGCGCCCCAGGACGGGCCCTCATCCCCACCGGGGCGCGTCGTCGCCGAGCAGGTCCCCGAGGGCGGCGGCGGACGACTCATACGTCGGGGCGAGCCGGTCCCGGGACGGCGCGGGGACCGGGCCGGGGCCGGGCCGGGTGGCGCGGCTGACGTTGACGAACGTCTGGGGGGCCCACGGGCGCAGGCCGACGTGATCGGTGATCCGCCGGAACGTCGTCGCCGGATCGACGAAGAAGTCCTCGCTGCGCACGACGAGCAGGCGATCGCGCCCGAAGCGGTCGATCCACGCCGCGAGCTGGCCGGCGTACTGCCCGCGGGCCTGGTAGGAGTAGCGCAGCAGGGCGACCGGGTCGTGGAGCGGGTCGTCGCGCAGGCGGGTCCGGTCGGGAGCGCAACGCTCGACCTCGGCGTCGAGGGCGGCGTCGAAACCGAGCGGCTCGTGGCCGAGGGCGACCATGTGGTGGTAGTGCGACCACGCCCGCGCCACCGGGTCGCGGAGCATCACGACGAGCCGGGCGTCGGGCACGACGTCCGCGGCGCGCTCGGCGGCCAGGGGATGGAACAGGTAGTCCGGTGTCGCCTCGAACGCCATCCGCTGCCGACCGGCGCGCCGTCGCGAGCTGAGCGCGAAGTGGGCGCGGTACCAGGCCTCGCCCCGACCGTACCGACGGCTGAAGTACTCGACCTCCTTGCGCAACGGCTCGGCGACGTCGGGGTGGCGGCCGAGGTGGCGGTACAGGGTGCTCGTCCCGGATCGCTGGGCGCCGATGATCAGCAGGTCGGGCGTCGGCCGCCAACGGGCCGTCGGCACCCGCGCCTCGACGCGCCACTGGGCCACCCGGTGACGGGCATCGAGCGGGATCCGGGCGGCAACTACGTCACGCAGGCTCATCGCCGACCGGGTCTTCGGCCCCGTCGTTCTCGCCTTGACACCCGGGGCGCCCCGCGTAGGATCCGGGCTTCGAGCGGCAGTGCGGAGGCGGGACGTGCACGGTGAGCATGCTGACATGGATGCCCGGGTGCGGGCGCTCCTCGGCCGACGGCTCAAGGTCGACGCTCCCGAGCGGCTGGACGGGGCCGCCCCGCTCCGCGACCTGGGCGTCGATTCGGCCGGCCTCATGAACCTCGTCGTCGCGCTCGAGGAGACCTACGACATCGACATCGCCGACCGCGACATCACCGTCGAGAACTTCGGCACGCTCGACGCCATCACCGGATACGTGGCGCGGCGGGCGCCCTGATGGCACGACGACCATGAGCACGCCCGTCCTCGTGCGACCGGCGACGGTCGCGTCGATGTTCCTCGCCACCGTCGAGCGCGACGGCGACCGCCTGGCGCTCGTCGAGCGGGAGCGGCGCCTGACGTGGGACGAGCTCGCCGCCGAGGCGACCGCCGTCGCCGGTGCCCTGCACGCGCGGGGCGTGACGCCAGGCGACGGTGTCGCCGTGGTCCTCGGCAACGACGAGGCCTTCGTCTCGTCGTTCCTCGGCGTGCAACTCGCCGGCGCGATGGCCGTACCACTGAACCCGCAGTTCAACGTGGAGGAACTGGCCCGTCACCTCGCCGTCGCGCCGGTCACGGGGATCGTCGCCGCCCCCGCCACGGCCGCAAGGTTCACCGATCGCGACCTGGCGTCGTGGGTCGCCACACCGTCGGAGCTGTCCGGGACACCATCGGCGGGCCCCCCGGTCGAGCCCGACCCGGCGGCACCGGCGCTGCTCGCGTTCTCGTCGGGGTCGACCGGCACACCGAAGGGCATGATCCGCTCGAACGCCAACCTCACCGCCGAGGCCGACCACTTCACCGCGACCGTGGGCATCACGGGCGACGACGTGTTCCTGGCCGTCGTCGCCCTGTTCCACGCCCACGGCCTCGGCAACGCGCTGCTGGCCTCGCTGCGGTCCGGCGCTCCGCTCGTCACCGGGCCGTTCGAGCGAGACGCGACGCTCGCCGCCATCCGCGACGAACGGGTGACCATCTTCCCCGCCGTGCCGTTCATCTTCCGTACGCTCGCCGAGACTCGACGGGCCACGCGCCACGACCTGGCGTCGCTGCGGCTGTGCATCTCGGCCGGCGCGCCCCTCGACCAGGAGACGGCCGTTCGCTTCGCCGAGCGCTTCGGGGTGCCGATCCGGCAGCTCTACGGATGCTCCGAGGCCGGCTCGGTCACCATCGACCTCGCCCCGGACACCCGACGCGGATCGGTCG
Source organism: Ilumatobacteraceae bacterium (assembly GCA_040507575.1). Lineage (GTDB taxonomy): Bacteria > Actinomycetota > Acidimicrobiia > Acidimicrobiales > Ilumatobacteraceae > JALZMG01. The sequence goes on from JBEVOM010000202.1 coordinate 4,278, forward strand.
GGCGCCCGATGCGCGGCATCGACGTCACGATCGTCGACGACACCGGCGCTCCGGTCGCCGCCGGCACGACCGGCGAGATCACGTTCCGCAGCGCTGCGCTCACCGCCGGCTACGTCGGCTCCGATGCGACCGACGCGAGCCCGTTCGCCGACGCCTGGTTCCGCACCGGCGACCTCGGTCACGTCGACGCCGCCGGTGACCTGTTCATCACCGGGCGCACCAAGCTCTTCATCTCGACGAGCGGCTACAAGGTCGACCCGTTCGAGGTCGAAGCCGTCCTGCTCGACCAACCGGGCGTCGCCGAGGTCGTCGTCGTCGGGACACCCGATGAGCGCGGCGAGGAAGTCGTCAAGGCCGTCGTCGTCCCGGACCGCGCCGACCTCGACGAGGACGCGCTGCGCACCGCGCTCGTCGACGCCTGCCGCGCCCGCCTGGCGCCGTTCAAGGTGCCCCGCATCGTCGAGCTGCGGGCCGAGATCCCGCGCAGTCCGCTCGGCAAGATCCTCCGCAAGTACCTCGTCTGAACGGCGTCTCCCGTGGCCGACATCGTCGATCCCTCCCGCCTCCTCGAAGTCCTCGGTGGTTTCCGGCCCCTGCGCCGCGTCCTGCTCGGTACGGCCGGCACGCTGCAGGGAACGCTGTCGGCGTACTTCGGCGCGCCGGTGACGATCGAGGTCATCGACCAGCGCGTCGACGGCGACGTGATGCACCGCACGGTCGATCTCGTGTGCGTGCCGCGGGACATCGTCGCCTGCCGCGCCGACACCGCGATCACCGTCGACGACGACGGGTTGCGCGACCTGATCGTCGAGCAGCGCCTCGGTCTCGGCCAGATCGTGGCGTTCGTCGGCGTCCGCACGCTGTTCGAGCTCGACGCCGCGGCACAGGAGGCCGACGAGTTCTGGCGCACGTACCGGCTGTCGGGCGTGGGGTTCCAGTTCGTCATCACCGAGCGCTTCCCCGAGCACCTGTACCCGGATGTCCCCGAGCCAGCCTGACGGCCCGGCGCCGTTCCTGTTCCTGGTCGGTTGTGGGCGATCCGGGACCACGTTGCTGCGGGCCATGTGCGACGCCCACCCCGAGCTCGCGGTGCCACCGGAGTCCCACGTCCTGGTCACACTGGCACCGCGTGGTGCGGACGCCTTCGACCCGATCGACGGCGGTTCGCTCGCCGGGTGCCTGGCCGCCGACGAGAGGTTCGGCCTGTGGGGCCTCGACGCGACCACGCTCCGGGACGTCATCGGTCCGGCGCCCGCCGACTACCCCACCGCCATCCGGGCCGTGTTCCGCGCCTGGACCGAGGACCACGCCGGCGGTAAGGCCCGGTATGCGGACAAGACACCTGTGTACGTGCTCCACATCGCTCGCCTCGCCGAGCTGTTCCCGGAGGCCGTCTTCGTGCACCTCGTGCGCGACGGCCGGGACGTCGCGGCGTCATTCCTCGAGCTCGGGTGGGCCGACACGATCGAGGACGCCGCGCTGCACTGGAAGCTCCGGGTGACTCGGGGCCGCCGGGCCGGGCGGCGACTGGCGCCGGGGCGGTACGTCGAGGTCCACTACGAGGACCTCGTCGGCGAGCCGGAACGCACCCTGCGCACCATCTGTGCGGCCGCCGGCCTGGCGTACGACGGGGCGATGCTCGACCCGAGCGGTTCGTCGGCCGACATCGTCGCCACCACCCGCCACCCGGAGTACCACGGGCACCTGACCCGACCGCCGACGGCCGGACTGCGTGACTGGCGTCGCGACCTCGACGTCGGCGACGTCGCCCGCTTCGAGGCACTGGCCGGCGCGACGCTCGGCGCGTTCGGCTACGAGCGCGCCGTGCCCGGCCCGACGCTCGCGACGCGTGCTGCGGCCGCCGCCCACCTCGCCCGCTGGCAGGTCCACCGCGTCCGCCGCCGCCTCACCGGCCCGACCAGCGCGCCGTGACCGTCCGCGTCACACAGCGTCGAGGTGGGCGGCGAGCTGGCCCATCGTCATGATGTCGAGGTCGCCGGCGTCGCGCAGTCGGGCGGCGGCCCGGCACACCGCGTCGAGGGCGCCGAACGCCCGGTCGGGGTCGGCGGTGACGTTGTACGGATGGAACCAGAGGTGGAACAGCGAGCGCTGGCGGGCAGCTTGACGCAGCCGGGCGATCGGCGCCCGGGACCACACCGGGACCGGGAGGAGCCGGCCGTGCGTCGACGGCGCCAGGAGGTACGTCTGGGGCAGGTTCCACACGCCGGCCGGATCGCGCTGCGGATCCACGGCGGAACGGCCACCCGGCCGGATGCGGTCGACGATCCGCGTCGCCAGTCCCCCGGCTGGACCGCGACGGCCGGACGCCGTCGGGCCCCGATAGGCGACGATCCCGGCGGAGCGCAGCTGGTCGACGTGAGCGATGCCGTTGCGCGGGTAGACGAACGATCGCAGGTCGATGCCGCGTGCCGCGGCCAGCGTCCGGCAGGCGGCGAGCTCCGAGGCGAACCACTCGGGCCCGCACTCGGTGGCGACCACGTGCGAGAACGAGTGGCACGCGATCTCCTGGTCCACCGGACAGCCGGCGATCGCCGCGACGACGTCGGCGCCGTAGTACCACGGCGCATCGGCGAGCGTCGAGCACGGGTCGATGGCGAACCAGTCGGGCTCGCTCGGCGGACGCTGGATCTCCGGGTGCACGACGTCACCGACCGGCGCGCAGCGGTCGAGGAAGAGATGGCCGACCATCGCCCACGTGGCCGAGATGCGGTGGGTGACGAGCACGTCGAGGATCCGCGCGATGACCTCCCGCTCCGTCCCGTACCCGCGCCCCCCGGCCGTCGGGGCGCGCCCGGCGTCGCCCCAGGCGAGCTCGGTGTCGATCGAGACGACCGCGACACCGCGGGCCAGGGGTCCGTTCATGACGGGCCGCTTGCTGAGCCGGTTGCTGGGCCGGGGGCCGACTCGCGCCGGGGCGGGCGGCCGGTGCCGATGCGCGACTCCAGCAGGTCGCCGAGCTGCTCGGCGACCGCGGCGACCGTGAAGCGGCTCGCCCACGCCCGACCCGCTGCGACGTCCCTCGCCCGATCGGTCGACCGGGCGGTGGCCACCATCGCTGTCGCCAGCTCCCGGACCGAGCCCGGTGGCACGAGCACGGCATGACCACCGGTCACCTCCACGACCGGCGCGATGGCGAACGCCACGACCGGCGTGCCGAGCGCCAGCGCCTCGAGCACGGCGCTCGGTGACCCCTCCGACAGCGAGCTGAACGCGAAGACGTCGGCCGCGGCCACCAGCCCATGGATGTCGGCTCGCCATCCGAGCATCCGGACCGACGCCTCGAGGCCGTGAGCGGCGATCGCCTCGCGCACGGCGGGTTCGGCCGACCCGGCCGCGCCCGCGATCACCAGCTGGGCGGTCGGGATCGCGGCGCGCACGACGGCGAACGCGTCGACGAGCAGGTGCTGGGCCTTCTCCGGGACGATGCGCGCGGCGTTGACGAACAGCGGGCGGGTGTCGGGCAGTCCCAACTGGACGAGCGTCGGGACCGGCTCGGGGACGACGACGTCGACGCCGCGGGGCACGACGGTCACGCGTTCGGTCGGCACGTCGAACAGCCGGCAGTTGCTGTCCCGCGCGTGCGCGCTGACCGCCCGGAAGTGGACGTTGCCGAGCCGGGCGGCGTGCCTGGCGACTGCCTGCATCGTGCGGCCCTTCCACCCCGCGACACCGGGTTGCAACGCCCGCTGCAGCTCGATGTCCCCGGTCCGGTTGAACGACGAGACAACAGGCACGCGCCGGCTGGCCGCGGCCAGCTGGCCGACGAGGTTGCCCGAGAACAGGGTGGTGTGGACGATGTCGGGGGGCCAGTCGGCGAGCACGGCGCGCAGCCGATATGCGGCCACCGGCCAGGTGCGCCCGGCGTGCGCGCCGGCGAAGCCGAGCGCGGCGACGGGGACGCCGGCAGCTTCGACGCGGGACTGCAGCTCGTCGCGGCCGTACAGGCGCACGACGCGCTGCTCGAACCGCCCACCGAGCGCCTCGACCTCCTCGACCAGGCGCAGCTCGGCGCCGCCGGTCGCGGCGAGGGAGTCGACGACGTGCACGACGCGCCGGTGGGTCACGCCGGCGATCCGGGGGTGCCGAACGTTCGCTCGACCCAGTCCTCGACGGCATCGAGCGTCGCCTGCTGGGTCTCGACGGACGTCTGGCCGTGGATCCGTCCGGGCACCGTCCGCACCTGCAACGCCGCGCCCGCGCGATCCACGACGACACCGAGCGTGCCGCGTCGCGCCGTCTCGAAGTCCCGCCCGTAGTTGTCGTCGTCGCCGTACACGACGAGCACCGGCACGCTGCGCCGCACGACGTCGTCGAGCTGACGGCACAACGTACGGCTGAGCCACACCGGGTCGTCGGCGCCGCGACGACGCACGCGGCGTCGGCCGACGTCGGCGAGGGCCCGCAGCGTCCGACCGAGGGCCCGACGCCGCGTCGGGTCGCGCATGACGGCGAGCGCCCGCCTCGGCGTGACCCGCTTGGCGAGCGTCTCGACCGGTCGGCGGTCGAGCCGTCGGGCGACCTCGAAGTCGTGCATCGGCGGCACCAGCATCACGACGCCCGCGACGAAGTGGTCGGGAGCGGCGGCGTAGGCGAGCGCAGTGCGGGCCCCGAAGCAGTTCCCGATGAGCAGCGGGCGCAGACGGGCCCGCTGGCACCAGGCGACGACGGCACCGAGGTCCTCGGTGTAGGGCTGGTCGAGGCGCACGATCTCGTCGTGCTCACCGGTGCTCTCGGCGATCCCGTGGTAGCTGAACCGGACGCCGTGCACCCCGTGGGCGGCCAGCCGCCGGGCGGTGCGGACCTGGGTGCGGCGGGGACCTGACGACGGCCGCCACCCGGCCCCGCGCAGCAGCACCGCGGCGATCCCGATGGCCGGCGCCGTCGGACTGGTGACGACGGCGAGCAGCTGCCCGGTCGACGCGTCGACGACGACGGGGCGCTCGTCGGCGGCCGTCGCATCAGGTCCCCCGCCGCTGACGGTGGCGCCGGGCCGCGTCGTCACCCGACCCCGCCGGTCCGTGCCGTGAGCTGCTCCGTGAGCCATGCCGACGTGACGTCGAGCAGGTCGTCGGCGGCGGCGAGGCGGTCGGGCACGTACCACCACGACTCCTCCACCGGGCAGCACACGTCGGTCACGTCGAAGCCGGAGGCGCGCCACGATCCGACCAGCTCGGCGTAGGAAGGGCGCAACGCGTCGCGTTCCTCCAGCTGGACCAGCAGCACGGCTCGAGGGTGGTCGCCGAGCCCCGCGCCGAGGCCCCTGTCGGCCGGCGTGTTGAACAGCCCGGGTCCGACCGGCAGACCGAGGACGTCGACGAACCCGCGGCGCGCGAGCTCGTCGTGGGGTTCCTCGCCGTCGTGCGCGCCTCGCTCGAGCGCATGCACGGCTCGCGCCCGCAGCCCGTCGCGCATGTAGCGCCGCGGGTCGGTGACGGGTTCCCAGAGCACGACGGGGACGGCGCCCGACCGGTCGTCGGCCGCGACGGCCGCGGCGACGAGACCGCTGAAGCGGGTGCCCAGTAGCCCGACTCGCTCGACGCCGGTCTGCTCGCGCAGGCGGTTCAGGGCGCTCCGCGCGTCGGCGACGAGCGAGTCGAGCGTGACGTCGACGGCGGCGCCGTCGCTGTGACCCATCCCCCGCGGGTGGAACCGTTGGACGGCGATGCCGGTGGCGGCCAGTCGCCGACCGAGGCGGACCTCGCGCTGGTAGTTGGCCCCGAAGTCGGTGAGGATCGGCGGGCACACGACGACCCCCGCGGCGATCGGACCGTCGGCCGGCTCGTGGCGGCAACCGAACAGCAGCTCGGCGTCGCCGAAGAGCTCCACGACATCGCGCGATCCGTCGACGACGACGACCGCGGATCGATCCCCGGTGTCGTGCGCCCTCCCGCCCGACCGTTCCGGCCCCGTCCGTGCCCGCTCCTGATCCGCCATGGCTACGGGCGAGCCCCCGCTTCCCGGACCCGTCGGCGCGAGCGCAGCCGCGACACGACCGCGACGACGACTGAGCCGACCGCAAGCCCGACGACCGCCGACGCCAGCGTGTTGACGAGCCATCCCAGGATCCCGCCGATGCCGGATACATCGTGGACCGCTGATTCGAGCGAGTGCACGATCTCGTACGGACCGTGCCAGCCCAGCTCGTCGGCGCCGACCAGCAGGATGTGCCCGCCGACCCACAGCATCGCCGCGGTGCCGACCACGGCGAGCCCGGCCAACAGCTTCGGCATGCCGGTGACGAGCCCACGCCCCACCCGTTGGGCAGCCGGGCTGTCGGACTGCGCCATCAGCAGCCCGACGTCGTCCATCTTCACGATCAACGCGACCACCCCGTACACGACGACGGTGATGAGGAGGGCGACGACGACGAGGATGGCCGCCCGCGCCAGGAAGCCCTGGTCCAGCACGTCCTTGAGCGCGATCACGATGATCTCGCCGGACAGGATGAAGTCCGTCCGGATCGCGCCGGCGACGGTCTCGTCCTCCTGCTCGGGCCCGACCGCCGTCGATGGGAGCTCGTGATCGACGTCGTGGCCGGAGAGGCGGTGGTGGATCTTCTCGGCGCCCTCGAAGCAGAGGTACGCGCCGCCGACCATGAGGACGATCTCGACGAGGACCGGCACGAGCTCGCTGAGCACGAGCGCGACCGGGATGATGTAGAGCAGCTTGTTCCTGAGCGATCCCTTGGCGATCCGCTTGATGATCGGCAGCTCGCGCTCGGCAGCCAGCCCGTGCACGTACGCCGGCGTCACTGCCGTGTCGTCCACGACGACGCCAGCCGCCTTGACGCTGGCCCGCCCGGCCGCGGCGCCGACATCGTCGACCGACGCCGCCGCCAACTTGGCGAGTGCCACGACGTCGTCGAGCAGCCCGAGGAGCCCGCTGCTCATCGCGGTCCCGGCGCGGCGGCGGTCGAGCGCAGTCCATCCGACACGGGTCCATTGTGGCCCACGCCGAGCGCCCGGCTCGGGGAGGCGCTGTCATCCCCGGGCGTCATCGCAACCCGACCAGTGTCGACAGGGTCAGGGCGTTGCGGACGGCGTGGCCCTCGCCGTCGTTGTTGAAGTAGGCGTACACGTCCAACCCGCTCTGCTGCCACTCGTCGAGGCGGGTCGCCCACCACCGCAGGTTGTCGTCGGAGTACGACCCGGCGTAGAGGTGGCCGTGGTCCGGACCGTGGAGGCGGACGTAGGCGAACGGGGCGGTCGCCCGCAGCACGCACGGCAGCCCGGCGCCGCTCATGACGCAGTACGCCGCCCCGTGGCGCTCCAGGATGGCGAAGACGGTGTCGTCGACCCAGCTGTCGTGACGGAACTCGACGGCCACGTCCATCCACGTCGGGAGGCGCCCCAGGAAGTGCTCGAGGCGGCCGTCGTCGCGGACGTGGTTCGGGGCGAGCTGCACGAGCACGACGCCCCGCCGATCACCGAGCTCGTGCCACCCACCGGCGAGGCGAGTCGTCCACGTCTCGGGCGTGGCGAGGCGCTTGGCGTGGGTGAGGCCCCGTGGCGCCTTGACCGACATCGCGAACCCGTCCGGAAGCCGCCGTCGCCAGCTGGCGAACGTGCGGTCCGGTGGCCACCGGTAGAAGCTGGCGTTCAGCTCGACCGTCCGGAACGCCGACGAGTACACGCCGAGCCGGTCCCGGGCCGGTAGGCCGGGCGGGTACAGGACGCCGTCCCAGTGGTCGTAGCTCCACCCAGACGTGCCGATGTGGATGCTCATGCGACGGACACGCTCGTGACCGGAGGCTACGCACTGCGGCCCAAGTGGTGCGGAGTCACCTCGCCGGCGGCGATTCCGGCGGCCGGAGCGCGGGTATGTGGAGAGGGACACGACGGAGGTGCACCAGATGGCTGATCTGTCCGCCAAGCGGCGCGAGAACCTGCCGGCCAAGGACTTCGGGTTGCCGGAGAAGGCCCGGACGAAGGAGGACAAGAAGGACTCGGGGAACTATCCGATGCCGGACAAGGCCCACGCCCGCAACGCCAAGTCGCGGGCCGCCCAGCAGCGCAGGGCCGGCAACCTGACCAAGTCCGAGGAGGAGCGCATCGACCGCAAGGCCGACAAGAAGCTCGACGGATGAGCGTCAGGCGCGTCCCGCCCTGACCCACGCCCAGTCGCGTGAGGACGCGACACACTGGGCCCGTCATGGCCCGACTCACCGAGCTCCTCCCACCCATCGGGAGCGACCCGTTGACCGTGCTCGATGCCTTCGCCACGTGGTCGCTCTCGACGGGCCGCCCGCTCTACCCGCCCCAGGAGGACGCCTCGTTCGCCCTTGCCGCCGCCGACCATGTCGTGCTGGCGACGCCCACCGGTTCCGGCAAGAGCCTGGTCGCCGTCGCCGGCGTGCTGCTGGCCCGCAACGCCGGGCGGCGGGCGGTGTGGACGGCGCCGATCAAGGCCCTGGTGGCCGAGAAGTTCTTTGACCTCGTCGACCTGCTCGGGCCCGCCGAGGTCGGTCTGGCCACCGGGGACGCGGCGATCAACGTCGACGCGCCGGTCCTGGTCTGCACCGCCGAGGTCCTCGCCAACCACGCCCTGGTGACCGGACCGGCGAGCCCGTTCGGCTTCGCCTGTCTCGACGAGTTCCACTACTACGGCGACCCGGAGCGCGGCTGGGCCTGGCAGGTGCCGCTGCTCGAGCTGACCAGCTGCCAGATGTTGCTGGCCTCGGCGACGTTGGGCGACATGACGGCGATCACCACCGACCTGGCCGAGCGGTCAGGCCGGGCCGTCACATCCGTGACCTCCGTCGACCGACCCACGCCGCTGTACCACCAGTGGCGGATCACGCCGGTGGCCGAGAGCGTCCGCGAGGCCGTGGCGGAGGGACTCAGCCCGGTCTACGTCGTGCACGCCAACCAGGCGGCGGCGATCGAACGGGCGCAGGCGCTCGTCAGCCTCAACGTCACGACTCGCCAGCAACGCGAGGCGATCGCCGCCGCGATGGCCGACGTCCGGATGGCCAAGGGCTTCGGCGACACGCTCGACCGCCTGATTCGCAATGGCGTGGGCGTCCACCACGCCGGCATGCTGCCCCGGTACCGCCGACTCGTCGAGCGCCTGGCCGGGCAGGGGCTGCTGCCCGTGATCTGCGGGACGGACACGCTCGGTGTCGGCGTCAACATCCCGATCCGCACGGTGCTGATGACGGCGCTCACCAAGTTCGACGGCACGCGGGTGCGGCGCTTCACGGCGCGCGAGTTCCACCAGCTCGCCGGACGGGCCGGGCGGCCGGGCTTCGACCCTGACGGCCATGTCTGGGTCCAGGCGCCCGATCACGTGATCGAGAGCCTGCGGGCGCTGTCACGTGCCGGCGACGATCCCAAGGCGCGACGCAAGGCGACGAAGGCACGGGCGCCCGAAGGCTTCGTCCACTACGACGAGGCGGCGCTGGCCCGCCTCGTGGCGGCCCAGCCCGAACCACTCGTGTCACGGTTCCGGGTGACCGCCGACCTGGTGGCCAGCGTGCTGTCGCGACCGGACGGCCCGGTGGCACTCAAGCACCTGCTGCGCACCAACCACGACCCGGAGCGGCGGCGCCGCCACCACCAGCGACGGGCGATCGCCGTCTACCGCAGCCTCGAGGCCGCTGGCGTGGCGGCGCGTCAGCGCGACCAGGACGGCCGCTGCCTCGGAGTGCGCGTCGGCTCGCTGGTCGACGGCGAAGACGAGCGCAGCGCGTTGCGCTTCTCCTCGCCGCTCATGACGTTCGCCATCGAAGGTGTCGCCGCACTCGATCGCGAGGACCCCGCCTACGTCCTCGACGTCGTGAGCGTCGTCGAATGCGTCCTCGACGACCCGCGCCAGGTCCTGTTCGCCCAACAGCACGCGGCCAGGGGCGTGGAGGTCGCTCGACTCAAGGCCGAGGGTGTGCCGTACGAGGAGCGCATGGAGCTGCTGGAAGGGATCACGTGGCCGCGCCCGCTCGCCGAGCTGCTCGATGCCTGGTTCGACACGTACCGCCGGCACCATCCGTGGATCACCGACGAGCCGGCGCCGAAGTCGATCGTGCGGGAGATGCTCGAGGCCGGCGACACGTTCGCCACGTTCGTCCGGCGCTACCGGCTGGAACGCAGCGAGGGCCTCGTGCTGCGCTACCTCACCGATGCGTGGCGGACCCTGGACCGCTCGCTGCCCGACGACGTCTACACGCCGGCGCTCGAGGACGTCGTCGAGTGGCTCGGCCAGCTGATCCGGGCCACGGACGCGACGCTGCTCGATGAGTGGACGCTGCTCACCGGCGCGCCCGTCCACGACCACCTGGCGCCCGATGCCCCGACGAGCACCCTGGTCTGGCCGCCGGCAGCCTGGCGCACGGCGGTGCGCACCGCGTCGTTCGGGTGGGTCGAGCTCCTGGCCAACCGCTCGTGGGTGACGCTGGCCGAGCGCACCGGCTGGAGCGAGGAGCGGCTGCGGGAGGCGATGGCCCCGTACTGGGCCGAGTACGACAGCATCGCGAATGATGCCGATGCCCGCTCGGCCTCCCGCTACGCGTTGGTCGAGGAGCCGGACCGCTGGGTCGTGACCCAGCGCCTGGTCGATCCACAGGGCGACGGCGAGTGGCGCTTCGTCGCGACCGTCGACCTCGACGCGGCGCGCGCCGATGGCGCGCCCGCGCTGCGCATCGACGCCCTCGGCCCGTTCTGACCGCACGTTGCGCCCGGTGTTCAGCCCGACGTGTCGTCGAGGTGCTGCAGGAGGTCGTGGGCGGCGAGCTCGACTGCCTTGTGGCGCCACTCCGACGCCCGGTAGACGCATGCGATCAGCCCGCTGCGGTGGACCCGACGCAGATCCCCGAACACGAACGCGTACCGCGCCTTCGTTCCGTCGTTGGCGCCCTCGGTCAGCCCGAGGTGCCACGCCGCGTACTCCTCCCAGGAGTGCCGCGCCAGGTAGTCGTTCTGAGCCGCCGCGTCGGGCTGGACCTCGCCCCAGTCACTGTCGAGCACGTACTGCCGGGCGTCGATCAGGGACCGGGCGTGGGCGACGGCGGCGTCGTTCAGGCGATAGCTCGCCACGGACGGTGCCGGTCAGCTCGCCCGCACCCGGTTGTTGCGGGCCTGGTGTTCCAACTCGACGAGACCGAGGTGCTCGAGGAGCGGTGGGACGTACATCGCGAAACGACCGCGGTATCCGGGCCGCCGCCCGTACCAGCCCCCGACCGGGTTGTCGACGGCACGGGCCCACGCCTCGAGCGTCCCGTCCTTGGCCGGCTTGTTCTCGTCGGCGCTGCCGAGGTCCATCCAGTCCCCGTGCTGGCGCAGCATCGCCGGCACGTCCTCGAGGCATCGCGCCAGGTACCGCAGCTTCGTCGAACCCATCTGGCACACCAGCTCGGGCGGATCGGCGGTGTCGTCGCGGTACATCGTGTACGCCGCGGTGCCCGGCGGGGTCCGGAGCGCCCACGGATCGTCCGGGGTCCCGGATCCGAGGACATCGGTCGCCATGTCCGGACCGTACCAGCGTCCCGGCCGGGGACCGTCGGGCTGATCCGTCCGGCGTGCCGTAACGTTCGTGGGATGGGCGCGACGCTGCGGGTGACCCACCGCCGCATCGCCCGGCGGCTCTCGCCCGGGACCCGCAAGCGACTCGCCGCGCTGCTGCCTACCCGCCTGCTGGCGTCGTACCGTCGGGCGAGGACCGACGTCTACCTGCTGTCGTTCCCGAAGTGCGGACGGACCTGGCTGCGGGTGATGCTCGGTCGGACGTTCCAGCTGCACTACGGGCTCTCGGCCGACGTCGACCTCGTCGAGCTGCACCACCTCGCCGAGCTCGACCGGCGGGTGCCGTGTGTCGCCGCGACCCATGACGACGACGCGCAGTGGAAGGCGCCCGAGGACGTCGACGCCGACAAGTCCCGGTACCGCGGGGCGCCCGTCGTGCTGCTCGTCCGGGATCCTCGCGACGTCATCGTCTCGCTGTACCACCAGCGGCGCGGCCGCAACGGCGGCTACACGGGCTCGCTCGACCAGTTCCTCGACGAACGGGTCGGAGGGTTCGCGTCGCTGCTGGCGTTCTATGACGCGTGGGCCGCCGAGCTCGCCTCTCCCGGGACGCTCCTCGTGCGCTACGAGGACCTCCATGCCCGCCCGGCCGCCGAGTTGCGGCGGGTGCTCGACTTCATCGGGCTGACCGACGTCCCCGACACAGTCGTCGCCGATGCCGTCGAGTACGGGTCGTTCGAGAACATGCGCCGACTCGAGGAGACCGAGGCGTTCGCGACCGAGAAGCTGCGACCGGGGACAGCCGGCGACGTCGCCACGTACAAGACCCGGAAAGGGCGCGTCGGCGGCTACCGCGACGAGCTGACCGCCGTGCAGATCGGCCGGCTCGACGAGCAGATGGCCCGGTCCGCGGCGGCCCGGTTCGGCTACGCCCCGGAGGGCCATGGAGCCCACTGAGCGCCCGCCGTTCACGCTCGTCGTCGGAGCGGGGCGGTCGGGCACATCGGTGCTGCGCACCGTGCTGGACGGCCACAGCCAGCTCGCCGTGTGCCACGAGGGCCGCTTCATCCACCCGCTGAGCCGGCGCCGGGGCCGCTACGAGCGCGACGGCGGGTTCGACGTCGACGCGCTCGTCGCCGACCTCGCCGCCGACCCAGCCGTGAGCGGCAACCTCGGCCTCGATCCCGTCGACCTGCGTCACGCCCTCGGTCCGACACCACCGACCGACTACCCCGATGCCGTCCGCCGCGTGTTCGCCCACTGGGCGGCCCGGCACGGCAAGCGTCGCTACGGCGACAAGATGCCCGGGTACGTGCTGCGCATCCCGGCCCTCGCCACGCTGCTGCCCGAGGCCCGGTTCGTGCACATCATCCGTGACGGGCGCGACGTCGCACTGTCATCGATGGCGATCCCCGGCGCCGAGCACGACCCGGTCGGCCTGGCGATCGAGTGGCGCCGCCGTGTCGAGGCCGGACGCACCGCGGGCGACGCGCTCGGCCCGACGCGCTACCACGAGGTGCGCTACGAGGAGCTCGTGACGGACCCTGCCGCGCCGGTCGCCGCGCTGTGCGCGTTCCTCGACCTGCCCTTCGAGCCGGAGATGCTGCTCGTCGCCCGACGCATCGAGAACGTGCCCGACAAGGTCCGGATCAACCCGCGCCACGCCCGCCTCGCCGAACCGTTGTCGGGCGGGCCCCGGTCGTGGCGCACCGACATGACGCCCGACGACCGCGGGCGGTTCGAGTGGGTCGCCGGCGACCTGCTCGCCGACCTCGGCTACGAGCCGAGCGGCGGTCGGACCACGCCGTCGACGCGAGCCGCGGCGATGGTCGGCCGGGCGCGCTGGCAGGCCCGCAGGGCCGGGGCCCGTCTGCCCGGAGCGGTGCGGCGCGCCACCCGCCGCTCCGACGCCCGCTGAGCGATCAGCCGGCGCCGTACAGGTCGGCCAGCCGGCGGGTCACCGACAGCGGGTCGAAGGCCGCCGCCCGCTGCCGTCCGGCTTCCCCCAACCTGCTCCGCAGCGCCGGGTCGTCGACCAGCCGGGCGATGGCGGCAGCCGCCGCCGCGACGTCGCCGGCGGGGAACAGCAGGCCCGCGGCGTCGGACCCGAGGAGGGCCTCGATGGGCGCGAGGTCGCTGCCGACGACCGGGATGCCGTTGAGCATGGCCTCGGCGGCCACCCGGCAGAACGACTCGAGCAGGGATGGGCAGACCACGACGTCGCAGCGGGCGTACACCTCGCGAACGTCGGGGTGCTTGCCCTCGAGCGACACACGTCCTGCGACGGCGAGCGCGCTCAGGCGGCGCCACGTCGATGCCAGGTCGTCGTCGGTGGCCTGCGAGAAGACGAGCCACTCGACGTCGTCGCGGACCCCGAGGGCGTCGATGATGGTGGGCAGCAGCTCGAACCCCTTGTAGTGACGAGGAGCGCCGAGGTAGGCGACGGCGACGCGGTCCGCCGAGCTGCGGTCGGGCCGCTGGACGGCCACGACGTCGGCGGGGTCGATCGGGTTGGGCACGATCTCCACCTGCGCCTCCGTCGTCAGCCCGGCGTCGACGGCGAGGTCGCGGGCCAGCGGCGACACGGCGGCCCAGCGGACGTCGGCGCGGGGCAGCACGAGCCGCCACAGCCAGCCGAAGCGCAGCACGGACGGCGGGAGGGCGAAGTTGTGGATCCACACGACGAGCCGGACCCGGCTGAGCACGGCCGCCGGGAGCGACAGGCTGAGCTCCTTCAGACCGTTGGCGTGGATCGCCGTGAGGTGTCGGCGATGGCGCGTGGCGAACGCGGCGAGGCGCAGCGCCGTCCACAGCCGCCGCGGCGGCCGGGGACGCCGACTCGACACGATCGGCAGGTGGACGTCGAGGGCCTCGTCATCGCGTACCAGGCCGACGAACCGCCCGGTGGACGGACCGGCCAGGATCCGCACCGTCCCGTCGAGGTGGCGCAGCACGGTCGCCAGCGACCGCGTCGAACCCCCGATGCCGGTCGGCACGCTGACGAACACGACCGCGGGCCGCCCGGACGCAGCCCACGCCGCTGTCACCGCTCGCCGACCTGCCAGGACGCCGCGACGTGGACCGGGGAGAGCCGTCCGATGCCCGGCGGCCCCATGTCGAGATCGGGCCCGGCGACGTCGAAGTGGGCCGCCGGCTGCCATCCGAGCAGCTCACCGCGGGCCAGGAACACCCCGACCCACAGGAAGTAGCGACCACGGGGCAGCGGGAGGTGCTCGATGTGGCAGTGCGCCTCGACCTCGCCGTCGTCGGGCAGGTGGATGTCGTGGCGCAGCAGGAAGATCGGCGAGGCTGGTCCCTCGCTGCACCCGATGCACACCCGACCGGCGGCCGGTTGGGAGCTGCGCAGCACCAGCGTGACGTCGGCTGGCTCCTCGGTGCGCAGCAGGTCACCCTCGGACGCGACGACCCGCGCCTTGACGAGTTGCACGATGCCGTCGTTGTCGGCCGTCAGCTCGGACACGTGCTCGAGCGCCTGGCGGTACGCCGCCAGCACGTCGCGGACCGGACCGTCCTCTTGCACCTTCCCGCCGTGCAACCACAGGGCCCGCTCGCTGATGCTCTCGACCGACGCCAGGTCGTGCGACACGAACACAACGGTCGTGCCCTCGCTCAGCATCGCCCGCATGCGGTCGATGCAGCGTTGTTGGAAGCCGGTGTCACCGACGGCCAGCACCTCGTCGACGAGCAGGACGTCGGGCTCGAGGAACGCGGCCACACCGAAGCCGAGCCGCATCTGCATGCCGCTCGAGTAGAACTTCACCTGGCGGTCGACGGCATCCTCGAGCTGGGCGAACTCCACGATCTCGTCGAAGCGGGAGGCGACCATCCTGCGCGGCAGGCCGAGCAGCGTGCCGTACAGGTGGATGTTCTCGCGCCCGGTGAGCTCGGGATGGATGCCGGCCCGCACCTCGATCAACGCCCCGGTCCGGCCGACGACGTCGACGTTGCCGGCGTACGGGTACATCACTCGGGCCAGGATCTTGAGCAGCGTCGACTTCCCCGAGCCGTTGATGCCGACGAGTCCGATCGACTCGCCGGGCTCGATGCGCACGTCGACGTCCTGCAGGGCCCACCGCCAGCCGCGCCGACCGCGGCCGCGCATGTGGCGCTTGACGTTGCTGGCGCGGGCCCGCAGAGACTGTCGCGACGGATCGGCCCGGAACCGCTTCCAGAGGTCGGCGGCGACGATCGTGCCGTCAGGCAACATCGGCAAAGCCGGTCTCCATGCGCTTGAACGACAGGTAGCCCGCGACGAGGATGACGGCACTGCTCACGGCAGCGATGGCGACGAGGTCGAGGCGCGGGGGCAACCCGAACAGGACGCAGCGGCGGTAGCCGTCGATGATCGGGGCCAGCGGGTTCAGCGCCGAGTAGACGGGCCACCAGCTCTCGGGGATCACCTCGAGCCCGTAGCCGACGGGCGTGGCGAACAGGCCGAGCTGCAGGAGCATCGGCAGCACCTGGCGGATGTCGCGCACGTACACGATCAGGCCGGCGAGGAACATCGTGAGGCCGACCGTGAAGGCGAGCTGGACCAGGAACAGCAACGGGACCCAGTACGACGTGGCCGCGGGGGCGAACCAGTAGACGACGAAGAGGACGCCCAGGATCACCGTGGCGATCAACGTGTCCACGCCGGCCGTGGCGACCGACGAGATGGGGAACACCTCACGCGGGCAGTACACCTTGTTGAGCAACGTGAGGTTCTGGGTGATGCTCACGGCACCCTTCGACAGGGCGCCGGAGAAGAACGTCCACGCCAGCAGACCGACGTACGAGTACAACGGGTACGGGATGCCGAACGTCTTGACGTCAGCGACCCGCTTGAAGAACACGGTGAACACGACCATCATGACGAACGGCGTGACCAGCGCCCAGGCGAACCCGATGCGGGTCTGCTTGTACCGCGCCCGCAGCTCGCGCTCGACGAGGACGAGGATCAGCTCGCGCCTGCTCCACAGCTCCCGCAGCATCACGATCGGGCGCACCGGCCGGTGGAACAGCAGCTCCGCCGGTGGTCCCTCGACTGCCTCCACGCCCGCTCCTCGGTCCATCGTCCACCGTCGCCAGGCCCGATCATGACCGCTCCCCGCAGTGGGCGCAACGCACGTGTCGGACGCCCGCCGGGACTTCGATGAGCGGGCCGGTCGACCCGCCGACGTTGCACGTCATCGTGTCGTCGCAGCGGCGTGGCGCCGAGGTCTTCTCCCAGGACCTCGTCGGTGAGCTGACGAGGCGTGGGCAGCCGAACCGGCTCGTCGCCCTGCGCGCCGCCGACGCCGAGGCCGCACTCCCGGTGCCCGTGCTGGGCCGTCGTCCGTTGGACGTCGCGACGCTGCGGGCGTTGCGCCGAGAGGTGCGCTCGACCGGGGCGCCGGCCGTCGTCGCCCACGGGTCACGGACCCTGCCGGCGTGCGCCGTCAGCCTGGCGGCGACCGGTGTGCCGTTCGCGTACCGCAGCATCGGCGACCCCCGAGCGTGGTCGGCGAGCGGCCTGCGCCGGATGCGCACGACGGTCGCGATGCGCCGGGCCCGTTTCGTCGTCGTGCTCTGGCCCGGGGCAGCCGACGCCGTGCGCGAGCACCACGGGGTGCCGGCGGACCGGATCCGGGTCGTGCCGAACGGCGTCGACGGTCGCCGCTGCCCGCCGGCCGGCGACGCCGAGCGGCAGCGCGCCCGCCAGGCGCTGGGCCTGCCCGCTGACGCTGCCGTCGTCGCCTACGCCGGCTCGCTGACGGCCGAGAAGCGCGTCCACCACGCCGTCGAGGCGGTCGCCGACGTACGCGGCCTGCATCTGCTCGTCGCGGGCAGCGGGCCCGACCGGGAGGCGCTGGAGGCACGTGCGGCGCGGCGGGCTGCCGGCCGGGTGCGGTTCCTCGGGGCGCTCGACGATGTCTCGTCGGTGCTCGCGGCCGCGGACGCCGTCGTGCTGACGAGCACGACCGAGGGGATGCCGGGGATCCTCGTCGAAGCCGGGTTGCGGGCGCGGGCGGTCGTCGCCTACGACGTCGGGGGGGTCGGCGAGATCGTCGCCGACGGCGAGACCGGCTGCCTGGTGCGCAGTGGCGACGTCCCGGCGTTCGGCGCGGCGATGCGCAGGGTGCTCGCCGACGCCGCCGCGATGGGCGCGGCCGGACGGCAACGGTGCCTCGACCGGTTCGAGATCGGGGTGGTGGCCGGTCCATGGGCCGAGCTGATCGCCGAGATGGCACCGCGGTGACGGTCGACCGACCGGGACCAGGGACGTAACGTTGCCGCCAGACGGCGTGGACGGCGAAGCGAGCGTGGACGCAGCAAGTGGCGACAGCCCGGTCGGGGTGTTGATGTTGACCAAGGGACTCGGCCTCGGCGGCACCGAGCGCCTCATCGCGGGCGCCGTGCGGCTGCTCGACCCGGCTCGCTTCCGTCCCGAGGTCGCCTACCTGTTGCCGTGGAAGGACGCCCTCGTCGGTGAGATCCTCGAGTCGGGCGTCCCGGTCCGGTGCCTCGACGCACCGCGACCCACGAGTGTCGTCTGGATCTGGCGGATGCGACGCCTGGTGCGCCAGCACGACATCTCGATCGTCCACACGCACATGCCGCTGCCGGCGGCCATCGCCCGCTGCGCGTTCGGTCGTCGCGGGCCGGTGATCGTGCACACGGAACACAACCTGTGGGACCGCTACCGCCCGCTCACGCGGTGGGCCAACCGCATCACGTACCGCCGGAACGGCGCCGTGATCGCCGTCTCCGAGGGTGTTGCCGCGTCGATCAGGTCACGGGTCCCCGTCGATGTCGTCCTGCACGGCGTCGAGGTGACATCGTCCGGCGAGCCACCATCCAGATCGGCGGCCCGGGCCCTGCTCGGCCTGGGGGCTGACGAGCCCGTGGTCGGGATGGTCGGCAACCTGACGGCCAAGAAGGACCACGACACGATGCTCCGAGCCCTCGCCGTGCTGCGGCGGGAGGGACTCGCGGCCCGCCTCGTCGTCGTCGGCACCGGTCCGCGGGACGTCGAGATCCGCGAGCTCGTCTCGGCGCTCGGCCTCGACGGTGCCGTGGTCCTCGCCGGGTCGCGCCACGACGTGGCCGACATCCTCCCGGCGTTCGACGTCTTCGTGGTCAGCTCCCGTTTCGAGGGCCTGCCGATCGCGCTGCTCGAGGCGATGGCGGCCGGGTTGGCGTGCGTCGCGACGACCGTCGGTGGGATCCCCGAGGTCGTGACCGACGACGTCGACGGTGTCCTCGTCCCGCCGGCCGACCCCGCCCGGCTGGCGAGCGCGCTCGGCGAGCTGCTCGCCGACGAGGGACGGCGCCGACGTCTCGGGGCAGCCGCGGTGGTCCGCGCTCGGCGGTTCGACCTCGCGAGCGCGGTGCGACGCATCGAAGCTGTGTACGACCAGGCCCTGGCCCGATGTCCCGTCCGCTGACCGGTTCGGTGGGGCGCTACCGCAGCATCGCCGTGTGCGGGGGCATCGCGGCAGTCGCCTACATCGTGGTGCTGGTGTGGTCGATGAGCCACATCTCCTACGACATCTGGGGTGCGATGGTCATCGGTCCCGTGCTCGTGCTCGTCAGCATCCCGATCCTCGAACGGGCCGGTCGCGCCGACCCGGGCAGGCGAACGACGCGACTGCTGTTCTGCGCCTTCTTCGCCAAGATGATCGGCACGCTGCTGCGGTACGCGGTGACGTTCGAGGTGTACGGCGGCCGGGCCGACGCCGGTGGCTACCACGGTTCGGGCTCCCGGCTCGCCGCGGCCTTCTGGGACGGCAACTGGGATCGGGTCGTGCACGACGAGGTGCCGGAGCTGATCGGGACCGAGTTCGTCCGCCTGACGACCGGCCTCATGTACATCGTGACGGGTCCGACGAAGCTCGGCGGCTTCCTGCTGTACGGCTGGCTCGGGTTCTGGGGCGTGTTCCTCTTCTACCGCGCCTTCCGCATCGCCGTGCCCGGGGGCGATCACTGGCGCTACGGCCTGCTCGTGTTCTTCCTGCCGTCGTTGTTGTACTGGCCGTCGAGCATCGGCAAGGAGTCATGGATGCTCTTCACGCTCGGGATCGTGGCGTACGGCGCCAGTCTCGTGCTGACGTACCGCCCGCACGGCTACCTGGTCCTGGTCGTCGGGCTCGCCGGTACGGCCGCCGTGCGCCCCCACATCAGCTTGTTCGCGTTCGGGGCGCTGTTCCTCGCCCTCGTGCTGCGCCGCCGGTCGTGGCGGGACTCGCGCCTCGGGCTGCTCGGTCGGATCATCGGGCTGGCGGCCATGATCGGCATCGGTGCGGTCGTCGTGACGACCGCCGCGTCGTTCTTCAACGTCGGCGACGTGACCGAGCTGAGCGGTGATTCCGTCGACACCGTGCTCGACCGCACCACCGACCAGTCGTCGACGGGCGGCTCGGAGTTCGAGTCGACACGGCTGACATCGCCGGCGGAGTACCCGTCTGCCCTCGTGTCGGTGCTGTTCCGTCCGTTCCCGTGGGAGGCCGGCAACGCCCAGGCGCTCGCCGCGTCCGCAGAAGGGTTCGTGCTGCTGCTCGTCTCGATCGGCTCGTGGCGCCGCATCGTGCGGGTGCCGCGGGCCGTCGTCCAGATCCCGTACGTCGCGTTCGCCGTCTCGTACACGTTGATGTTCGTGTTCGCGTTCTCGGCCGTCAACAACTTCGGCATCCTGAGCCGCCAGCGGACCCAGGTCCTCCCGCTGTTCCTCGTCGTCCTGGCCATCCCCCT
>JBEVOM010000227.1:0-33098 GCA_040507575.1 Ilumatobacteraceae bacterium
GCGAGCCGTCCTGTCGATCTCGATCGGCGAGCTCCAGGTGGTCGGAGCCGTCCGCCTCGGTCAGGTGCCGACGTAGGTCGCGAGGTGCTGGCCGGTCAGGGTGGAGGCCTCGGCGACGAGATCGGCCGGTAGGCCCTCGAAGATGATCCGGCCGCCGTCGTGGCCGGCGCCGGGGCCGAGGTCGATGATCCAGTCGGCGTGCGCCATGACCGCCTGGTGGTGCTCGATGACGATCACCGACTTGCCGGAGTCGACGAGCCGGTCGAGCAATCCCAGGAGCTGCTCGACGTCGGCGAGGTGGAGGCCCGTGGTCGGCTCGTCGAGGACCAGGACGTCGCCCTTCTCGGCCATCTGGGTGGCCAGCTTGAGCCGCTGCCGCTCGCCGCCGGACAACGTCGGGAGCGGCTGGCCCAGGCTGATGTAGCCCAGCCCGACGTCGGCGAGCCGGTCCACGATCTTGTGGGCGGCCGGCGTCTTCGCGTCGCCGGCCCCGAAGAACGTCACGGCCTCGGTGACCTGCATCGCCAGCACCTCGCTGATGTCCTTCCCGCCGAGCTGGTACTCCAGGACCTCGGCCTGGAACCGCTTCCCCTCGCATTCCTCGCAGACGGTGGCCACGCCGGCCATCATCGCCAGGTCGGTGTAGATGACGCCGGCCCCGTTGCAGGTGGGGCAGGCGCCCTCCGAGTTGGCACTGAAGAGCGCCGGCTTGACGCCGTTGGCCTTCGCGAACGCCTTGCGGATCGGGTCGAGCAGCCCGGTGTACGTCGCCGGGTTGCTCCGTCGCGAGCCTTTGATCGCAGCCTGGTCGATCGACACCACCCCGTCACGTCCCGCCACCGAGCCGTTGATCAACGAGCTCTTCCCCGACCCGGCCACGCCGGTCACCACCGTCAGCACCCCGAGTGGGATGTCGACGTCCACGTCCTGCAGGTTGTTCGCCGTCGCCCCGCGGATCTCCAGCGTGCCGGTGGGCGGGCGCACCTTCGCCTTGAGGGCGGCGCGGTCGTCGAGGTGGCGCCCGGTCAGCGTGCCGCTGGCCCGCAGACCGTCGACCGTTCCCTCGAACACCACCTCGCCACCGGCCGAGCCGGCACCGGGACCGAGATCGACGGTGTGGTCGGCGATGCCGATCACCTCCGGCTTGTGTTCGACGACCAGGACGGTGTTGCCCTTGTCCCGGAGCCGCAGCAGCAGGTCGTTCATCCGCTGGATGTCGTGCGGGTGCAGGCCGATCGTCGGCTCGTCGAACACGTAGGTCACGTCGGTGAGCGATGAGCCGAACTGGCGGATCAGCTTGGTGCGCTGGGCCTCGCCTCCCGACAGCGTGCCGGTCGACCGGGCCAGTGAGAGGTAGCCCAGCCCGATCGCGTCGAACGAGTCGAGGGTGTGCTGCAGCGAGTCCAGCAGCGGTGCCACGGATGGCTCGTCCACACCGTGCACCCAGTCGGCCAGGTCGCTGATCTGCATTGCGCAGGCGTCGGCGATGCTGATCCCGTCGATCTTCGACGATCGAGCCGCCTCGTTGAGCCGGGTGCCCTCGCACTCCGGACAGGCGGCGAACGTCACCGCCCGTTCCACGAACGCGCGGACGTGCGGCTGCATCGAGTCGACGTCCTTGGACAGGAAGGACTTCTGGATCCTCGGGATCAGTCCCTCGTACGTCAGGTTGATGTTGTCAACCTTGATCTTGGTGGGCGCCTTGTACAGCAGGTCGCGGAGCTCGGTCTTGGTGTAGTTGCCGATCGGCTTGTCGGGGTCGAAGAAGCCACAGCCGCTGAAGATGCGGCCGTACCAGCCGTCGACGCTGTAGCCGGGGATCGTGAGCGCACCCTCGTTCAGCGACTTGCTGTCGTCGTACAGTTGTGCGAGGTCGAAGTCGGTCACCGATCCCAAGCCCTCGCAGCGCGGGCACATGCCCCCGGCGCGCGTGAACGAGCGCTTCTCCCTCGTCTGCTCCCCGCCCTTCTCGAACGTGATCGCCCCGGCCCCGCTGACCGTCGCGGTGTTGAAGGAGAACGCCTGGGGGGATCCGATGTGCGGCTGGCCCAGGCGGCTGAAGAGGATGCGCAGCATCGCGTTGGCATCCGTTGCAGTGCCGACGGTCGAGCGCGGGTTGGAGCCCATCCGCTCCTGGTCGACGATGATCGCCGTCGTCAGCCCTTCGAGGACGTCGACGTCCGGTCGCGATTGCGACGGCATGAAGCCCTGCACGAAGGCGCTGTAGGTCTCGTTGATGAGGCGTTGCGACTCGGCGGCGATCGTGCCGAACACCAGCGAGCTCTTGCCCGAGCCGGACACGCCCGTGAACACGGTCAGCCGGCGTTTCGGGAGCTCGACGCTGATGTTCTTGAGGTTGTTCACCCGCGCCCCCTGGACGCGAATCAGGTCGTGGGTGTCGGCGACGTGGCGCGCCGGCATCGGGGTCGCCAACGGTCAGGCCTGGGCGATGCGCACGAGGTTGCCGGAGGGGTCGCGGACCGCGCAGTCGCGCGCGCCCCAGGGCTGGGACGTCGGCTCCTGGAGCACCTCGGCACCCGACGCCCGCACCTTCTCGAACGTCGCATCGAGGTCGTCGGCGCGGAAGATCGCCGCTTGCAGCGAACCCTGGGTCACGAGCGTGAGGAGGGCGTCGCCCTCGGCCTGCGAACGCCCCCCGTGCGGCTGGAACAACACGATGCCGACGTCCTGGCCCGGCGCGCCGACGGTGACCCAGCGGAAGCCGTCTGCCGGGACGTCCATGCGGACCTCGAGGCCGAGCGCGTCGCGGTAGAAGCCGAGGGCGACATCCGGGTCGTCGACGGGGATGAACATCTGGGACACGGTGACTGTCATGCGACGACCGTACGAGCAACGAGCCGTCGTGTGCTTCTCCGATCCTGCTCGGTGTCGGTGTCGGTGTCGGCGGCTGGCGGCGCGGGAGGCAGGGCTCAGGCCCGGACCGGGCTGCGGCGCGGTCGCGTCGCGACCATGGTCACGCAGGGCGGAACGACCTCGAGGTCGCGGTGGTCGCGCCCCCGGTACTGCGACGGGGTCTCGCCGACGATCTCGGTGAAGCGGGAGCTGAACGAGCCGAGAGACGTGCAGCCCACGGCCACGCAGGTGTCGGTGACCGAGCTCCCCTGACGCAGCAGCGCCTTCGCCCGCTCGATGCGTCGCGTCATGAGGTACGAGTACGGCGTCTCGCCATACGCGGCGCGGAACTTGCGCGAGAAGTGAGCGGCGGACATGAGGGCGGCCCGGGCCATGGCCGGGACATCGAGGGGCTGTGCGTAGTCGCGGTCCATGAGGTCGCGTGCCCGGCGCAGGTGGGCGAGGTCGGCGATCTCCTCCGGCGTCATGTCGAAGACGGTAGGCGACCGGCCGGGCCGGGATGCGTGCGCCGGCGCGCTCGTCGGCGCGCGGTGTCGCCGTGGCAATTACGCTCGGTCGATGGGCATCCAACCCGGCCGGTTCAGCGCCGACATCGAGGGCGACTTCGTCGTGTTCATGATCGGCATGCGCTTCAACAAGCCGTGGAAGGTCCATCGGTGGGGCCCGGTCTTCGTAGCCATGCCGAAGATGCTGGCGGTCATCCGTCAGCACCCCGAGCTCGGATGCCTCGGCGGGCAGAACTGGCTCGGTCGAACGACGATCCTGGTGCAGTACTGGCGCACGTTCGAGGACCTCGACCGCTTCGCCCGCGACAAGGATCTGCCGCACCTCGAGCCGTGGCGGGCATTCAACCGGGCGGTGGGGAAGTCCGGCGACGTCGGCATCTGGCACGAGACGTTCAAGGTCCGGGCCGGCGAGTACGAGGCGGTCTACGCCAACATGCCGGTGTTCGGGCTCGCCGCGGCATCGGCCAGCGTGCCGGCGGCCGCCAAGGCGCAGTCAGCGGCGGCCCGCATCGGGGCCAGCTCGGTCGACGACCCCGCCGTCACGCCCTACTGATCGCGGCCGGGGGCGCCCGTCACGCGACACCGTCACGCGACACGTCACACGACGCCGGCGGTTCGCAGCGCCTCGATGTCGGCGGAGCTGTAGCCGGCCTCGGCGAGCACGGCGTCGGTGTGCTCACCGACCGTCGCCGGCGACGCCACCGCCGTCGTCGTCAGCACCCCCGACGCGTCGCGCATGCGGATCGGGTTGGCCGGGACCGGCACGCCGTCGATCTCCACGATCGTGCCGCGGGCCACGTTGTGCGGATCGGTGACGACCTGCGGGCCGACGTTGACCGCACCGACGGCGGCCCCCAGCGGACCGAGCAGGTCGACCCACTCGGCCGCCGGTCGCGTCGCGAACACGTCGCCGAGCTGCTCGACGAGCATCGCCTGCTGGTCGTCGTCGGAAGCGACCGTGTCGGCCAGCTCGGGTCGGCCGAGCCCCGCGCACAGGGCTCGCCACGTCCGCGGTTCGGCGGCCGCCACGGTGACGAAGCGCCCGTCGGCGCACAGGTACAGCCGGCGGTTGGCGTTGATCGGCACCCCACCGCCCATGGCGCTGCCGGTGAACCCGCCGTCGAGCCCGCCGGCCAGCCATGTCGCCGCCTCGGTCAGGCTGATGTCGAGCTGGCACCCCGCGCCCGTC
Source organism: Ilumatobacteraceae bacterium (assembly GCA_040507575.1). Classification (GTDB taxonomy): domain Bacteria; phylum Actinomycetota; class Acidimicrobiia; order Acidimicrobiales; family Ilumatobacteraceae; genus JALZMG01. The sequence continues at coordinate 4,570 of JBEVOM010000227.1, forward strand.
GTGGCCCGTTCGAGCAGCGCGGCCATGATCCCGGTTGCCGCGAAGACGGCGCCGATCGGCACGGCGAGCATCGCCCGCGGCTGCCACGGCAGCGACGGCTCCAGCGCGCCGAGCAGCCCGGAGTGGGCGGTGTAGGTGATGTCGTGGCCCGCCCGGTCGGCGTTCGGGCCGTCCTGGCCGAACCCGGTGATCGAGCACCAGATCAAGCCCGGGTGGTCGGCGGCGGCGTGTGGGTAGCCGTAGCCGCGCTGTTCGAGCTCACCCGGGTTGTTGTTCTCGACCAGCACGTCGACCGCGCCGCACAATCGCGCCAGCACCTCGTTGGCCCGGGCGTGTCGCATGTTGAGCGTCGCCGAGCGCTTGGCCTTGCCGAGGCCGACCTGGCCGACGACGAGGCTCGGCTGACCGGTCGCGCTCGGTGACTCCAGGCGGATGACGTCCGCGCCGAGGTCGGCCAGCACGTTGGTGCAGTACGCGCCAGGGGGGAAGCGGGTCAGGTCGAGGACCCTCGTGCCGCGCAGCGGCCCGATGGGCGCGCCGCGCCCGGCGTCAGAGCTCATCGGACGATCGTCGCAGCCGCGGCGGCCGGTGGTGAACTCAGACGTCCCAGATCAACGAGAGGTTGTCGAGGCCGACCTGGCCCCCGTGCTCGTGGATCTCGACACCGGGCTTCAGGCGGTACTCGGGGATCCGGCGGTGCCAGCCTTCGAACGCGATGCGCAGCTCCTGGCGGGCGAGGTGCGACCCGAGGCAGCGGTGCGGGCCGGCGCCGAACGCGATGTGGCGGTTGTCGGCGCGGTCGATCACGACCTCGTCGGCGCGATCGAACTCATCGGTGTCCCGGTTGGCCGAGACGAGCGGCAGGTAGACCATGTGCCCGGCGTGCATCGGGCAGCCCCGGACCTCGGTGTCGCTCATGACCTTCCGGGCCGGCGTCACGAACGAGTAGTAGCGCAGGAACTCCTCCGTCGCCGACGGGATCAGCGAGGGGTCGGCCACGATCCGGCGGCGGTCGTCGTCGTGCGTGGCGAGGTGGAAGAACGAGTACGTGAGCTGCTGGGCGACCGTGTCGAGGCCGGCCATGAACAGCAGCAGGCACATCGCATGGAGGTCCTCGTCGGTGACCTTCGCTCCGTCGATCTCCCACGACAGCGAGCGGCTGACGATGTCGTCCTGCGGGTTCCTGCGGCGCTCGGCGATGAGCGCGTCGAAGTACTGCACCACCTCGTTCATCGCGTCGAGGCGGCCCTGCTGGCTGGTGCCCCGGCCCCCGTGCAGGATCGCCGTCTCCCACTCGCCGAACAGGTCCGCGTCGGAGACCGGCAGGCCCATGAGGCCCATGAAGATGACGTTCGGGAACTTGAGCGCGACGTCCTGGACGAACTCGCACTCGCCACGACCGGCGATCTCGTCGATGATCTCGTCGAAGCGGGCCTGGACGCGCGGTTCGAGCGCGGCGATGGCGGCGGGCGAGAACAGGGGACCGAGGAGCTGGCGCCACTTGGTGTGGATCGGGGGGTCGAGCATCTCGGGGATCCACTTGTACGGGGGGTCGGGATCCTCCGGGGACACCGACGAGTTCGAGAACACGGCGTGGTTCTGGAACGTCGCTCGGATGTCCTTCATCCGCGTCAGCATGAAGAACTCGTGGCCGTTGGCGTCACCCTGCCAGATCGGCGAGCGCTCGCGGTGCTCGTCGAAGTTGTCGAAGTGCCACAACGCGCTGACGCTCGCCCCGCGCCGGTTGACGTCGCCGTAGTTGGCGACCGGGCACCCGTCGGTGACGATCGTGTCGGACTCGTGCGTGGTCACCGGCCAACCCCCAGATGCGTGTCGTTCCCAGCTCAACGGACCACCGGCTACGTTACCGCGACGAGACCGGACAGGTGTGTTGCGACAAGGACCCGAACCTCCCTGTCGTGTGGGGGTCGGATCACGGGATCGCGACCCAGCCGGCGCCAGCGGCGGACTCCCGGGCCGCGGCGATGACCGCCTGCACGAGCATGCCGTCGGCCAACGACGGGATCGGGACCGGCGTCGCGCCGCCGTCGAGCGCCGGCAACCAGTCCTCGAGCATGAGGGCCATTGCCCTGATCGGGCCCGCCGCGCTGCGCTGGGGGAGCGGTCGGCCGCTGCGCGGCAGCCGGTCGTCGACGGTGACGTCCTGCAACCCGTCGTCGGAGGCGCGGGCGGCGCGGATGGTGGACGCGCCGGCGCGCGACCCGATCGGCCCCGAGATCGTCCCGTTGGTGCCGAACGCGTCGAACACCGCGCCGTAGGCATGCACGCCGACCGCCGAGGCGGTCAGGACCGCCATGGCGCCAGAGTCGAGCCGCAGGATCAGCGCCGACGTGTCGTCGGCCGTGACGTGGAGCGTCGAGCCGTCGGGGAGCGGACGCGTCGGCACCGCGGTCCGGACGTCGGCGCACACCTGGACCGGGCGTCCGAACAGCGAGCTGACGAAGTCGATGTCGTGGGCCACCAGCCCCATCAGGTAGCCGCCGCCCTCGTCGATGTCGTACATCCACAGCGCCTGGTTCTTGTGGGTCGGGTGCCAGACGCCGAGGCTCTGGGTGAGTCGCACGTAGTACGGGTCGCCGACCAGACCCTCGCCGACGAGCTTGCGCACGGTCGAGCGCTCGGGCGTCCAGCGCAGCTCGAAGCACGTCGCCGTCGCCTTGCCCGACGCGGCGGCCGCGTCGACCATCTCCGCGCACTGCTGCGGGCTGAGCGCCAGCGGCTTCTCGCACAGGACGTGCTTGCCGGCGGCAAGGGCGGCGAGCGTCATCGGATGGTGAGCCGGCACCGGCGTGGAGATCGAGATCACGTCGATGTCGTCGCGCTGCACGAACGACTCCCAGTCGTCGGACGTGTCCGTGATGCCGGCGCGGGCGGCGCCGGCGGCAAGCCGCTCGGGGTTGCGGCCGCAGATCGCCACGACCTCGTAGTCGTCGACCAGTTGGTATGCGGGCGCGTGCACGATCGCGCCCCACCCGACGCCGATGATCCCCACTCGATGTGTCATGGCGGGGACCATAGGTGGCCTGTTGGCTCATGTCGTGACGGAGCGGTAGCGTGCCGCGGGGGACCGTTCGACCTGGACCGTTTTCGGCGAGAGTGGAGTGAACATGAGTGCAGCAGCAGGGATCGATGCCGAGCAGCGGATGCTGATCGACGGGGAGCTCGTCGGGGCGACGGGGGGGCGGGTCTACGACAACGTCAACCCGGCGACCGAGGAGGTCATCGGTGTCGCTGCCGACGCCACCGTGGAGGACATGGAGCGGGCCATCGCCAGCGCCCGACGGGCGTTCGACGAGTCGGCATGGGCGAACGACCTCGACTTCCGGGTGTCGTGCCTCCTGCAGCTGCGCGCCGCCCTCGACGAGTACCGCGAGACGTTGCGGGCGACGCTGACCGCCGAGAACGGCTCCACGAACGCGATGGGCGCGATCCAGGTCGACGACCCGATCGACCACTTCATGCCGGCCCACATCGAGACGGGCCGTACGTACCAGTACGAGCACTCGCTCGGCCTCATCGAGCGCTTCGGCACCAAGAGCGATCGCATCGTGCGCCGCGAGCCGATCGGTGTGGTGGCGGCGATCACGCCGTGGAACGCGCCCTTCTACCTCAACCTCGCCAAGATCGTCCCGGCCCTCGTGTCCGGCTGCACCGTGATCCTGAAGCCGGCGCCCGACACGCCGTGGTCGGGCTCGATCATCGGGAAGCTGATCGCCGAGAAGACCGACATCCCGCCCGGTGTCATCAACGTCGTGACGACACTGGACAACTCCGTCGCCGAGCAGCTGACCACCGACGCCCGGGTGGACTGCGTGCACTTCACCGGGTCCACCGGCACCGGCCGACTGATCATGCGCAACGGCGCCGAGACGCTGAAGAAGGTGTGCCTGGAGCTCGGCGGCAAGTCAGCCGCGATCGTGTTGGACGATGCCGACATCGCCGCCGCGGTGATCGGTGTGGCGACCAGCGTGTGCATCAACGCCGGGCAGGGCTGCACCATCAACACCCGCCTGCTGCTGCCCCGCTCGAAGTACGACGAGGGTGTCGCGGTCGCCCTCGAGACGATGCGGAACATCCCCTACGGGGATCCGACGGTCGACGGCAACCTGTACGGCCCGTTGATCAACAAGCGCCAGCACGAGCGGGTGCTGTCCCTGATCGAGGCCGGCAGCGCGCAGGACACGCTGGCGCTCGGCGGTCATGCCCCCGAGCACCTGGCGAAGGGCTACTACGTCGAGCCGACCCTGTTCACCGACGTCGACCCCGATCACCGCATCGCGCAGGAGGAGGTCTTCGGGCCCGTCCTGAGCGTGATCCCGTACGACGGTGATGCCGAGGCAGTCGACATCGCCAACAACTCGATCTTCGGCCTCAACGGGTCCGTCGTCAGCGCCGACCAGGACCGCGCGCTGGGCGTCGCCCGCCAGGTCCGAGCGGGCACGATCTCGGTGAACGGCGGGAACTGGTTCGCCGCCGATGCCCCGTTCGGCGGCTACCGCCAGAGCGGACTGGGTCGCGAGCACGGCGTGCTCGGCTTCGAGGAGTTCCTCGAGATCAAGACCATCGGCATCCCCGCCCCCGCCTGACCCCGCCCCCACCCCCACTGTCCGATTTCCCCAACTGTTGACGTAGGTGGACAGTTTTCGTCCGCTCAGGTCAACAGTTGGGAAGATCCGCCGTCAATCGAGGGTGAAGAGGGGGACGGCGTGGTCGGGGTGCGCGGCGTCGATCTCGAACGTCACGTGGACGGGCAGCCCGACGCGCACGTCGCCCGGGTCGGCGCCCTCAATGTTCGTGGGCAGCCGGAGGTTGTCCTGCTCGACCAGTTCGACGACGGCGATCACGTACGGCGGCGGCACGGCCGGGTTGTACTGGTACTCGTTGATCGTGAACGTGAAGATCGTGCCCTTCCCGCTCACCGCCCTCGGCTCGATGGTGCCACCGCACGCGGCGCACGCCCGCCGCGGCGGGTGCTGGAAGCGGGCGCACGCCGGGCACCACTGGATCAGCAGCTCGCCGTCGAAACCGCCCGTCCAGTAGGGCCGGTTGCGGTCGGTGAGCGGCGGCAGCACCCGCGGTGCAGGCCGGGTGGGGGTCTCTGGCACGGCGGCAGCCTAGGTTCGGCGCGATGACGGAACGAGTCGAGCAGCGAGCGATCATCTCCGGCATCGGCATCTCCCGGATCGGCCGCAAGACGGGCCTCGCCGGGATCACGCTGACCGCCGAGGCGTCGCGACAGGCGATCGCCGACGCCGGGTTGACGCCGACCGACATCGACGGCATCGCCACGATCGGTGACACCCCGCTCGACGAGGTCGTCGCCGACCTCGGCCTCGATGTCGGCTACACCGGCGGCGGGTTCGACACCGGGGGCCTCCTGAGTCCGCTCATGAGCGCGTTCGTCGCCGTCGGATCGGGCCGGGCCCGCCACGTCCTCGTCTATCGCACGGTGCTGATGATGGCCGGCACGATCGAGGCGCCGCCCTCCGATCGCGATCCGGACGACGAGTCGCTGTGGGGCGTCATGGGCGACATGGGCCCGCTGCTGGCGTGCCACGCGTACTCGGCGGCGAACTGGATCGGGATGCAGGCCACGCGGTACATGCACCTGTATGGCTCGACCAAGGAGCAGCTCGGCTGGCTGGCCGTCAACAGCCGGCGCAACGCCGCGCTGAACCCGCTGGCGATCTACCAGGAGCCGATGACGATCGACGACTACATGGCGGCGCGCATGATCTCGACACCGATCGGGCTGTACGACTGCGACGTACCGGTCGACGGGTCGATCGCCATCGTCGTGTCGGCCGCAGACCACGAGCCCGACTGCCCCAACCCTGCGGTGCGAGTGGCGTCGATCGGCGGCAGCCCGTCACTGGGCGGCTGGGTCGACCGGCCCGACTACCCGGCGATGGCCGCATCCGACGCTGCCGCCCAACTGTGGGCCGGCACCGACGTGCGCCCCGGCGACGTCGACATCGCCGAGATCTACGACGGGTTCACGTTCTTGACGTTCGCCTGGCTCGAGGCGCTCGGGCTCTGCGGACGGGGCGAGGCCGGGCCGTTCATCGAAGGGGCGACGCGCATCGCCCTCGACGGACAGCTGCCGGTGAACACGTACGGCGGACAGCTGTCGGCCGGTCGGATGCACGGGTACTGGGTGATCCACGAAGCCGTGTTGCAGCTGCGCGGACACGCCGGCCCGCGCCAGGTGGCGCACCCGCCCGAGGTCGCCGTCACGGCTGCCGGCGGCGGTCCGATCGCGGGTGCGATCCTCCTGACCCGATGATCCGGCCCGATGTGGGCCTGTCGCGGGAGGCTGCGTAAGGTGCGTCGGTGTTGGCGCGGGCCGCCGGCCCGCCGTAGGGGAGTGTGATGTCCGACGTCGATCACGTCCGGCCGGAGTTCAGGATCCTGCCGGACCCGTCCATGGAGTCGGGAGCCTTCTGGGCAGGCGGGGCGGACGGGCAGTTGCTGATCCACCACTGCAACGCGTGCGGGAAGTTCTTCCACCCGCCGGCGCCGGCGTGCTTCCGGTGCCGGAGCACGGATGTCGGGCCGCAGCCCGTCTCGGGGCGGGCCACCGTCGCGACGTACACCATCAACCGCCACCAGTGGTTCCCAGGGTTCCCGCCCCCGTACGTGCTGGCCTACGTCGAGCTGGCCGAGCAGCCCGACGTCCGCCTGACCACGAACATCGTCGGGTGCGCGGTCGAGGACGTGCACATCGGCCAAGAGGTCGAGGTGATGTTCGAGCAGTGGGACGACGTGTGGCTGCCGCTGTTCACGCCGGTCGCACCATGAGCTGGTTGGACGGCGCCGCCGTCATCTCGGGCATCGGCCAGTCCCAGGTCGGTCGCCGCCTCGGGCGGTCCGGGCTCGACCTCACCGTCGAGGCCTGCCTGCGGGCGATCGCCGATGCCGGCCTGACCCCCGACGACATCGACGGCGTGGCGACCTACCCCGGTGGCCGCGCCGACGCCGGCTTCAGCGGTGCCGGCGCGAACGAGCTGCACGATGCCCTCGGGTTGCGCACACGCTGGCACCTCGGCAGCCCCGAGATCGCCGGCCAGCTCGGGCCGACGTTCGACGCCGCGATGGCGGTCACCAACGGGCTGGCCAACCACGTCGTGTCGTTCCGCTCGGTGTGGGAGTCGTCGGCCCAGCACGGCGGCAGTCGCGCCGCCATGTACCAGACCGCAGAACGGGCCGACAAGATGCGCGAGTGGACGGCGCCGTTCGGCGCGCCGTCGGCGGCGAACTGGATCGCTCCGTACGCCCAGCGGTACATGTACGAGTTCGGCCTGACGCGCGAGCAGCTCGGCCAGATCGCGCTGACGTGTCGGGCGAACGCGGCCGGCAATCCTGACGCGATCTACCGCCAGCCCCTGGAGATGGAGGACTACCTGGCGGCCCGGATGATCTCCGAGCCGCTGTGCCTGCTGGACTGCGACGTCCCGTGTGACGGCGCGGTCGCCGTCATCGTCTCGCGCCGCGAGGCGACGGCAGGATTGGCCAACCCGCCGGTCACCATCGAGGCGGTCGGCGCCGCGCTGTACCAGCGCCACACGTGGGACCAACGCATCGACCTGACGACGATGGCCGCGCACGACTCCGCGGCGGCGATGTACGAGTCGACGTCGATCGCGCCGGGCGACGTCGACTTCATGGAGCTCTACGACGGCTTCAGCTACCTGACGCTGCAATGGATCGAGGCGCTCGGGTTCTGCGAGCACGGTGCGGCCGGGACGTACCTCGAGGGGGGCGAGCGCATCGCGCTGTCCGGTGAGCGGCCGCTCAACACACAGGGCGGGCAGCTGTCGGGTGGTCGCCTCCACGGCCTCGGCTACCTCCACGAAGCCTGCCTCCAGCTGTGGCGTCGGGGCGGGGCCCGCCAGATCCCGAAGGACATCGAGATCGCTGCGGTGGGCGCCGGCGGTGGGCCGGTGGCCGGCTGCATGCTCGTCTCGCTCATCGACTGACCGCCGCGTGCGGGGTGAGGAACGGAGCCCTGTGCCCGACGATCCGTCATCAGCTGCACCGCGCCCGCCTGCTGGCGACTGGCTCGGCACGCCGTACCTGCGCTTCGAGCGCCACCATCCGTTCGCGCACGTCGTGGTCGACCGGCCCTGAGGCCCGCAACGCGATGTCGCCGGCGATGTACTTCGGCGTGCGGGCGGCCGTGAAGCGCGTCGACGCCGATCCCGACCTGGCCGGACTGCTGAGCACCGGGACCGGCGACGTGTTCATCCCCGGCGGCGACCTCGGGAAGGGCTCCGCGGACAACTGGCTCGACCTCGACGGTGTCCCCGGCTCCATCGAGACGATCCCCTACGACGCGCTGCACCAGAGCATCAAGCCCGTCGTATCGGCCGTCAACGGCATCTGCCAGGGCGGCGGCTTCATGATCGCGCTCTGCTCGGACGTCTCGTCGTCAGTGACCGGGCGACGTTCCGCCGGGGGCCCGCCGTGACTCCAAGCGGGTGATCGACCAGTACCTCGGTCTCTACGAGCGGTTCGCGTTCGGCGACAGCATGCGGGGACCCGAGACCGCCGACGGTTCCTCGCCTTCGGTGAGCGGCGCTCGCCGGACTGGGTACCCGACGCGCTGCGTCGCACCGGTCGTCTCTGAGGCGCTCGGCAGCGGTCGCGTCGGGCTGCGACAGCAGGGGCTGTTCAAGCGTATGGTCCAACGGATGAGCCGTCGACGCGCTGGTGGGCCCGGGCCGTCCGGGGGCTGAGGACGCCGTGCGCTACCGCTCCAAGGTGATGACGGTGTACGTCATCGGCTCGTTCATGATCGTCATGGACTCGACGATGGTGAACGTCGCGCTGTCGGCGATCGCCGACGACTACGGCGTGGAGGCGACCCGCATCGAGTGGGTCGCGATCGGCTACCTGTTGGCGCTGGCCGTCGTCATCCCGCTGGCCGGCTGGCTGGGGGACCGCTTCGGCTCGAAGCGGGTGTTCCTGACCGCGCTCGCCGGCTTCACCATGGCGTCGGTCATGTGCGGCCTCGCCCAGAGCCTCGGGCAGCTCATCGCGTTCCGGGTCCTGCAGGGTGTCGGCGGCGGCGTCCTGACACCGGTCGGACTGGCGATGCTGTACCGCGCGTTCCCGATGGCCGAACGGGCGAAGGCGGCGATCGGGATCATCAGCGTGTCGGTCATCGCGCCTGCCGTCGGCCCGGTGATCGCCGGGGCGATCGTCGACGGTGTCGCGTGGCCGTGGATCTTCTACGTGAACCTGCCGATCGGCATCGTGGCCGTCGGCCTCGGCATCGTCTGGTTGCGCGAGGAGACCCAGCCGGTCGGCCGGTTCGACAGCCTCGGTCTCGTGCTGTCGGCGGTGTCGCTGACGATGATCCTGTTGGCGATCTCGACCGCGCCCGACGCCGGCTGGGGGGCGCCGCGCACCATCGTCCTCGCCGTCGGAGGATCGATCGTCCTCGTCGCGCTCGTGGTCGTCGAGTTGAGGCTGCCGGCGCCGATGCTCCACCTGCGGCTGTACGGCGACCGGCTCTTCCGCTCCGGCAACGTCATCAACGCGTTCAACTCGGCCGGCTTCTTCGCAGCGACGTTCGCCACACCGCTGTACCTCCAGACCTTGCGGGACGAGTCGGCGTTCACCAGCGGCCTCGTCATCGCCCCGCAGGCGATCGGGATCTTCCTCGTCGCCAACCTGTTCGGGGCCCGGCTCTACCAGGTGGTCGGGCCCCGCCGTCTCATCACGGTCGGGTTGTCGCTGTCGGCGCTGGCGACCGGAGCGCTGGCGCTGACGTCGCTGGCGACGCCGATGTGGATCCTCGCCGCCATCTTCTTCGCCCGCGGGGCGTGCATGGGCGGATCGTTCGTCGTCTTGCAGACGGCGACCTACGCCGGGATCTCGTCGGCCGACACGGGTCGGGCGACGTCGCTGTTCAACGTGCAGCGACAGGTCGCGGTCGCGATGGGGACGGCGATCACGGCGACGATCATCGGCTCGGCCGCCAGCGGTGACTCGGCTGGTCCGTACCGGGTGGCGTACGTCGTGGCTGCTGGGATGCTGCTCGCCGCGGGTCTGTTCGGCTTCACGATCCGCGACTCGGATGCGGCCGCGACCAGGCCGGGCTCGCACGCGTGGACGCGCAGGCGCCGCGGGGCGCGATCCGTATCGAGGGCGGCGACGAGCGCGCCGCCGGCCAGCATCGAGGTCGGCGAGCCGTAGGGCGGCTCACGGCGTTCGTTGCCGGGCCCGGTACGCCGCCGCCTTGACCCGGCTCTGGCACGCCGTGGTGCAGAACCGGCGGCGGGCGTTCTTCGATTCGTCGAGGAAGGCGCGGTCGCATTCCGAGCCGGCGCAGGTCCCGACGCGGTTCTCGTGGCCCTCGCCGATCGCCCGGGCCAGGGCCTCGGCGCAGATCGCCGTCCACATCGGGATCAGCGCGTCGTCGTCGGGATGGTGGTGGAGCCGCCAACGACCCCCCTCCTTGGCGAGGTGCGGGTGGGCGGGGTGCTCGGCGAGCATCGCGTTGAGGTCGCCGGCTGCGCCGTCGATGTCGCCGGCGGCGAGCGCGTCGACGATGCCCCGGAGCCGGCGGCCGAGCGCGGCGAACGCCGCAGCGTCCGACGGTCGGAAGCGATCGAGCGACGCCGGATCGACGCTCAGGGCGGCGCGCACGGCGTCGACGTGGGCGTCTTGGCCGCCGTCCGGTGCCGGACGCCCGGAGACGTGGTCGACGGCGAGCGCGTTCACGAGGTCGACGGCGACGCGGGCCCCAGTGTATTCGTAACTGTCGAACACAGCTTGACCAGTCACGTGGGTGCAACTACCGTCGTCACTGATGAAACACACTACACCAGTCATCGCGTCCCGGCCCGTGGCGGTCGGAGCATGACAGGAGCGCTCGACGGGAAGGTCGCGCTGGTCGCCGGCGGCACGCGCGCCGCAGGGCGGGGGATCGCGGTCGAGCTCGGTGCGGCCGGCGCGACGGTGTACGTGACCGGGCGCTCGACGCGTGCCGGGCGCTCGGAGATGGATCGCCCCGAGACGATCGAGGAGACGGCCGAGCTCGTCGAAGCCGCAGGTGGGACGGGCATCGCGGTGAGAGTCGACCACCTCGTCCCCGACGAGGTCCGCGACCTCGTCGCCCGCATCGACGTCGAGCAGGGTGCGTTGCACGTGTTGGTCAACGACATCTGGGGTGCCACGCACGAGTCCATGGAGTGGAACAGCACGGTGTGGGAGTCGACCCTCGCCGTCGGCCTGCGCACGTTGCGCCTCGGCGTCGAGACGCATGTCGTCACGAGCCACTTCGCGCTGCCGCTGCTGATCCGGCAACCCGGCGGCCTCGTCATCGAGGTCAACGACGGCACGGCCGAGTACAACGACGAGCACTACCGCGTGTCGTTCTTCTACGACCTGGCCAAGGCGTGCGTCGGTCGGATGGCGTTCTCCCTCGGCCACGAGCTGGCCCCCCACGGCGGCACCGCCGTGTCGGTGTCGCCGGGGTGGCTGCGGTCGGAGGCGATGCTCGACGCCTACGGCGTGACCGAGGCGAACTGGACGGACGCGACGGCGGTGGCACCGCACTTCGCGATCTCGGAGACCCCGCACTTCGTCGGCCGGGCCGTGGTGGCGCTGGCCGCTGACCCCGATGTCGCTCGCTGGAACGGCCTGACCACGTCGAGCGGCCAGCTCGCCCAGGTGTACGGGTTCACCGACGTCGACGGCAGCCGGCCCGACGCGTGGCGCTACGTGCCCGAGGTGCAAGACGCCGGCCGACCGGCCGACGTCACCGGGTACCGCTGACGGTGCCGCCGGCCCCGGGCGCGGGCCCGAACGCCAACTTCGCGTCGGAGCGAGGAGGGATCGGCTGCACCGAACCTCCTGCGTACACCTGCAACGTGGTCGCCCCGTCGGGTCCGGATCGCAGCGGCCCGTACACCGTGCCGGCAGGGACGATGCGGACGTCGCCGGCCCGGAACCAGGCGCGCCCGATCCGCAGCCGGCCATCCAGGAACACCTCGACGTAGTCGGTGTCGTGGCCGCGGGCGCTGACGACGAAGGCGGCTGGGCACTCGGTGACCACGACGGCCGCGTCACCGATCGAAAGCCGTGCGACACCCAGCCCCGACAGGCGCGGTGGGTGCTCCAGCAGTTCGGCGATCGACGTCGACGTCGGGCGGGATCGAGCGGCCATGGAGTCATGGGTACGCTCGGCGGCGATGGTCGTCCACGCCGCCACGGCCACGCAGTTGCCGACGACGGCCAGGTCTGGTGACGTCGACCTGCGCGCGTCGCTGTCGGTCCGCGCCGGGTCGCTCGAATGGATCGCGCCCGACGTCGTCACCGAGTGGCACCACCACCCGCTGCACGAGATCGAACACGCCCGCCGTGGCGTGGTCGAGGTCGAGACGGCGGATGGCCGATACCTCCTCCCCCCGATCGCCCGGCTCGACGATTCGCCGACCGACCAGGCCGACGACCACTTCCGCACGCTGGTCCGACTGGCGCTCGACGACGCCGCGGGCGACGGGAGGTCCACACTCGTCACCACGAGCGATCCGGTCCTGGCGGCGATCATGGACGAGACGCGTGCCCACCTGGCGACGGCCACGGCGCGAACGGTCAGTCGGGCCGTGGGCATGTCGGAACGGACGATGCGCCGCCGGTTCCGCGGCTCGCTCGGCATGGCGTGGAGCACGTGTCTCCTCCACGCCCGGATGCTGCGCAGCATGGCGCTGCTGGTCGACACCGAACGCGCCGTGATCGACATCGCGATCGCGGTGGGGTTCGACAGCCCCGGAGGCTTCAACCGGGCGTTCAAGGGGTTCGCCGGGATGACGCCGTCGGCCTATCGACAGGCGAACGCGACCCGATGAGCGAGCACACGACGTCCACGGTCTGCTCGGCGAACTGCGGGGGCCGGTCGCTGCTGCGCTGCACGGTGCGCGACGGCCGGCTCGTCAAGGTGGAGCCGGGCGCCTTCCCCGACCCCCGCTACACGGCGGCGTGCGTGCGCTGCCTCACGCTGCCGCAGTGGGTCTACAGCGAGGACCGCATCCCGTCGCCGATGCGGCGCACCGGGCGTCGTGGCGACGGGCAGGCCGGCGACGGCTTCGAACCGATCTCGTGGGACGAGGCGCTCGACGAGGTCGCCGGTCGTCTCCGCCGGCTCGTCGACCAGCACGGGGCCGCGAGCATCGCCTTCACCCGGACGTCGGGCTCGTCGATGCTCGGCAACTACAGCCGCCTGGCCGCGCTCCTCGGGCCGACCCGCAACTTCTACGGCGGCGTCGACATGGCCGTGCACATGGGACTCAACTCGACGCTCGGCTACAAGGGGATGTTCGGCCAGCACGCCAACGAGTGGCCCGATCGGGTGCACTCGGACGTGATCGTCGTGTGGGGCAACAACCCGGCCGAGACGTCGATGACGTCGATGCGATTCCTGCTCGACGCCCGCGACGCCGGTTCGCAGCTGGTGGTCGTCGACCCGCGCTACTCGGCGACGGCGATGCACGCCAACTGGTGGGTCGCGCCGCGCCCGGGCACCGACCTGGCTCTGATGCTCGGACTGCTCCACGTCGTGATCGCCGACGGCCTCGTCGATCGTGAGTTCGCGATCCGCCACACCGTGGCCCCCCTCCTCGTGCGGGCCGACGACGGCCGGTACCTGCGGATGCGCGATGTCGAGCCGGGCGGATCCAACGGCTACTGCGTCTGGGACCCGGTCGCCGGGCGTGCCGCGGCGGCCACCGACCCCCCGGCTCCGGGGCACGCGGGCGCCGTGGAGGTCCCGATCGACGGCACGTTCCGCGCCGCCGGCATCGAGGTCACACCGGCGTTCGAGTTGCTCCGGCGCCTCGTCGCCGAGCACCCGCCCGAGCGCGTCGAATCCGAGACCGGTGTGCCGGCCGCCGACGTCCGGGACCTCGCTGTCGCGATCGCCACGGCCGGTGCCACGATGATCGGCTTCGGCTACGGCGTCGATCGGTACCTCCACGGCGATCTCGTGACGCGGGCCGGCGCCACGCTCGCCGCTCTCACCGGTCAGATCGGTCGGCCAGGTGCCGGCGTCGGCGTGCAGAGCCACGGGGGCGGCTTCCGCGAGGTCATGCTGGGCCCCGGGCCGCCGCTGCCGCGCGGCGCGACGACGGAGTCGGTGCCGAACATCGTGGTCGGGCAGCGACCGCTCGACGTGCGGGCGCTGTTCTGCCAGGGCGACTGGCTCAACCAGCGGGTCGCTGACATGAACGTGCTCAAGGACTTCGTGGCCGGGCTCGAGTTCGTCGTGACCGTCGACCACTTCTGGCAGACGACCGCGCAGTGGTCCGACATCGTGCTGCCGGCGAGCACGTTCCTGGAGGCGACGAGTCCGGTGCGCGACGTCGTGACGTCGCGCAACAGCGTGCTCGTGCGCCGCAAGGTCATCGATCCGGTCGGTGGGTCGCGCCCCGACGCCGACATCGAGCGCGATCTCGCGCAACGTCTCGGTCTCGGCGAGTGGTTCACCGACTCGCCGGAGGACGTCGTCCGCTCGATGATCGACGAGTCGCCGGACCCGGCGCTGGCCGGCGTCACCTACGACGACGTGATGGCCGCAGGCGGGGCGTTGCGCATCGACGGCCCCGAGGCACCGCACGTGCAATACGCCGACCTCCGGTTCCCGACGCCGACACGCCGCGTCCAGTTCTACCTCGAGGAGCTCGTCGAGCTCGGCGAGGCGCTGCCCGTCCACCGCGCCGACCACGAGGCTTCGGCGACCCACGCCGCGGCGACCCGCTTCCCGCTCGTGCTGATCCAGAGCCACGTCCGCCAGCGGGCCCACTCGACGTTCTTCAACACGCCGTGGACGCTGCAGGTCTGGCCGGAGCCGACGATCGAGCTGAACCCCGACGACGCTGCCCGTCGGGGATTGTCCACGGGCGACGTCGCACGGGCGTTCAACGACCGCGGCCGGGTCGTCGCCAAGGTCGTGACGAACCCCGACTACCCACCCGGGATGTGCAACGTCAGCGAGGGGTGGAAGCAGCACCAGTACCTCGACGGCAACGTCCAGGAGCTGACCGCGGCCCGCATCAACCCGGTCCACGAGCTCCTCTGGACCCACGCCAACCTGCCGTTCTTCGACACGCGGGTCGAGGTCGAGGGCGTGACGTCGTGACCCGGCTCGGGATGGTCGTCGACCTCGACCGCTGCATCGGCTGCTGGGGGTGTGCGGTCGCCTGCACGATGGAGAACAGCGTCGGGCTCGGCCTGTGGTGGCAGCGCATCGTGACGGTCGGTGGCCCGTCGATCGACACGTCTGCCGGCGTGTTCCCCGACGTCCACAAGCACTACGAGGTGCGCAACTGCGCGCACTGCGCCGACGCCCCCTGCCTGCCGGCGTGCCCGACCGACGCGATCGTGCAGCGGGCCGACGGCATCGTCCAGATCGTCGAGGATCGCTGCACGGGCTGCCGGGACTGCATCCCGGCGTGCCCCTATGGCGCCATCGAGATGAACGAGCACGAGCCGGTGCTGCCGCACGGCCTGGAGGGCGGGCACGGTGCCGCGGCCGTGCGACCCCGGCGGGCCGGGGTCGTCGAGAAGTGCACGTTCTGCGTGCACCGCGTCGACGAGGGACTCGATCCGGCGTGCGTCGTGGCCTGTCCGACCCACGCCATCACGTTCGGCGACGTGCACGACCCGGCGAGCGATGTCGCCCGGTCGGCGGCGAGGGGCGACGCGTACCGCCTCGACGTGGAGTCGGGCGCCGACCCGTCGGTGTGGTTCCTGCCGGCCAGCACGGCGTTGACCCAGCGGCGCAGCGGGTCCGCCGGCTGATGGACGTCGAACGCTTGAAGGACTTCGTGGTGCTCGCCGACGAGCTCCACTTCGGGAGGACGGCGCGGCGTCGCCTCACGAGCCCGCAGAGCCTCAGCCGGAGGGTGTCGGACTTCGAGCGCGACCTCGGCGTCCGGTTGTTCGAACGCACGAGCCGACGCGTCGCGCTCACGCCGGCGGGAACGACGCTGCTGCCGCGGGCCCGGCGGGTCGTGACCGAGCTCGAATCGTTCGACGCGGACGCCCGGCTCGTCGCCGCCGGCCGGGCCGGCCAGCTGCGGGCGATGTACTCGGCGGGGACCGGGAAGCTGGCCGGCGAGCTGATCCGCCGCCTGCACGTCGAGCGGCCGGCGGTGGATGTCGTGCTCGAGCAGGCGTTCAGCGGTCCGATCAACGATGCCGTGCTGGAGGGGAGCGCGGATGTCGGGATCGTGCACGACGTCGCCGGACCGGGGGTGGCGTCGCTCGTGTTGTGCAGCGAGCGCCGGGAGCTCATCGCCCTCCCGCCGAGCCATCGGCTGGCCACGGTCGACGTCGTGGTGCCGGCCGACCTCGACGGTGAGACGATCGTGTACGCCGAGCCCGCGGGCAGTCCGCGCGAGCCGGACCTCGGCCCGTGGCGCGCCGACGGTGTCACCGTGACGGTCCGCTACGAACGAGTCCTCTCCGAGGCCGAGTACCTCGACCGGGTCGGCGCCGGGCTCGGCCTGCTGCCGGTGCGACCGAGCACGGCCCGCCGCAACCAGCGTGACGACGTGGTGTTCCGACCGTTCGGCGGCGAAGCCACCGAGGTCTTCGACTTCCTCGTGTGGCGCCTCGGCAACGACGACCCGTTGGTCACGTCGTTCGTCGAGATGGTGCGCTCGACGTTGGTGTCCGCTGGACGAGGGGTCAGCGCGGGCGCGTAGGGTCCGCCGGCATGGGTGAGCTGGCCTGGAAGGTGGCGATCGTCACGGGGTCGACCCGCGGCATCGGCCGTGGGATCGCCGAGCGGTTCGCCGCCGAGGGGGCCACGGTCGTCGTGCACGGGCGGGACGAGGCGACGTGCGAGGAGGTCGCGAAGACGCTGCCCGGGGCGTCGTGGTTCGCCGGTGACATCGGCGCCCCAGGTTTCGCCGACGAGCTGGTCGCGCACGCCGTCGGGCGTCACGGACGGCTCGACATCCTCGTCAACAACGCCGGCGCAGCGATCGACAACTTCATCACCGGTGTCAGCGACGAGCGCTGGGCCGACACGCTGGCCACCAACCTGAGTGGGCCCTTCGCCGCCATCCGGGCGGCCGTGCGGGTGATGAAGACGGGCGGCGGTGGCACGATCGTGAACGTCGTGTCGTGGGCCGGCGAACGGGGCAACGTCGGGCAGGTCGCCTATTCGGCGGCCAAGGCCGGGCTGCACGCCATGACGCTCACCGGCGCCAAGGAGCTCGGCAAGTTCGCCATCCGGGTGAACTCGCTGTCGCCGGCGGTGTCGACCGACATGTCCGGACAGATGGACCCCCACCTCCAGGCCGCCGCGGCGAAGCGCAAGCCACTGAAGATCACCGGGCTCGTCAGCGACGTCGCCGAGGGAGCGCTGTTCCTCGTGTCCGACCGCTCCCGGTTCGTCACCGGTGACGTCCTCCACGTCGACGGCGGCCTGCACCTCAACTAGTGGCTCGCTGCGCTCGCGTCGCGTCGCGTTCTCTGTGAGTTCCGGCGCCATTTCTGGCCCCGGAACAGCGTCAGAACCCGGGAACCCGGCAACCGTGGCGCGCTGCGGTCACATGCTCGGCGGGAGGTTGCCGCCGCTGACCTCGAGCAGCTGGCCGGTCACGAACGATGCGGCCGGCGACACGAAGTAGGCGACGGCGGCGCCGACGTCGTCGGATCGACCGGCGCGGCCGACGGCGATGCGCGAGACGATGCGGTCGTGCATCTCCTGGGGCATGCCGTCGCCGAACAGCTCGGTGTCGGGCGTGTAGCCGGGCAGCACGACGTTGGCCGTGATCCCGTCCCGTCCGTACGTCGAGGCGAGGTTCAGCACCCACCCGTTGAGCATCGCCTTCACCGCGCCGTACGCCGGCGTGCCGCCCCCTGACCTCGACGCCATGGAGCTGATGAGGATGATCCGACCGCCGGGGCGCCGAAGCAGCGGGAGAAAGCCCGACGTCGTCAGGACCGACGTCAGCGCGTTCTGCTCGAACGTCCGGCGCCAGTGGTCGGCCAGCTCCTCGAGCGAGCTGGTCGGCACGCGTATCGCGCCCCCGGCGTTGCTGACGACGGCGTCGATGGTGCCGTGCGCCTCGCCGACGCTGTCGACGAGCGCCTGCACGTCCGCGGGATCGGCGGCGTCGCAGCGCATCCAGCTCACCGATCCGCCCGGTGCCGTGCCCTCCAGTTCGGCGGCGGCGTCGGCGAGCACCTGTTGGCGACGCCCGGTGATCACCACGTGCATGCCGTCGTCCATGAGGTGACGGGCGATCGATCGGCCGATGCCGGTGCCGCCACCGGAGACCACCGCCACTCGCTGCGTGTCGGACATTCGACCCTCCTCCGGTTTGGGCGGCCCATCATGACCGCCGACCAGGCTTCGTGTGACGTCGGAGGATGTCCCTAGATTCGGGCGTCGAGCGACGACAGGGCGATGACAGTGCGACGAGACAGCCACGGAGTGGAGGGGGAGCGACGGTGCCGGTGACGGTCGAGCGATCGACGATCGCGTTCCACGGCGGGCTGCCGGACCCGACGCTGCAGGCCCAACTGCAACAGGAGCTGGTCGACCTCATCGGGCGCCCCCAACCCGGCATCCTGTCCTACGGCGACCCGCGCGGCGACCAACGCCTGCGTTCGGCGATCGCCACCAGGATGACGGCTCGGGCCCACCGACCGTTCACACCTGAGCGCATCGTCGTCAGCAACGGGAGCGCGGGCGGGCTGGCGCTGGTCGCCGCCGCGCTCATCGCACCGGGCGACGTCGTCGTCGCCGAGGAGCTGACCTACCCGGGGGCGCTGGCCATCTTCCGCGATCGCGGTGCCCGTGTCGTGCCGATGCCCCTCGACGCCGGCGGACTCGATGTCGACGCGCTGGCCCGTGAGATCCTCGGCGCCGGTGTGGTCCCCCGTCTCGTGTACACCATCGCCGATCCCCAGAGCCCGACGGGCACGGCGCTGGCGACCGATCGGCGGCGCCGCTTGGTCGAGCTCGCCGAGCGCCACGACTTCCTCGTCGTCCAAGACGACACGTACGGCGAGCTGCGCTACTCGGCCACGGTGCGGCCGCTGCTCGCCGAGCTGGGTGGTGACCGCGTGGTCCACGTCGGTTCGTTCAGCAAGACGCTCGCCCCCGGACTGCGCCTCGGCTGGGTCGCCGCCTGCGCGGATGTCGCGGCGGCGATCGCGCGGCGGCGCCTCGACCTCGGCTCGCCGGTCGCTCTGCAACGGGCCGTCGCCGCGCTCCTCGAGGACGGCTTCGACGCCCGGCTCGCCGTGCTCGGCGACTTCTACCGCGCCAAGCGCGACGAGCTGCTCGCCGCGCTCGACGAGCACTGCATCGGCTCGGGCACGTGGTCCGTGCCGGACGCCGGGTTCTTCGTGTGGTTCACGCCGGCCGGCGCGGCAGTCGACGATGTCGTCGCGCATGGTTCGGCGGCCGCCGACGGAGGCGTGACGTTCCTCAGCGCGTCCTACTTCGCGGTCGACCGTGGCCACCCGCCCGGACTCCGCCTGGCGTTCGGGGAGCTGGCATCCGGTGACCTCCGGGAAGGGGCCCGCCGCCTCGGCCGCGCCGTCGAGGCGGCCGGTGGTCGGCGGCCGTGACGTCCGATCCGGCGAACGGGCGGCCCGCGAACGGGCGGCCGGCGATCGGGCGGCAGGTGATCGGCGGTCGAGCCGGTCCGGGCATGTCACCCGGCGTCCGGTTCGGGAACGTGATCGCGGTCTCCGGTCAGGTCAGCGTCGACGAGACCGGCGCGCTCGTCGGCATCGACGACGTCGCCGCCCAGGCCCGACAGTGCTTCGCCAACATCGAGCGGATCCTCGGACGGGCGGGAGCCTCGCTGTCCGACGTCGTGCAGCTCACCGGCTACCTCGTCGATCCCGCGCACGCCGGCGCCTACCTCGAGGTCCGCCGCGCCACGTTCGCGGTCGATCCTCCGGCGACCACGACCGTCGTCGTCGCCGCGCTCCTCGGCCCGCAGTTCCTGGTCGAGGTCCAGGTGCTCGCCGTCGTGCCGACGACTGCCGACGCGTCGCCCGACGCATGAGCGCGGGTCTCGCCGGACGGGTCGCGCTGGTGACCGGTGCCGCGTCGGGCATCGGCCGGGCCATCGCCGGTGCCCTGGCCGGTGCCGGCGCGGCCGTGGCGATCGTCGATCGCGATGCCGAGGGCCTCGCTGCAGTCACGGCCGACGTGCCCGGCACGTACCCCTTCACCGCCGATCTTGCCGACACCGCCGGCCTGCCCGGCCTCGTGGATCGGGTCAGCGCCGCCCTGGGACCGATCGACGTGCTCGTCAACGACGCCGGCGTGCTGCCCTCGACCGGGCTGCTCGACACCGATGTCGAGGTGTGGAACCGAGTGTTCGCGGTCAACCTCGTCGCCCCCTGGCAGTTGATCGTGCACGTCGGCCGCCAGATGATCGAGCGCGGCGGCGGGCACGTCGTCAACATCGCCTCCAGCTCGGCCTTCCGGGCGCAGTCCACGTACGGCGCATACGGGGTGTCGAAGGCGGCGCTGGTGGCGCTGACGCGCGCCGCCGCGGCCGAGCTCGGTCCCCATGGCATCAACGTCAACGCCGTCGCCCCGGGTCCCACCCTCACGCCGATGATCGGCGATCCAGCCGCTCTCAGCGCGATGGCCAGCGACGGTCCGCTGGCCAACCTCCTGCGGCGGGTCTCGGTGCCCGACGACGTGGCCGGCGTCGTGCTGTTCCTGTGCTCGCCGGCGAGCCGCCAGATGACCGGCCAGGTCCTCCACACCAGCGCCGGCGCGGTGGTCTGACGCTCCTGACCCTTCTTGACCCTCCTGACCCTCTCCCGAAAGGGACGCCTCCATGAAGTTCTCGACCAACCTGCCCGGACTCGCCCGCTGGCCGCCGGCGGCGTTCGCCGTCCCCGGCGCCAACTGGCAGGAGCAGCTCGGCCCCGACGGGTTCAAGCGGATCGTGCAGACCGCCGACGAGTTGGGCTTCGACTCGATCAACGTTCCCGAGCACATCGTGATGCCGACGTCGATGGTGCCGCAGATGGGCGCGATGTGGCCCGACGCGTTCACCGTGATGGCGTGGATCGCGGGTGCCACGTCCCGGATCGTCGTGAACAGCGGCGTGATCGTGCTGCCGTACCACCAGCCCGTGCCGCTGGCGAAGGCGATCGCCACACTCGACGTCCTGACCGGCGGCCGGGTGATGCTGACGTTCGGCGCCGGCATGGCGCGCGGCGAGTTCGCCGCACTCGGCGTGCCGTTCGAGAAGCGGGGTCGGATCGTCGACGAGTACGTGGCCGCCATGAAGGTGCTGTGGACCGAGGACGAGCCGGACTTCGTCGGTGAGTTCGTCGAGTTCCACGACGTCGTGTTCGAGCCGAAGCCGGTGCAACGACCGCACCCGCCGATCATCATCGGCGGCAGCTCGATCTTCGCCTGCCGGCGGGCGGCCCGCATCGGCGACGGGTGGGCGCCGATGGGCGCCCAGGGGGGCAACGGACCGTGGCTCAACGGGCCGGAGGATCTGCCGATGTTCCTTGCCGAGGCCCGCACCGTCCCGGGATTCGTCGAGCGGGAGGCCGAGTTCCAGCTGACGCTGCCCGCCCTGCCCACGCGCATCGGCCCCGACCACACGATCATCGACCCGGGCTTCACCCTCACCAGCACGCAGCAGGTGATCGACCTGGTGGCGACGGTCCGCGAGGCCGGGGCGACGTGGACGGCGGTGCCGCCGCTGGAGCCCGGTGCCCGGTCGTTGGCCGAGCACCTCGAGCACCTCGAATGGGCGGCGACGGAGGTGATCCCCCACTTCCGCTGACCGGTCGGCGATCGTCGATCTGGGCGGCGACCGTGACGACACCTGTCACGGAGGCCGCCCAGCCCGGACGGGGAGGCAGCCGCGGTCCGATGATCGGGCCAAATCCGGCCGTGCCTACGATGCCGGAGATGTTCGACTACACCGATCGAGTGGTGCTCATCACGGGCGGCGGCCAGAACGTCGGCGCCGAGGTGGCGACGACGCTCGCTGCGCAGGGCGCCACCGTCGCCGTCAACGACCTGACCGCGGACCGGGCGGCCGGCGTCGTCGACAAGATCATCGCGGCCGGCGGCAAGGCGGTCGTCGCGGCGGCCGACGTGACCGACGCCGACGCCGTGAACGCCGCGGTCGCCGACGTCGTCGCGGCGGTCGGTCCGATCGACGTGCTCGTCAACAACGCCGGGATCCCGGCCGGTGGCATGGGACTCGTCCCGTTCCTGAGGACGTCGCCGGCCGACTGGAAGCCGTTCATCGACCTCAACCTCTACGGCGTGTTGAACTGCACGTCCGCCGTGCTCGGCGGGATGGTCGACCGGGGCTGGGGGCGTGTGGTCACGATCGTCTCCGACGCCGGGCGGCTCGGCGAGCGCGGGCAGGCCGCGTACGCCGCCTCCAAGGCCGGTGCCGCGGCGTTCATGCGCTCGATCGCGAAGGAGGTCGGCCGCAACGGCGTCACCTGCAACAGCGTGTCGCTCGGCTCGATCGAACGGGAGGGGACCGGCCGGGACCCGGAGATCCTCGCCAAGCAGTTGAAGTTCTACCCGATGAACCGGCTCGGCCGCCCGGCCGACATCGCCGCACTCGTGACCTGGCTGGCGTCGAGCGAAGCGAGCTGGGTCACCGGCCAGACGATCCCGCTCAACGGCGGGTACGGCACGAGCTGAGCGGGCGCGATGTCGACCGTGGATCCAGACGCACTGGCATTCCTCGCCGCGAACAACCAGGTCTTCCTGTTCGCCACGCTCGCGGACGGTTCGCCGATGGGTTGGCCGATGGTCGGCCGCCTCAACGACGGGGGCATGGAGTTCAGCACGTACCGCAAGAGCGCCAAGGTGCGTGACGTGCTGCGCAACGACACGGCGTCATGCCTCGTCGTACCCCGCGAGGGCGACGCCGACGGCCGGACGTTGATGGTGACGGGCGCGGTCTCGCTGCGCGAGGACCACGGCGGCGCCGACGCGGTCAAAGCGGCGGCCGGGTCTGGACGATCGGGGATCGACGTTCCCAAGGAGATCGTCGAGAGCGTCAGGAGCCGGCACGACTCCGGGAAGCGGTGCATCCTGCGGATCGAGTTGGACGAGCTGCGCTTCGGCGCGCTCCCCACGTCGACTGGATCGTCGTGAGCGGTCAGAAGCGGAACATCGCGATGACGCCCGAGGA
The DNA here is from genome assembly GCA_040507575.1 of Ilumatobacteraceae bacterium. Lineage (GTDB taxonomy): Bacteria > Actinomycetota > Acidimicrobiia > Acidimicrobiales > Ilumatobacteraceae > JALZMG01. Next base: position 27,777 of record JBEVOM010000227.1, read on the forward strand.
GGTGCACGCCTTCCTCGCCACCCGTCGCTCACTCGTCGTGGCCGCCGTGCCCACGAGCGGCGGCACGCCGGTCGCCTCCGTCGCCACGGCCCGCTACGACGACGGGGAGCTGGAGTTCGACCTGCCGGCCGACGACCCCGTCGCGCGCGCCATCGCCGCCGACGACCGCGTCTGCGTCATCGCCGAGCAGGCCCCGGCGTACTTCGAGATCAAGGCCGTCATCGTGCGCGGGTCGGCGTCGCGCCGACCTGTCGACGACGATGGACGCGTGCGGTACCGCGTCGCGGTCGGGTCGCCGACGAGCTTCGACTTCGGTCGCATCCGGCAACCGGCCGACGGCTCGCCGCCGTAAGGGGGTCCCGCGATGACGAAGAAGACGACCGTGCACCAGGCGACCTGCCGCCAATGCATGAACAGCTGCGCGCTCACGGTGACCGTCGACGACCGCCCCGGCGGCCGCGTCGTCACCCACGTCGCGGGCGACCGCGACAGTCCACTGTTCGAGGGCTACTCCTGCGTGAAGGGTCGGATCCAGCCGGCTCTGTTGCGCAGCACGGACCGGTTGCTCCGCCCGCTGAAACGCATGCCGTCCGGGGTGCACGAACCGATCCCGATGGACCAGGCGCTCGACGAGATCGCCGCAAGCCTCGCCCGGATCGCCGACACGCACGGCCCCGGCGCGATCGCCAGCTACTGGGGCATGATGTCGAACGCCAGCCCGACGTCGAAGGCGCTGTTGGACGCGTTCATGGACGCGCTCGGGTCGCACCTGAGGTTCACGCCCGTCACCGTCGACAAGCCGGGGAAGCTCACGGCCCGGGCCCTGCACGGCTCGTGGATGGCGCCGGTGCAGGGCTTCGACGAACCCGAGGTCGTCCTCGTGCTCGGGATGAACCCGCTCGTGGCCCACCAGGGCTTCCCGGTCGGCAACCCCGGTCGCTGGCTGGCCGATCGCCGGCGCCGGGGCATGAAGCTCGTCGTGGTCGACCCGCGCCGGAGCGACCTCGCCAAGCGGGCCGACGTGTTCATCCAGAACCGGCCCGGTTCGGACAGCGCCATCCTGGCGGCCCTGCTCCACGTGATCCTCGCCGAGGACCTCCACGACCACGAGTTCGTCGAACGTCACGTGGAGGGCGTCGACGCGCTGCGGTCGGCGGTCGCACCGTTCGCTCCCGCTGCCGTCGCCACGATCGCCGACGTCGACGCCGCCGACCTCGTCGCTGCCGCCCGCCTGTTCGCGGCTGCCGGGCGCGGCTATGCGATCGCCGGCACCGGGGCGCACATGAGCGGTTCGTCGACACTCGTCGAGTACCTCACGCTGGCGCTCGACACGCTGTGTGGTCACTGGTTGCGGGAGGGCGAGATCGTGCGCAATCCCGGCACGATGGCGACCCCGTTCTCGGCCAAGGCCCAGGTCCGTCCCCCGAGCGCGGCGTTGACAGGGCAGGTCCTCCCGGCATCCGGGCTGCCGATCTCGGTCGCCGGCCCGCCGATCGCCGGGCTCCCCGACGAGATCACGGATCCCGCCGTCGGGTCACCGGGCGTCCGGGCGTTGCTGAGCGTCGGCGGCAACCCGGTCTCGGCGTGGCCCGACGAGACGCGCGTGTCCGCCGCGCTCGAGCAGCTCGACCTCCTCGTGCAGATCGATCCCTGGATGTCCCAGACCGCCCGGCACGCCCACTACGTGCTGCCGCCGAAGATGCCGCTGGAGGTGCCCAGCTACACCCACGGCCTCGAGGCCCAGGCCGCGTACGGCGCCGGGTACGGCTGCGCCGATTCGTACGCCCAGTGGTCGCCGACGGTGGCCGACCCGCCGCCCGGCGCCGACGTGCTCGAGGAGTGGGAGATGTTCTACGAGCTGGCCCGGCGGCTCGGTCGGCCGCTCGACGCGAAGGTGTCGGTGTGGGGCGTGCCCCTGGGCACCGTCACGCTGGACATGGACCATCGCCCGACCAGCGAGGACCTGATCACCGAGCTCGTGGCCGGCTCGCGCGTCCCGCTCGCCGAGTTGCGCCGGCACCCGCACGGCGCGTTCTTCCCCGATCCCGTGGTGCGGGTCGCCGCGGCCGATCCGGGCTCCGCCGCCCGCATGGACGTCGGCAACGCGTCGGTGCTGATCGGCCTGCGCGACGGCCTCGTCGACCATGCCGCGCCGCGCGGCGCCGGGACGGCGCGGCCGTTCCGCCTGATCTGCCGCCGCCTGCCGCACGTCTACAACTCGTCGGGCAACGTGACCGAGGCCAACCGGGGCCGTCCGTACAACGCGGCGTTCATGCATCCCGACGACCTCGCCGCGCTCGGCGTCAGCGCCGGCGAGGCGGTGCGGGTGCGGTCCCACCATGGCGAGATCGTGTCGCCCGCCCAGCCCGACCGCGACCTGCGCCGAGGGACGGTGTCGCTGGCCCACGGCTTCGGCGGCGATCCCGGCCGCGAGGACACGTTCCGCACCGGGTCCAACGTGAACCGCTTGCTCGGTCGAGGTTTCGGAGTGGAGCGCTTCACCGGTCAACTGGCCATGAGCAACATCCCCGTCGCCGTCGAGGCGTCGCGGTCCGGGTGATCCTGTGGGACTCGCACGCCATGCCCAGTCGGATGCTCGTCTTGTCCGGAGCCGAGCCAGCAGTTAACTTATTTATGTCAATGGCACGAATCCGGCGGGCACCACGGCCGGGATCAATGCGTGACCGGGGCTCACGGCGCATCGTGTCAGATCGTGCGTGAGTGGTTGCCAGCGGGAGAGCGAGAGGAAGAGGAGGGGGACCTGTGCCCAAGCGAGCCTTCGGGCGCGGACGCGCGGCCCGGCAGTTCCGCCGCAACAAGGCGGCTGTCGTGGCGCTGTGCTTCTTGATCGTGCTCGCGATCGTCGCCATCTTCGCCCCGCTGCTCGCACCCATGGACCCGGCCGCCCAGGACCTGCGGGCGCGGCTGTCGGGACCGTCGGCCGATCACCTGCTCGGCACCGACAGCTTCGGGCGTGACGTGTTGAGCCGGCTGATCTACTCGACCAGGGTCACGCTGTTGGCGATCATCCAGGCGCTGGCGATCGCGGTCGTCGTCGGCATCCCGCTGGGAGTGCTGGCCGGTTCGATCGGCGGCACGATCGACGCCGTGTTGAGCCGCATCGCCGACGCGTTGTTGAGCATGCCGCCGCTGATCCTCGCCCTGGCCATCGTGGGCATCCTCGGACCGGGCCTGACGAACGCGATGATCGCGGTCGGCGTGATCCTGACGCCGTCGATGTTCCGGGTCTCCCGGAGTGCCGCGACGTCCGTCTCGAGCGAGCTCTACATCGAGGGCTGCCGGGCCGCGGGGTGCAACCGCAGGCGCCTTCTGGGCCGTCACGTCCTGCCGAACGCAAGCTCGCCGATGCTCGTCCAGGTCACGTTCGCGGCCGGCATCGTGATCATCGCCGAGGCCAGCTTGAGCTTCCTCGGGCTCGGTGTGCAGCCACCTGATTCGAGCTGGGGGACCATGCTCAACGATGCGTTCCGCAACATCAACCAGTCGCCGTGGTTCATGTTCGCCCCGGCGATGATGATCGCGCTGACGATCCTCGCGTTCTCGACGCTCGGCGACGGGCTGCGCGACGCACTCGAGGGACGGGGTCGTCATGCTTGACGTGTCGGCCACCGCGCCCACCGACAACCGGTCGGTCGAGGTGCTGCTGGACGTCTCGGCCCTCACCGTCGAGTTCCGCACCGAGAAGGGCTGGGTGCGGGTCGTCGACAACCTGTCGCTGCGGCTCCTCAAGGGACACACGCTCGGCATCGTCGGCGAGTCGGGCTCGGGCAAGACGGTCACGTCGCTGGCGATCATGGGCCTGCTGGATCCCCAGGTCTCACGGCTGCCGTCCGGGTCCATCATGTTGGAGGGCCAGGAGCTGATCGGCCTGCGCCGCTCGCAGCTCGCCGACCTGCGGGGCGAGAAGATCGCCATGATCTTCCAGGAGCCTCGCCGCAGCCTGAACCCGGCCTTCACCGTCGGCGACCAGATCGCCGAGACGTTCCGTCGCCACCGCGGCATGTCGAAGAAGGCGGCGCGTGCGGCGTCACTGAAGATGCTCGACACGGTCGGCATCGCCGAGGCGGCTCGGCGGTACAAGCACTATCCGCACGAGTTCTCGGGCGGCATGTGCCAACGAGTGATGCTGGCGATCGCGCTCGCCTGCGAGCCGAAGCTGCTGATCGCCGACGAGCCGACGACGGCGCTCGACGTGACGATCCAGGGTCAGATCCTCGATCTCATCCGGATGTTGCAGGACGAGGAGGGGACCTCCGTCCTGTTCATCACGCATGACATGGGCGTGGTCGCCGAGATTGCCGACCGGACCGTCGTCATGTATCGCGGCGAGCAGGTGGAAACGGGACGCACGACCGACATCTTTCACCGAGGCCAGCATCCCTACACCCGCGCGCTTCTGTCCGCCGTGCCCGTGCTCGGTGCCATGCAGGCCTATCGCCGGCCCTTGCGTTTTCCAATGGTCGATCCGGCGACCGGACTGTCCGCCGACCCGGTCGAAGTCGCCGATACCGTCATTGTCTCAGGCGAGCCGATCCTGCAGGTCCGCAATCTCACCAAGCGCTTCGACATCCATACCGGTCTTCTCGGCAAGGTAAGCGGGCGTGTACACGCGGTCGAAAATGTCTCCTTCGACCTGCGCGCCGGTGAAACCCTGTCGCTGGTCGGCGAATCCGGATGCGGCAAGTCTACGACGGGACGTGCCATTCTCCGCCTGATCGAGCCAAGCAGCGGTTCGGTTCTCGTCGAGGGCCGCGAGGTTCTGACCCTTCCGAGGCGCGACCTGCGTGCGATGCGCAAGTCCGTGCAGATGATCTTTCAAGATCCGTTCGCCTCGCTCAACCCGCGCATGACGGTGGGAGCCGCGATTGCCGAACCGTATCTCGAGCACCGGCTGGGCAGTTCGAAGGAGGCAAAAGCGATGGTCGCCGATCTTCTGGAGAAGGTCGGCCTTACCCCGGACATGGCGTCGCGTTATCCGCACGCGTTCTCCGGCGGTCAGCGCCAGCGGATCTCGATCGCGCGTGCGCTCGCCCTCTCTCCCAAGATCATCGTGGCGGATGAGAGCGTTTCGGCACTCGATGTCTCGATCAAGGCGCAGGTCATCAATCTGATGCTCGACTTGCAGCAAAGCCTCAACCTTGCCTTTCTGTTCATCAGCCATGACATGGCCGTCGTCGAGCGCGTCAGCCATCGTGTCGCCGTCATGTATCTGGGAGAGATTGTGGAGATCGGGCCGCGGAGCGCCGTCTTTGGCAATCCTCAGCATGCCTATACGAAGAAACTGATGTCCGCCGTGCCGGT
>JBEVOM010000242.1:0-10423 GCA_040507575.1 Ilumatobacteraceae bacterium
TAGATCCCGAGCGCGTCGCGATCCATGTCCACGGTGAAGGTGTCGCCGACGGCCGCGACGCGTTCTTCTTCAGGCACGGTCGCCGACGCTAGTTGGGCGTCGCCAGCACCCGGACCGGTGCGCCGGCCGTGAACGCCACGATGTCCTCGACGGCGTGGCGGTAGAAGGTGCGGTAGTTGTCGCTCGTCACGTACCCGATGTGGGGGAGCAACAGCGTGTTGGGCAACGAGCGGAGTGGGTGGTCGCGGGGCAGCGGCTCGACGTCGTAGACATCGAGCCCGGCGCCGGCGATCCGCCCGGTGCGCAGCGCCTCGATCAGCGCAGCTTCGTCGACGATCGGGCCACGCGACGTGTTGATCAGGTACGCCGACGGCTTCATCAGCGCGAGGTCGGCGCCCCCGATCAGACCCCGCGTGATGTCGGACAACGGCATGTGGATGCTGATCACATCCGCCGTCGACATCAACTCGCGCTTGTCCACCGCACGGACGCCATGTGGTTCGGCCCGGGCCGGGGTGAGGTTCGGTGACCATCCGATCACCGTCATCCCGAACGCTTGAGCAAGTACGGCGACCGGTACGCCGAGACGGCCGAGCCCGATCACGCCGAGCGTCGCGCCGGACAGACCCGGCCCGATCGCGTGCTGCCAGCCTCCGGCGCGGATTGCGGCGTCCTCCTGGGCGAAGCCGCGGGTCAGCGCGATGATCATCCCGATCGTCAGCTCGGGCACCGCGTTGCCGGAACCACTCGTGCCGCACACGGTGATCCCCCGGTCGGCCGCGGCGCCGAGGTCGATCGAGGCGTTGGCCATCCCGGTCGTGACGAGCAACCGCAGAGCAGGCAGCGCCGCGAGCACATCGGCTCGGAACGGTGTGCGCTCGCGCATCGCGACGACCACGTCACTGTGCGCGAGTCGACGGACGAGCTCGGACTCGTCGGCGATGTGGTCGACGATCACCTCGACGGTGTACGTCGCCTGCACCTCGGACCAGTCGGCGCTCGTGAGCGCCACCCCCTGGTAGTCGTCCAACACCGTCACCACTGGCATCTGCGCCTCCTCATGCGGCCATCATCGTGCCTGGCGAGACGGGAGAGCTCACCACCCTCAGCACGACGACGGGCTCACGTGGACGCACACCACACTGACGACCCACATGTGAAGCCGCGGTCGCGGGACGCCGGTCCGCGGACGTCAGCGCGGTCCGAGGCGTCCTGCCACGCTCGCGGTGTGGGAAGCGTCGACGCGAGGTGTCACCCGTTCGGCGTGCTCGTTGGTCTTCTCCACTGGTGATGGATGTGGGGCTCTCCAGCGACGAGGTCGTCTACGTGCAACTCGCGCCCGAGCTGATCCGGTTCGCGACCGGACTGGTGGGTCGCGACGATGCGCCGGACGTGATGTCGACGGCGTTCGTGAAGGCGATGTCGTCGCCGTCGTGGCGATCGGTGCGTGACCGCCGGGCCTTCATGTATCGGGCGGTGCTCAACGAGGCCCGCACGTGGACGCGACGGCGCGCCACTCGTCCGATCCGGGAGGCAGCTGCGGCGTGGCGCGACGCCGCCGACGAGCCAGCGGCGGGCGACACCGCGGTGGCCGAGGCGGTGGCGGCGTTGAGCCTGCGACAACGGGCGGTCATCGTGCTCACCTACTGGGCCGATCTCCCCCCGGCCGACATCGCCGACCGTCTCGGGATCTCCGAGGGAGCGGTCCGCCGCCACCTCGCCCGTGCCCGTGCCCGACTCCGAGAGGTGCTCCATGTCGACTGATCCCGATCGTGAGCTGCGGCAGCTCGCTCGCGCGATGGTCGCGGACGACGATCCGCCGACGATCCCGCCATGGCCGCTCGACGCCGACGTGGAGCCTCGTGGCTCGGGCCGCATGGCCGGGCGCCGCCTCCTGGTCGTCGCGGCCACCGTGATCCTGATCGTCGCGGCGGTCGGCGGGCTCGTCGCCCTCGGCGTTGTCGACGACGCCGCGCCAGCCGACGCACCAGCCACGAGCGCGCCGGCCACCACCGTCGCCCCGACCGTGACGACGCCGCCCACCACGATCCCGTCAGCGACCCTCGTGGCGCCGCCCAGCCCATCGACGTCGACGGCGACGGCGACGGCGACGCCGAGCACCCCGTCGGACACCTCCGGCGCGGCGCCCACCTCGCCGAGCTCGCCGACACCGTGCGAGGGACCTCCGGGACCGGACATCGCCTACCCACTGCAGCTCTGTGATGGAGGGCTGGCCGTGGCCGTGCTGAAACAGGAGCTGGCGGCCAAGGGGTATCTGCCCCCGTCGACCGCGAACCTCGCCCTCTTCGACGACCAGGTCGACGCCGCCGTCCGGGCGTTCCAGACCGATCACGGTCTCGTCGTCGATGGCCTGGTGGGTCCGATCACGTGGGCGGCGATCACGGCCGACTACCAACGGCGCGTCGGCGATCCCAACGGCGACGGCCACCTCGACCCGGCCGAAGTCGGCATCATCGGCGACGCCAACGAGGGGTGACCCGCCTACAGGGCTGCGTGGACGGGGGCAGCGCGGCCCGCCAGGTCGTGGCGAGCGTGAACAGGATGAGGAGGACGCACACGAGACGGGGTGCCGCTCTGACCCACGTCATGAGGTCGGCCCCAGCGACACCCAGACGCGATTCTGACTCTGTTCCGGGGCCAGAAGTGGCCCCGGAAATCACAGAGAACCTCGTCGGGAGTGGGCTGGGTGCATCCTCGAGCCACCGATCCGGACGCGTCGGGCCGTGTCGGCGAACGCCACGCCGACGACGCCCGGGCCGAGGTCGCCGAGCGCTAGCTTGCGGGCGATGCGGACCCGGCTGACCGAGCTGCTCGGCATCGAGCATCCCGTGATGCTCGCCGGGATGGGCGGCGTGTCGTACCACCGGCTGGTCGCCGCCGTGAGCGAGGCCGGCGGCATCGGCACGCTCGGCGCGTCGACGATGAGCACGGACGAGCTGCCGGTCGAGATGGCGGCCGTGCGCGACCTCACGGCCAAGCCGTTCGGCGTCGACCTCCTCACCGCCCTGCCCGGGCAGGTCGAGCACGGCATCAGGTCGGTGATCGACGGGGGCGCCACGATCTTCGTCGCCGGGCTCGGCGTGCCGAGCGACGCGATCGACGCGCTCCACGACGCCGGGGTCCTGGTCGGGTCGATGTGCGGCAAGGTCCGTCACGCGCTCGATGCCGTCGCCGACGGCTGCGACTTCGTGGTCGCCCAGGGCACGGAGGCCGGCGGTCACACCGGAACCGTCGCCACGATGGCACTCGTGCCGCAGGTCGTCGACGCCGTCGGCGAGCGGGTGCCGGTCGTCGCTGCCGGCGGGTTGACCGACGGGCGGGGCCTGGCCGCCGCGCTGGCACTCGGCGCCGACGGGGTGTGGATCGGCACCAGGTTCATCGCCACGCCCGAGGCGCGAGCCATCGACGGGTACAAGGAGACGCTGCTGGCCACGGCAGCCGACGGCACCGTGGTCAGCCGGGCCTACACCGGCAAGACGTGCCGCGTCGTGCGCAACGACTGGACGAGCCACTTCGACGAGCATCCCGACGAGTTGCAGCCGTTCCCGGCCCAGGTCGTCGTGGCGATGAAGGCCGGGGCCAACCACCTCGGCGATCACGGCATCTCACCCGTCGACCGTGCCCGCGAGTTCATGCCGTGCGGACAAGGCGTCGGTGCCATCGACGCGATCGTCCCGGCCGGCGAGCTCGTCGCCCGGATCGTGGCCGAGGCAGAACGCGCCGTCGCCCGCGCGTCTGCCACGCTGGCCCCGTGACGGAGACGACGGCGGCGCAACCCGACACCGGGTCGCTGGCCGACCGGATCGCCGCGGGGTGGGAGACGGCCGTGATGCCGACGCTGACGGAGTACATCACGATTCCCAACGTCTCACCGGCGTTCGATCGCGACTGGGAGCCGAACGGGTACATGGAGGCGGCCGTCGTGCTCGTCCGGGACTGGCTCGCCGCCCGACCGGTGACCGGGCTCACCGTCGACGTGCAGCGACTTCCGGGACGGACACCGCTGATCGTCGCCGAGGTCGCCGCCAGCGACCCGACGCTGTCCGAGCGCACCGTCCTCCTCTACGGCCACCTGGACAAGCAACCCGAGATGACCGGCTGGCGCGACGGCCTCGGCCCCTGGACACCCGTCGTCGACGGCGACCGCCTCTACGGCCGCGGCGGGGCCGACGACGGTTACGCCGCGTTCGCGTCGATGCTCGCCGTCGAAGCCGCCCAGGCCGCCGGGATCCCCCACGCCCGCTTGCTCCTGCTCGTCGAGGCCAGCGAAGAGAGCGGGAGTGACGACCTGCCCGCCCACATCGACCGGCTCGCCGAGCGCATCGGCACGCCCGAGCTCGTCGTCTGCCTCGACTCGGGCTGCCTCGACACGGAGCGGCTCTGGGTCACGACATCGCTGCGCGGGATGGCCGCCGTCGCGTTGACCGTCGAGGTCCTGACGAGCGGCGTCCACTCCGGCGGGGCCAGCGGCATCGTGCCGTCGAGCTTCCGCATCATCCGCCAGCTGCTCGACCGCGTCGAGGATGCGGTCACCGGCCAGGTCCTGCTACCCGAGCTCCACGTCGAGATCCCTGTCGAGCGGATCACGGCCGCGCACGACACGGCCGACGCCTTGACCCGGTCACCGGCCGACGAGATGCCGTTCGCCGGGACCACGCAGCCGATGTCGTCGGATGCCGCGCAGCAGTACATCGCCCGCACCTGGGAGCCCACGTTGAGCTACATCAGCGCGGACGGCCTGCCGCCCACGTCACGCGCCGGCAACGTCCTGCGGCCGGCGACGACCGTCGGGCTGAGCTTCCGCCTGCCACCGACGTGCGACCACGAGGCCGCGCTGGCCGCTGTCACGGCGACGCTGCTCGCCGACCCGCCGAGCGGCGCGACGGTGCGGGTCGTCGGCAACTCGGCGCCCGGGTGGAACGCGCCGCCGATCGCGCCGTGGTTGGCCGTCGCGCTCGACGCCGCGTCGACGGCTGCGTTCGGCCAGCCGGCCCGCACGTTCGGTGAGGGCGGCACGATCCCGTTCATCGGCATGCTCGGCGAACGCTTCCCCGACGCCCAGTTCGTCGTCACCGGTGTCCTGGGGCCCGGGAGCAACGCCCACGGTCCTGACGAGTTCCTCCATCTTCCGATGGCCCGCGGGGTCACCGAGTGCATCGCCCGTCTGCTCGGCGCGCACGCCGTCTCGCCGGCGCCCTGATCGTCGCACTCGTCGCCGTCACCACCCTGACGGCGTGCGGAGACGACGACGCGGACGACGACGTGCCGGTGCTGGCGCCGAAGGTCGTCGTCGTGGCCGCCCAGCCGTGCAGCACGCCGAACGAGGACCACGGCGTCGGGGTCGTCGTGCTGCCGGGTTTCGTCGCCACCGCCGCCCATGTCGTCGACGGCCCGCGGCGCACCGTCACCGTCGCCGGCCAGCCGGCCGAGGTCGTGGCCATCGACGCCCGGACCGACCTCGCGCTCCTCGCCACGGACATCGCAGGTGCATTCGCACCGACCACCTCGACGGTGGACGGCCCGGCCATCGTGCGCACGCCCGACGGCGATCTCCCGGTCGACGTCTCGGACACCGGGCAGCTCACCGTCGACGACACGACGGACCACGAGACCTACGAGCGCGAGGTCCACACGTTCGCGCCAGGCGTCGCCGACGGCACCAGCGGCAGCGCATTGCTCGATCCGTCCGGCCGGCTCGCCGGCATCGTCGTGCTCGCCAACCGCACCGACGACACCGGGTACGCCGTCACGGCAACCGAGCTGTGGAGGTTCGTCAGTGCGGTGTCGACCGGCGACCGGGCACCCGCGGCACCCGAGGAGTGCCCCGACTAAGGTCCGAGCGGAGCGGGCACTGCTGCGCATGAAAGCGGGGAGGCTTCACATGAGACGGACCATTATCCGATCGTTGGCACCACTGGCGGTGATCGCGTTGGTCGCCGCCGGTTGCTCCGACGATGACGACGACGCCACGAGCGGTTCCGCCGCGGGTGGTGACACCACGGCGGCGCCCGATGCGTCGACGGCCGACAGCGTGGCGACCGGCGCCACCGCCGCGGAGAGCTCCACGCCGGATTCGGCTGAGGAGGTGCAGACCGGTGAGTCGATCCTCGACACCGTGATCGCCAACGATGTGGTGCGCTGCGGTGTGCGCGACGACCTCACCGGGTTCTCGGTGGTCGACGACGCCGGCGAGTACGTCGGTTTCGACGCCGACTTCTGCCGCGTCATCGCCGCCGGAGTGCTGGGTGACGCGACGAAGGTGGAGTTCGTGCCAGTCGTCGCCGACGCCCGGTTCCCGGCGTTGCAGGCCGGCGAGTTCGACGTGCTCGTCCGCAACACGACGTGGACAGCCAGCCGCGACGGCGGCGACGGCGCCGACTTCCTGCACCCGACGTTCTACGACGGCCAGCAGATGATGGTCGCTGCCGACGCCGGCTACGACAGCATCGACGACATGGACGGCGCCAACGTGTGCGTCGTCGCCGGGACCACGACCGAGGGCAACGTGGCGACGGAGTTCGCCGCTCGCGGCCTCACCGTCAACGTGCTGTCGTTCCCGGACATCCCCGCCGTGCAGACTGCGTTCGACGAGGGGCAGTGCGACGGCTGGTCGAGCGACGGCAGCCAGCTCGTCTCGATCCGATCGACATACCCCGCCGGACCGGATGCGCTCGTCATCTTCCCTGACGTGTTCTCGAAGGAGCCGCTGACGCCGGCCGTCATCGACGGCGACACGGCGTGGGCCCAGGCCGTCGAGTGGACGATCTTCGCCACCATCACCGCGGAGGAGCTCGGCATCACGAAGGACTCGGCGACTGCCGACTCGACCGGTGACGACCCGGCCAAGGTGCTCTTCCTCGGTGGCGCCAACGCCGATGGCGTGACGCTCGACCCCGGGCTCGGCCTGCCGCCGGACTTCGCGCTGCAGATCGTCAGCCAGGTCGGCAACTACGGCGAGATCTTCGAGGCCAACCTGACGCCGATCGGGGTCGAGGATCGGGGCCTGAACGCGCTGTGGTCCGATGGCGGCCTGCAGTACGCCCCGCCGTACCGGTGATCGACGGGATGACAACGGCCCGTCGGCCATGACGCCTTGACCGCAACGACGGCGCCGACCGCGGGTCGGCCACCGATCTGGAGGGATGTCCGCGTGCTCGCGTGGGCGTTCCAGGTCGCGGTGGTCACCGTGGTCGTCGCCGTCGTCTGGTACCTGGTCGGCAACTACCAGGAGAACGCGGCGGCCAAGAACCTGACGACCGGGTTCGGCTTCCTCGACCAGCCGTCGGGGTTCCCGATCCCCGACAGCACGTTCCGCCAGACCCAGCGCGTCCGCGACGCCCTCTTCGAGGGCTTCCTCAACACACTGCGGCTCGCCGTCACCGGGATCCTGTTGGCCACGGTCCTCGGCACGCTCATCGGAATCGCCCGCCTGTCGACGAACTTCGTGCTGCGCAACGTGGCCCGGGCATACGTCGAGATCGTCCGCAACGTCCCGCTCCTGGCCCTCGTCCTGCTCTCCCTCTCGATCATCCAGACCGTCTTCCCGCCGCCCCAGGACACGTGGGACCTCGGTCCACTGACCGTCTCCAACGTCCGTGGAACCAGCATCTTCTGGTACGAGGGTGACAACGGGAAGTTCCTCGTCGTCGTGGTGGCGGCCTTCATCGCGATCGCCGCCGTCGCCCGCTGGCGTCGAGCGGTCGCCGACCGCACGGGCCATCCGGCCCGGACCGCGCTGTGGGCGCTGCCGATCGGTGCCGCCGTGACCGTCGTCGCCTGGATCGTCGTCGGGCTCGGTGCGACCGCACCCGAGCTGGACGGCCGGCGGGTCACCGGCGGGATCACGCTGACGGCGTCGTACCTCGCTGCCCTGCTGGCGCTCGTCGCGTACACGTCGAGCCACATCGCCGAGATCGTGCGCGGATCCATCCAGGCCGTGCCCAAGGGGCAGGGCGAGGCCGCCGACGCGCTGGCGCTGTCGGGCTTCCAGCGCATGTGGAACGTGATCCTCCCCCAGTCGATGCGCATCGGCCTGCTGCCCATCGGGAACCAGTACCTCAACCTGCTGAAGAACTCCTCGCTCGCGGCCGTCATCACGTTCCCCGAGCTCACGCAGGTGACCAAGCTCGCCGTCGCCACCCGCGCCCCCGCCGTCCCGTCCTTCGTGCTGCTGCTCCTCATCTACCTCGCCATGTCGTTGGTCATCTCGCTGATCGTCAACCTCGTCAACCGTCGGTTGCGGATCGTCGAACGATGACCATCACCGAGATCATGGCCGTGCCGCCGCCCGAGCCCGAGCGGCCGAAAGCCAGCGGGCCGGGCGACTGGGTCCGCCGCAACCTGTTCCACTCGGTGGGCGACGGGGTCATCACGGTGATCGCGGGACTCATCGCGGTGTACGCGATCTACCGAGGACTTCGCTACGTGTTCGTGACCGGGCGATGGGAGATCGTCCGCGTCAACCTCAAGCTGTTCATGGTCGGCCGCTACCCCAACGACGAGATGTGGCGGATCAGCGTCGCGCTCAGCGCGATCGCACTGTTCATCGGTACCGCCGCTGGCTTCGCCGTCATGCGGCGGCGGGCGACGGGCCGCACCGACCCGACCGCCGTCCTCGGGCCGTGGTGGCGACACCTCCTCGCGACCGCGGCCCGGCTCTGGCCGCTCATCCTCGGCGTCGCGATCCTGTTGTCGATGGTGACGTCGTCGGGCCCATGGCTCACCGTCCTGGCGGTCATCGCCGCCGGCATCGTCGGCCGGTTGCTCGGCCCGTTCCTCCCCGGCCGTTCGGGCGGCGTGCTGATCCTCGTTGCCATCGCCGGGTTCGTCGGGCTCATCCTGTTCCTGCGAGTTCCCATCGACGTCACCGACTGGGGCGGCGTGATGCTCAACATCTTCCTTGCTGCGGCGGGCATCTCGCTCTGTTTCCCACTCGGGCTGCTCCTGGCCCTCGGCCGCCGCTCGAAGCTGCCGCTGATCCGCTGGCTGTCCGTGACCTACATCGAGCTCTTCCGCGGTGTCCCGCTGTACGTGTTGCTGCTGCTGGCCTACTTCGTGGTACCGCTGTTCCTGCCGTCGTCGAGCGCGAACCCCAGCCTGGTGCTGCGGGCCATCGTCGCCATCACGTTCTTCACGGCCGCCTACGTCGCCGAGATCGTGCGTGGCGGACTGCAGTCCCTGCCGAGGGGGCAGACCGAGGCGGCCCAGGCGTTGGGCCTGTCACCGGTCAAGACGATGGTCCTGATCGTGTTGCCGCAGGCGCTGCGCAACGTCATCCCCTCGCTCGTCGGCCAGTTCATCAGCCTCTTCAAGGACACGACACTGGCCGCCGCGGCGATGGGGCTGCTCGACCTCTTGAGGGTGTCGGACGCCGTGGTCGCCCAGACCGGGTTCGCCGGCCAGGGCCTCACGGGTGAAGCGTTGACCTTCGTCATGCTGCTCTTCTGGGTCGGGTGCATCACGATGAGCCGGGAGAGCCAACGGTTGGAACGCAAGTTGGGAGTTGGGACGCGATGAGCGACAGCACGAACCCGCCGGCGGTCTTCGCCGACGCCACACAGGTCCGCGGCACGGGCGAGGTGATGATCGAGCTGGACGGCGTCGGCAAGAAGTTCGGGTCGTTCACCGCGCTCCACGGCATCGACATGAACGTCGCCAAGCGCGAGGTCGTGGTCGTCATCGGCCCGTCCGGATCGGGCAAGTCGACGATGATCCGTTGCATCAACCGGCTCGAGGAGCACGACGCCGGACGCATCGCCGTCGACGGGGTCGAGCTCACGCGCGACCTGCGCAACATCCAGGAGATCCGCCGGGAGACGGGCATGGTCTTCCAGCAGTTCAACCTGTTCCCCCACCTCACGGTGCTCGACAACGTGACGCTGGCGCCGCGCCAGGTGCGCCGGATGCCGAAGAAGGAGGCCGAGGCGCTGGGGATGCAGCTGCTCACCGAGGTGCGCATCCCCGACCAGGCGAAGAAGTTCCCCGGCCAGCTCTCGGGCGGCCAGCAGCAGCGGGTGGCGATCGCCCGAGCCCTGGCGATGAAGCCGAAGGTGATGCTGTTCGACGAGCCCACCTCGGCGCTCGACCCGGAGATGATCAACGAGGTGCTCGACACGATGAAGGAGCTGGCCAGCGGCGGCATGACGCTGATCGTCGTGACCCACGAGATGGGGTTCGCGCGCGAGGTCGCCGATCGGGTCGTCTTCATGGCCGACGGCCAGATCGTCGAGGTCGGCACGCCGGAGCACTTCTTCACCGATCCGCAGGAGGAGCGCACCAAGCTCTTCCTGTCGCAGATCCTCTGACGTTCTGGGCGCGCCTGGTCCCACCGCCGCGTGTGGGGGGGCCGGGTGTCGGATGCGGGGCCCAGCGCGCCCACCACCCCGGCGGGGGGGGCGCGGCC
>JBEVOM010000001.1:0-17904 GCA_040507575.1 Ilumatobacteraceae bacterium
GGGCTCGACGTGACCGATCCCTTCGGTGGGATCGCCGGTCCGGACGACACGGCGTTGGAGCGCCTGCACGCCACCCTCGCCGACCGGGCGGAACGGGACGGCCTGCTCGACGTCGCGTACCGCACGTTCGAGAGCCCGGTCGGACTGCTCTTGCTGGCGGCCACGCCGATCGGTGTCGTACGTGTGGCGTTCCCGGGCGAGGGTCACGAGGCCGTCCTCGGCGAGCTGGCCGAGTCCGTCAGCCCCCGGATCATGCACCGCCCGGCGCGCCTCGATGTCGCCGCCGCCGGCCTCGACGCCTACTTCGCCGGCCGTCATCGGGACCTCGATGACGTGCCCGTCGACCTCTGCCTGGCCCGTGGCTTCCGCCGCGACGTGCTCGACGCGCTGCGGGCCATCCCGTACGGCGCGACGCGCAGCTACGGCAGCATCGCCGCGGCCACGGGGCATCCGCGAGCGGTCCGGGCCGTCGGCACGGCGTGCGCCCGCAATCCGGTGCCGCTCGTCGTGCCGTGCCATCGGGTCGTGCGCAGCGATGGTGTGATCGGCCAGTACCGGGGCGGCGTGGACGCCAAGCGGCTGCTGCTCGACCTGGAGTCGTCGTGACGATCGGCCGGTCGGACGACGTCGCCGCGGCACTCGACGACGCGCCAGGTGCCAGGACCGGGCGCCTCCTGAGCGCCGAACAATGCGCCGCGATCGTCGAGCTCTACGCCGATCCCGGCCGATTCCGGTCGACCGTCCACATGGCGCGGCACCGGTTCGGCCGGGGCGAGTACCGCTACTTCGCCCGTCCACTGCCCGAGATCGTCGACGACCTGCGCAACGCCTGCTGGTCTCACCTGCTACCGATCGCCCGTCAGTGGGCCGATCGGCTGGATCGTCCGGCGCCGTGGCCCGACGATCTCGACGAGTGGCTCAGGCTCCGCCACGCCGCCGGCCACTCCCGGTGCGGCGAGCTGTGGTTCCCCTGCAGGTCGTTGTCGGGCTCGACGAGCCAGGTGCGGACTACACCGGCGGCGCGCGGGTCCTGGTCGAGCAGCGGCCTCGGGCCCAGTCCCGTGCGGTCTCGGTGACGCTCACCCGAGGTGAAGGGTTCGTGTTCACGACCCGCGATCGGCCGGTGCGGTCGTCACGCGGCTGGTCGGCGGCGGGCGTCCGCCACGGCGTCAGCGCGGTGCTCGGCGGTCACCGTCACGCGCTCGGCTTGATCCTCCACGACGCGGCGTAGCCGCTCAGGCCAGATCGGCGAGGAGGGCACCGAGACGGTCACGACGTGAGCCGAGCGCCCGGCCGTGACGGCCCATGTCCGACCACGGGTCGCCGACGGCGGCGACGCGGTCAGGCGCGGTGCGGATGGTCCACCCGTCCGGCCGCAGCTCGGACGACGCGACTTCGTCCCAGGTCACGGGGACGGCGACCGGCGCGCCGTCGCGGGCCCGCACCGAGTACGGCGAGACAACGGTCTGGGCATAGCCATTGCGGGCCGTGTCGAGGTACAGGCGGTCACCGCGCGCCGCCTTGGAGAACTCGACCGTCAGCTGCTCGGGGTGACGCGCCGCCAGCACCTTGGCCAGTCCGTCGGCGAACATCGCCACCTCGTCCGTCGACGCCGACCGATCCAGCGGGGACACGACGTGCAGTCCGCGGGATCCCGTCACCTGCACGTACGCCGCGAGATCCAGCTCGTCGAGCAGGTCGCGGGTCCAGCCGGCCGCATCGCGCACGGCGCTGAAGTCGTCGCGCGTCGGGTCGAGGTCGATCACCAGCAGGTCCGGTCGCTCCAGTCGGTCGGACCGGCTCGGCCACCGATGGAACGTGATCGTGCTGAGGTTCGTGAGAGCCAGTAGCGCGGCCTCGTCGTCGACGACCGGGTGGCGCACGGTGCCGCCCTCCTTGCGGACCTCGACCGTGCGGATCCAGCCGGCGACGCCTCGACCGGCCTCCTTCTGGTAGAAGCCGTCCTGCCCGATGCCGGACGGGAACCGTTGCAACATCAACGGTCGGTCGGCGAGGTGGGGGACCATCACGTGGGCGACGGCGGCGTGGTACTCGGCGAGGTCGCCCTTGGTGAACCCGTCAGCCGGGAACAGCACCCGGTCGTCGTGGGTGATGGTGACGGTCCGCTGACCGACGCGGTACGAGGTCATGCGTCCAGCCTCGCGCCCGCATCAGTGCCGATGGTTGTGCTCGGCCGGCGGACGGATCTTGCTGTCCTCGCTGACGTACGCATTGTGCTCGAACGCCCACGTCCGCAGGTGCGCGAAGCGCCACTCGCCGTCGACGCGCACGAAGTCGTCCTCGTACCGGCCGATGATGCGGAAGTAGCGGATCGCATCGGGGCGGCGGGCGTTGGTGTACATCATCAGGTACCGCCACGCGCCGGTCGCCCGGTCACCGTCCACGACGATGCTGGGGTTGGACACCATGTGGGCCGATGTCCGCATGCGGCCGCTGTCGCGCACGGCTTGGAAGTGGCGTTTGATCTCGTCGTGGCCGCGGCGGTCGTAGAAGCCCACGGCGCTCCACACGCCGTCCGGGACGAACAGTGCGGCGACCGTCTCGGGGTTGTGGTCGTCGTCGCAGCCGGCGCAGTAGGCAGCCTTCAGCCGCTCGATGGCCCCGACGTCCTCCAGCACTTGGAGCCGTGCGGCGAGGGCGGCGAGATCGCTCATGCCGTAGCCCCGTTGCCGGTCGTGTCGATGACGACGTGGCGGCGTACGGGGACGATCACGCGGGCGTCGCGCTGGAAGAACCGGGCTTCGTCCTCGAGCAGGGGTGCCGCCTCCGGACTGTCGAACCAAGCACCGCGCTCCTTGGCGATGTCGAAGGAGGATTCGAAGAGCTCGCCGACGCCGTCCCAGTCGGCCGGCGAGTCCTCGGTCGCGTAGTTGTGCACATAGGCGACCGGGCTCAGCTCGGGCCGGGTGAGGCTGTCGGCCAACGGCCGGTGCTCGTCCCACCAGTAGTCGGCGAAGGCGCGACGCGAGATGTCCTTGCGGCGGCGGAGGAAGCCGAGCAGCACCAAGCTGCCGTCGCCACCGACCTCACCGCGGGCCAGCTCGTCGCCGCCGCGCACGACCCGGTGGGTCGCCAGCACGACGTCGCTCGATCCGACGAGCGCCTGGGACGCCCGGATGCGCTCCGGGTCGCCGGCCAGCCATCCAAAGAACTGCTCGCGCTCGGCCTGTCCGGCGAACGTGGACTGACCGATGCCGTCGCACCAGCCGTTTCGTGTGCCGAGTGGGACCGACTGCAGCCAGCGCCGCGGGGCGAGGTCGGCCGGGACCGCGGCCGCGATCTCGTCGCCGAGGTCGCGCCAGCGGGATGCGAACTCGTCAGCGGGGATCTCCGGGTGGCGTCGGACGACCGTGAACTGGTGCAGCATTCGTCCCCCTCGGCGGCGCGGTTCGGACCGTCGGGGAACCTACTGCGGGGACGTCGGCCGGCCGGAGCCGGGAGCGCCGGCGGCCGGCCAAGATCGCCACGACGACAGCGGCGTTCGCAACCGTGTGATGGAGCGGGTAGAGCAGGTCGGCGGTCGACAGCCGCTCGACGGCGACGATCGCGACGGCGCCGGCGAGACAGTCGAGGAGCCACGTCGACAACGTCTCGGAGGCCGGGTCGACGAACGCTTTACGGGCGGTGAGGGCGACGGCGGCCAGCTCGGCGGCCACCACGGACGCGACGGCGATCAGCGGCTCGGCGGTGGCGACCGAGATGCCCGTGCCGACGGCCGCGATGCCGAGCGCGACCCGGTCGCTCGTCGCGAACCCGCCGACGCCGTGACGGATCGACGCGATGAAGACGAGCGTGAACCCGAGCGCCGACCCTGCGGCCAGCCAGGCGCCGGGACCGGCGCCGTCGAGCGTCTGCGACGCGGCGGCGACGAGCGACAGCAGAGCGAAGACGAGCCACGACGCGCGGTGCGGGCGGGTCGTTCCCCGTCGGACGTCGCGCAGGTACGGGACGACGCAGACGGCGGTGAGCGCGGCCGACAGCAGTGCGAGGTCGGCACGGTCCATCGTCGCCGGCCGTCACGGCCTGCGACTCACCGCGAGCAGGACCGAGTCGAAGCCGTGATCGTCGTCGTCGATCGTGTCGGCCGTCATGATCGTGGTCCCGAGTCCTGAGAAGCCGGCGGACCGCAGGACGCCGGCGAGGTCGTCGATCGTCACGCCCGGGCTCGGGAACTCGACGTCACCGACGCGGTACGACGAGGCGCCGGCGAGCGCAGTGAGCACCAGCCAGCCGCCAGGCGACACGAGCGACGCGACGTTCTCGGTGCAGCGTCGCCACTCGTCGATGTCGTCGGTCATCGAGTCCGGGCAGAAGCAGCACAGGACCGCCGGGTAGCGACGCGGACGGCCGGCGAGCGGGTGACGCCGGCGGGCGTCGGCCCGGTGGAACACGGTGATCCGCTCCCGAGTCGCCGCCTCGCGCTCGCGCACCTCCCAGTCGTGGGGCGGTCGCCCGAGCTCGTTGCGCAGGGCGACGTCGACGAAGGCCGTCCAGTCCCATGCGTCGTCGTGGCCCTCCACCCAGCCCCGCACGGCGTCGAGGTTGCGCTCGAGGTAGTCGGCGACGTGCAGCTCACCGGCGCGGGTGGCGAACGGGAGGAGGTGGTGCACGGTCGGGCCGCAGCCGAACTCGAGCAGCACCGGCACGTCACCGACGAACGCGGCGGCTTCGGCGAGGAACCGCATCGTGACCTGCTCGTCGTGCTGGACCTCGCCGTAGTACTCGGTCAGGTAGGCACGGGGGCACCAGTCGTCCTCGAACGTCGCCCGCCCGGTCGCCGTCGCCGTCGGTGTCACCATGGTCGATCCCTCCTGGGCTCGGGCGACGGTTGTCGCCGCCGGTGCGGCCCAGCAACCGCTCCGTGCGCGATCTACGGAACGGGGCGAGGGTACGGTCGGGACCGATGTCCGTCGATCGATTTCGAGGCGTCAGCCGGCCCTCACGATGACGCGGTCGTGGGCACGTCCGGCTCCTCCGTCTTCTCGGGCTCGAATCGGCGCATCCCGGCCTGCAGACGCTCGTTGACCGCTGCCGCGAGGCCGGGCGTCCAGTCGTTCTGCGACCGGATGCTCTCCGAGCCCTGCACGACGATCGCCGGACGGTCGAAACCGAGCTCCCGCCACAGGCTGACCCCCCGCGGCGCCCCGTGCGGACCTGTCGCGGCGCGGTCGGAGGCGAGGTCGGTGAAATCGGTCGGGGAGTCGAGCTCCGTCCGGGGCGGGGCCGATGTCCGGAGGCGCCAGGTGCCCAACAGCAACAGCAGGGCGGGAACGACACTGACGAGCGCCGGTATCCACAACCACAGCCGGTTCGACTCGAGCGGGTAGAGGGCGACACGGGTGGCCAGGAAGAGCGCGCACACCGTGGACAGGCCGACGAGGAAGCGCGCCGGACGCAGCAGACGGGCGAGCATGGCGTGCGGCACCTGCTGCAGGACGAGCGTCGAGGCCAGCGAGACGAACACGACGAGGAGGGAGACGTCGGGCCGGCTCGGCGACGCGGTCGCCGGGATCCGTCGCAGCGCCAATGCGATCGCCAGCAGCAGGAGGCTCACGATGCAGGCGCTGGTCGTCAACGCCGACATCCAGCTCTGGCGTTGGGCCGCCAGCTCGACCTGGGTCATGGCCGACCAGCCCGTCGGCACGTCCTCGAGATGCAGGTTGACGCGAGGGCGCACGCCGCCTTTCACGTCGAAGCTCGGGTCGCCCTGGCTGCGACCGCCCGGTGCCTCGGCGAGGGCGGCGGCGCTGCGGATGTCCGTGCCGGGAGGCGCCGTGACCTCGAACAGGTAGCTCTGCGCGCTCTCGGCGCCCGGCGTGATGAAGCGGAAGCGCACCGGCGCCAACCCGATGCCGCTCGACAACCGGGCCCACCACGGAGGCGACGTCCGGCGCTCCTCGCCGGAGCGCGAGCCGGACTTCTCGTAGGAGAACGCCAGTGGTTCGTCGTAGGCGAACTTGAGGATGCGCCGCAGGTCGGGTCGGTGCGGGAGCAGCAGGCACATCAGCCAGCCGGCCTGCAGCCGGGCGAGCGTCATCGAGAAGAACGTGTCGTTCCGCAGGCCGCTCGTGCCGGGTTCGCGGTCGAACCTCTGCTGCGCTCCGCGCACATCGGACTTGTTGCCGAACGCGAACACGTCGATCAGCCCGTCGATGCGCGCATCCAACTCGTCGCCGGCCATCTCGGGCGACGTCATCGCGATGCCCTTGAGGATCGCCGCGGTGATCGCATCGTTCTGCCGATCGCTGAGGATCGAGACGGCCGTGCCTGCTTCGTCGCGCAGGTCGAAGTTGATCAGGCTGCGCCGTTCGAGCAGCGCGATCGGGATCATGTGGAGGACCTGGTCACCCATCCGGACCGTGGGTGCGTAGAGCGGGACGGTGAAGTCGATGCTGACCCGCCTGCGCACCGTGCGGTCGTCGATGAACTCGACGTGCTCGACCCGGCGGCGGACCCAGGTCCGACTGTTCAACCACAGGTGGACCATCCGGAGCCCGCACGCCACGCAGTGGTGGCGGACGTACTCACGGGCGTCGTCGCCGGACGCGATGCGGTGCTCGTGGGCCCCGCCTTCGTCCCACGGGAACAGCAGATCGGGCCGCATCGTGCGGACCTCGTCGCCCGTCGTCTCGGTCGCGCCAGCGCGTCCTCGCTCGTCCAGCATCCGCGTCTCCCTCGTCCCGGACCCCGCCCACCACAGTAGGCGGCTCCCGCGACGGGGGACGGTCCGGGGCGATGCGGTGCCGGCCCGTCGTGGCGGACTTGTCCAGGCGTTCGGTGCGCCGGGCGTGCTCGATCCGTCGGGATGATGGTCGCGTCGGGCAACCTGGCAAGGTCGTCGAGTGCGTGCGCCGCCGCCGAGGTGTCGCCATGGCCGCCGGCGCCTACCGGCGAGCTCGTCACGCCGGACGAACCGGCCGGGTTGCCATCCCGCTCGCATCGCACGAGACGCTGTGGGGCAAGCTCGAGTTCGCCCTCTGCGTGGCTGGGGACGTCGACGCGACACGTCAGGTCGCAGCGGTCGGTCGCCGCGGCACGACGATCATCGACGACGTCACCGCTCTCGAGGAGTTTGAGCACGAACCGTGGACCAGCGGGCCGCTCTCGGGGAGGGTGTCGTTCGAGCCGCTGCGTCAATCGGCCGGCCGCCGGGCGTTCCTCCGCGACGACGAGGTCTACCCGGTGTTCCGGGACGCCGCGCGCTCGCTCGTACCGGTGCTGATCCGAGCAATCGAACGGATCCGTCGCGAGCTCGACGTCACCACCGCTGACCGGCTGGCCGACGCGCTCCGGGAGGTGTTCGGGCGGGTCCTGCGCGAGCTGGCCGATCTGGAGAACCCGATGCGCACCCTCGTCGGTGGCCGCGCCGACCCCGACAGCGGCGTCGCGCCGCCAGGACCGACGCTCGACGCTGACGACCCCGTCGATCATCACCCGTCGATCGAGGACCTCCATCGCGCCAGCCCGTCGAGCGTCCCGCCAGATCCCGCGGCCCGACCGGGCGGTGGTCACGATCGCCAACGGCATCTGCCCTCGATCGCAGCTGACCCTCACCCGGCCACAGGCGCAGCCGATTCGGCGCCGACCCGGGGACGGTGCTGTCCAACGACCTACACGCCGACTTCTTGCTCGTCAAGGACGACGAGGCCGCGCTCGTCGACTCCCTCGCCACCCTCGTCGCCAAGGAGTAGGTCGTGTACGACAACCCCCGGACGGACCCCCGACGAGCTCGCCGAGGAGCTCGTGCGCATGCTCATCCGGCTCCGCCGCCATCTCCCCAGACGCCTCAGGCAGCGCTGACCGTTTGGCCGTCAGACGTCGGTCCCGTGGCCCAGGGATGCTCGCCGGGGCACGAGCGGCGAGCTCGAACCCGACCGGCCCGCCGTCTGTTCCGAGTCGGGGCGCGACAACCGCACCAGCGCGACTACCAACCTGACGACCACGAGCAGGAAGACCCCGCGGGCGACCACCGCGAGGACGCCCAGCGGAGCGGATGGGTCCTCGATCGGGCGCTCCCAACCGAGCGTGTCAGGGAGGTCGAGCACGGGGAGGGCGTCGATCACCTCCCACGCCAGGTGCTGGTGGACATCGCCCACCCTGAGATCGGTCGGTGCCGGATCGGCGGTGATCGCCAACCCGTGCGTCGCCAACACGACCGCGCACGATGCCAAACCCAGGATCAACCAGATCGTCGCCAACAGCGTGGCCAAGAGGTGGCCGAGCGTGTGCGACCACATCGACCGCGTCCCGCGGATCGGCAGCTGGTGCAGCCGAGGTACGGCGCGCCGACTCCTGACGATCATGCCCACGGCCCAGACCACGGCGAACGCGGCGACCACGTACGGCGGCTCGGCATCGACCGCTCGGGTGCGGTCGAGGCCGTGCCCGACCAGCAGCCCCAACCACACGAGGTCGGCCACAGCGAAGATCAGCAGCGTGGACCACCCACCGTCCGCCACCTCCGACGGTTCCGCCGCATCCGACGCCGCACCGTTCGCCGTCGTGACCGGCCGAGCACCTTCGATGATCTCCGGGTCCACGTCGGCCTCCGTGTCGAGCTCTTCCACGCACCCAGACAGACGAGCGACGCACCCTCGCCGGGCGACATCGTTCGTGGATCGATCTGCAGATCGCGTCGGCGTGCCCTCCGAGAGCAGGTCCCCCGCGCCTCGCTCCCGGTCACGGATCGCCCGTTTGCCGACGCAGCTCCGTCTGGGCGTCAGACTGTGGGCGTGGATGCTGCGGAGCGAGCGGCCCTTCACGCGCACTACGAGCTCGGTCTCGAGCACGACCGGCTCGACGCGGGTCGGTGCTGTCGAGTTCGCCCGTACGAAGGAGATCGTCCTTCGCCACCTGCCGACTCCCCGTGCGTCGTCGCCGACATCGGTGGCGGCCCCGGCCGGTACGTCGATGCGGTGCTCCTGCTCGGGCCGCTCTACCACCTCCCACTTCGGCGTGATCCCCTGCAGGGACTGGGGGAGGCGCGAGGCATCGTGCGTCCGGGCGGCCCCGTCTTCGTCGCCGCGATCTCCCTTGGGCCGCCCGCGTACACGGCGTTCTCGCTGAACAGCTCTATCAACGGGTGGCCGACATCGTCGATGAGCTCCCCGAGGTCGAGCGGACCGGAGTCCTCCGCCCGTTGTTCCCGGGATCGTTCAACGGCTACAGCCACCGACCCGCGCCAGCTCGCGTCCGAGATCCGCGCCGCGGCGCTCGACGTTGCTGACCTCGTCAGCGTCGGGGCCCACGTCCCATCGCCGGGCGCAGCGCGTCGGGCCCGGCGGCGGCGTGTCAGGACAACGACGATCCTGGCGGCGGGCACCGCCGCCGCCAGGTCGGTACGAAGGATGAACCAGGCGCACCACGGGTCTACGCGCTCACCGGGAAGGCACCCGCGTTGGTCGGCAACGGCCCACTCCTCGGCCCGTCGGACCCGTCATCCCCCACCCCGGTCGGTCCTCGACTGCCGTCTGGCTGGTCTTTCGACCGGAGCGGATGAGGGGAATCGAACCCCCGTATTCAGCTTGGGAAGCTGATGTTCTGCCATTGAACTACATCCGCGAATCGGGCCACAGGGTAGCGGGCGGGGACACCGGTGACGATCGCGAGCCCGTGGCTATGGTGCGTCCGTGATCCTGTCGGACCGCAGTCTCCACGAGGCGATCGAGGGCGGGCGGATCGTCGTCGATCCGTTCGATCCGACGACGGTCCAGCCGTCCTCGATCGACGTCCGGGTCGACCGGTTGTTCCGGGTGTTCCGCAACCACACGGCCGGGATCATCGACGTGAAGCTGGACCTGACCGGGCTGACCGAGCTCGTCGAGATCCCCGAGGACGGCGTCTTCATGTTGCACCCGGGCGAGTTCGTGCTCGGCTCGACGCTCGAGCGCGTCGCCGTTCCCGACGACCTCGTCGCTCGCATCGAGGGCAAGTCGAGCCTCGGACGCCTGGGCCTGCTGATCCACTCGACGGCCGGGTTCATCGACGCCGGCTTCGACGGTCACGTGACGCTCGAGCTGGCGAACGTCGCCAGCTTGCCGATCACGATCTATCCGGGCATGAAGATCGGCCAGATCAGCTTCATGACGATGACGACGCCGGCCGATCGGCCCTACGGCAGGGGCGCCACCGGCTCCAAGTACCAGGGCCAGCGTGGCCCGACGCCGAGCCGGTACTTCGAGAACTTCCGCTGACGACGCGGCGGAAAGGGCGGGCGGCCGGCGCGGAGGTGGCGCGGTTGGAGGCCGGCGGCGACGGGTATCGCCGACCGACATGGTCCGCTTGCGCCACGTGGCCCCGGACCGGCCGGGGTGGTCCCGCCGGCGTCGCGGCGCGGGCTTCAGCTACGTCGACGTCGACGGCCGCGTGCTCGGTGCCGAGGACGTGGCTCGCTGCAAGGCGCTCGTGATCCCACCGGCGTGGGCCGACGTGTGGATCTGCCCGGCGCCGAACGGGCACATCCAGGCCGTCGGTACCGACGAGGCCGGGCGCCGTCAGTACCTGTACCACCCGGTGTGGCGCGAGCAGCGCGACAAGGTCAAGCACGACCGGGTGCTGGAGGTCGCGACGCGCCTGCCGAGGGCCCGTCGCACGGTGCGCGAGCACATTGCGCTGCCCGGCATGCCGCGGGAACGGGCGCTCGGCACGGCATTCCGACTGCTCGATCTCGGTTTCTTCCGCGTCGGCGGCGAGCACTACGCCGAGGAGAACGGCAGCTTCGGCCTGGCCACGATCGCCAAGCGCGATGTGACCGTGAAGGGTGACGAGGTGGTCTTCGAGTACGTGGCGAAGTCGCACCAGGAGCGTCTCGTCGCCGTGGCCGACGCCGCGGTGCGTGACGCGGTGTGCGACCTGCGGCGCCGCCGCGGTGGCGGCGACGAGCTGCTGGCGTACCGCGACGGGTCGCGCTGGCGCGACGTGACGTCCGACGACATCAACCGGTACGTGAAGGACGTCGTCGGCGGCGACGTCTCGGCGAAGGACTTCAGGACGTGGCACGGAACGGTGCTGGCGGCCGTCGCGTTGGCCGGTGCCGAGGCCCGCGCCGCCTCGCCGACGCGACGCAAGCGGGCCGTGCGCGAAGCCATGGTCGAGGTGTCGCAGTACCTCGGCAACACGCCGAGCGTCGCTCGTGGGTCGTACGTCGACCCGCGCCTCGTCGATCTCTACGCCGAGGGACGGACGATCGCGCCGACGCTGCGCCGGCTCGGCACGGCGGATCGCGATCTCGACGACACGCGTGAGGTCATCGAGCGGGCGGTGCTGCGCCTCCTGCGTCGCTGATCGGCCCCGGCGGGAGGCGCGAGACCATCCGAGCGGTCGACGGTGTCGAACCGTTTGGTGTGAACACCACCCAGTTGACCGATCCCGGCGCCGACGTGCCGGCCGAGGACGAGCCTGCGTCGCCCGAACCACGTCCGGCTCGCCGCCCCTCGCGGGTGTTCTCGCTGCTCGCCGGGCTCGTGGTGGCCGGCGTCGCGCTCGCCGTGGCCGAGCTGCTCGCGGGGCTGAACCGGGCGTGGCGCTCGCCCGTGCTGGATGTCGGGGACCGGCTGATCGACGCCGCTCCACCGTTCGTCAAGGAGTTCGCGATCGAGACGTTCGGCACGAACGACAAGCCGGCGCTGCTGATCGGCATCGGCGCGTTCCTCGCCGTATACGCGGCAGTCGTCGGTCTCATCGCGCTGCGCCACCGGTTCGTCGTCGGCGTCGTCGGCGTCGCCCTGTTCGGGGCCATCGGCTCGTGGGCGTCGTCGAGCCGTCGTGTCAGCACGCCGTGGCATGCCGTGCTGCCGAGCGTGCTCGGCGCAGCAGCCGGGATCGGCGCGCTCTGGCTGATCCATGAGTCGTTGCGTTCGCAGCCGACCGGTGAGGGACCAGCCGTGTCCGCCGGAGCCACGGGTCGCCGTCAGTTCCTCCACCACTCCGGTCTCGTCCTCGGGACGCTCGCCATCGGTGCCGCGGTCGTCGGCGGCCTCGGCCGCCAGCTCGGCAAGCGGTTCAACGCCGCCGGGTCCCGGGCCGATGTCGTGCTGCCGCCGCCCGTCGATCGTCTCCCGGCGCTGCCCGCCTCGGTCGACGTCGGCGTGGACGGGATGACACCGTTCGTGACCCCGAACGCCACGTTCTACCGGGTGGACACGGCGCTCACCGCGCCGCAGGTGCCGGCCGAGGGGTACACGCTGACGATCAAGGGGATGGTCGACAAGCAGATCGAGTTGTCGTACGAGGACCTGCTCGACCGCGAGATGATCGAGCGCGACATCACGTTGACGTGCGTGTCGAACACCGTCGGCGGCAGCTACGTCGGCAATGCCCGGTGGCTCGGGACCCGACTCGACACGCTGTTGCAGGAGGCCGGCGTGCAGCCAGGCGCCGACCAGGTCGTCGGGCGATCGATCGACGGCTTCGAATGCGGCTTCCCAGTTGCAAATGCAATGGATGGTCGCGACGCGATGATCGCGGTCGGCATGAACGGGGAACCGTTGCCCATCGAGCACGGCTTCCCCGCCCGGCTCGTCGTGCCCGGCCTGTACGGATTCGTCTCGGCGACGAAGTGGCTGACGGAGATCGAGCTCACGACGTTCGCCGACTTCGACCACTACTGGTTGCGCCGCGGGTGGGCCCAGAAGGCGCCGATCAAGCTCATGAGCAGGATCGACACGCCGCGCGGACTGGCCAAGGTCGCGGCCGGGATGGTCCCGATCGCCGGCGTCGCATGGGCCCAGACCGTTGGCATCGCTGCGGTCGAGGTGAACATCGACGGCAGTGGGTGGCAGGCGGCGCAGCTCGCCGACGCTCCGTCGAAGGACACCTGGCGCCAGTGGGTCTTCCCGTGGAACGCCACCAGCGGGCGCCATTCGATCGCGGTCCGGGCGACAGATGCGACTGGCGCAATCCAGACCGACGAGCGTGCCGAACCTATTCCAGACGGAGCGTCCGGACATCACCAGATCGTCGTGATCGTCGAGTGAGCCGGTTCCGTCACGTGAACACCCGTTTGAAAGGACCCCTTCCCATGAGGAATCGCCATGCCCGTACACGCCTTCTCGCACTCGTCGCGCTGTCGGCCCTGACCTTCACCGCCGCCGCGTGCGGCGACGACGATGACGATGCGGCACCTGCCGCCACCGACGCGCCAGCGGCCAGCGAGCCGATGACGACCGAGCCGATGATGACCGAGCCGATGACGTCAGACCCGATGACGACCGAGCCGATGACGAGCGACATGGCCGGCGCGGCGATGACGCCGACCGGCCCGGCCTGCGGCAGCGTCCCGACGAGCGGCGAGGGCTCCTTCGAGGGCATGGCCGACGACCCCGCGGCCACCGCCGCCAGCAACAACCCCGAGCTGTCGACGCTCGTCGCCGCAGTGACGGCCGCCGAGCTGGTCGACACGCTGAACGGCCCCGGCCCGTTCACGATCTTCGCGCCCGCCAACTCGGCGTTCGCCAAGATCCCCCAGGCCGACCTCGATGCCCTGCTGGCCGATCCGACCGGCGCGCTCACCGACATCCTCACGATCCACGTCGTGAGCGGTGAGGCGATGTCGAGCGCCGACCTCGTCGAGGCCGGCACGGTCGAGGGCCTCAACGGTGAGCTCACGATCGCCGAGGACAACGACGCCGTCACGGTCGACGCGGGCGGTGGCCCGGCCACGGTCGTCTGCGCCGACGTGCCGGTGGCCAACGGCACGGTGCACATCATCGACACGGTGCTGCTGCCCGCCTCCTGAGGAGGCCGCTTCCACGAACGGGCCGTCGGCCCGTCGGAGCCCGAAGGCGAGGGACGTCACGGTCCCTCGCCTTCGGCGCGCCCGGGGACGGTTCCGGTCGTGGGCGGCGAGATCGGGAGATGGGCGGGAATCCGCAGGACGCTCCGTTCCGAACCTCCTGTGTGATCGCGATGACGCTGACCGTCGCCCCGGCCGTCGTGCCGGACCGCGAGACGGTCCGGCGACTGCTCACGCGGTCATGGCCGTTCCCGACCACTCCGGTCTGGCAGATTATGGATCGCTTGGATCCTGACCTCTACTCGATCATCGCCAAGGTCGCGGACGGCGACAAGGCGGAGTTCGCCACGCTCTACGACCGACTGGCGCCGACGGTGTTCGGTGTGGTCCGCCGTGTCCTGCGCGATCCGTCACAGGCCGAAGAGGTCACCCAGGAGGCGTTCGTCGAGATCTGGCGTCAGGCGGCCCGGTTCGACCCGGCCAAGGGATCGGTGCCGACATGGGCGGTGATGATCGCCCACCGGCGGGCCGTCGACCGCGTGCGCAGCGAACAAGCCCACCGCGATCGCCACGAGCGCGTCGCCAGCGGCGAGCGCGACTTCGCCGACACGCCCGAGGAGACGGCCATCGACGCCGACGACCGCCAGCGGGCCCGCGTCGCGATGGCGTCGCTCTCGGAGATCCAGCGCGAGGCGCTCGAGCTTGCGTTCTACGAAGGTCTCACGCACGTGCAGATCGCCGCTCGCCTCGGCATCGCGCTCGGCACCGTGAAGACACGGATCCGCGACGGCTTGATCCGTCTGCGGACGGTGATGGGGGCGCAGGCATGACCGACGACGAGCTGCAAGAGATGCTGCCGCTCGCGGCGGTCGGTGCGCTCACCGATGAGGAGCTGAACGACGTGGAGACCGCGCTGGAGGATCGCCCGGAGCTGCGGGCCGAGCTCGAAGGGTTGCGGGCCATCACGCTCACGCTCGCCGAGGCGGTCGCCGAGACGCCCCCGCCGGGCCTGCGGGCGTCCCTGCTCGACATCATCGGCACGACGCCCCAGCTGGCGCCGGAACGACCGGAGACAGCGGACGCGGCAACCGCCGAGCGGCCGCTGGCCCCCGTCGTGCCGATCTCCGCCGGTCACCGCCGGTGGTGGGCCATCGGCGCAGTCGCCGCCGCCGTGGTCGTGCTGCTCGTCGGGTTCGTCGTGGTCAGCCCGTTCGGCGACGACGGCTCGGGCGACCAGGTCGCTGCCGTCGTCGACGCCGACGATGCGGTCGAGATCCCGATGCCCGGTGAGCTGCCGGGTCTCACCATCGTCCACTCGGCCGAGGAGGACGCCGCAGTCCTGCTGGCCGACGAGGTGCCGGTGCCGGAGGGCGACCGGGTCTACGAGCTGTGGGCGATCCGCAACGGCACCCCTGAGCGCTTCGCCACGTTCCGCCCCGACGATGACGGACGGCTGAACGTGTACGCCGCCGGTCTGGATCCGGCCAGTGCCGAGCTGTGGGCGATCACCGAGGAGCCCGCCGGCGGCAGCGACGCCCCGACGTCCGCCATCCTCAACACGACGCCGGCCTGAGCCGCGACGGATCAGCTGCGCACGAGCGGGAGCTCGCCGAGCCGTCCGGCCGAGCCCTCGACGACCTTGTGCACGGCCCGCCTGGCCCGCCAGGGGAGCGACGGGCGCCCGCCATGGCTCGCCGCCGCGAGCAGGAGACCGCCGAGCATCGCCGTGTTCTTGAGGAACTGGATGGTCTGCATCCGCCGCGCCGCGGCATCGTCCTGCTCCCAGAAGCGGTGACCGGCGATCGTCGTCGGCACCAGCGTGGCGGCGAGCACGACGGCGGCGGGCCGCGGGAAGATCCCGAGGGCGAGCGCGGAACCGGCGGCGACCTGGGCGATGCCGTTGGCCCGCACCAGCTGCTCCGCCGTGATGCCGGTGGCCTCGGTGATCGGCCCGGTGATGCGGTCGGCAGCACCGGCCTTGGGGTCCGGCCGGCGGGCCGCCTCGAGGCCACCGTAGATGAACATCCCGGCGATCAAGGGGCGGGCGATGACGTCAGGCAGGCTCACGGCGAGGGCGTACCACCCGGGGTGCGGTCGGGAAACCTGGCCCGAGCGGCGGCGCGGTTCTTCGTGAGTTCCGGGGCCAGAAATGGCCCCGGAACGGCGTCAGAACCGGTTCAGTCGCCGGCGACAGCTGGGAACGTCGGGTTGGCGAGTGGGGTGGCCGGCTGGTCGAAGCGGCGTTCGCCGGCCTCGATGGCGTCGAGCAGGTGGATGGCGATGTCGCCGACCTTCACGGTGTCCTCGGCACCGGCCGCCTTGGTCCCGTCGTCGAGCATGATGTAGCAGAACGGGCAGGCCGTGGCGATGCGGGTGGCGCCGGTCGACAGCGCCTCCTTGGCCCGCTCGTCGTTGACCTTGACCCCCGTCGACTCCTCCATCCACATGCGGGCGCCGCCGGCGCCGCAGCACATGCCCTTCGTGCCGTTGCGGGGCATCTCGACGACCTCGATGCCCTTGATCGACCCGACGACCTTGCGGGGCGCGATGTACACGTCGTTGTGCCGACCGAGGTAGCACGAGTCGTGGTACGTGATGCGCTCCTCCAGCGTCGCCTGGCTGACGTCGAGCTGGCCGCTCTCGATCAGCGTCTCCAGCAGCTGGGAGTGGTGCACCACCTCGTAGTTGCCGCCGAGCTGCGGGTACTCGTTGAGCAGCGTGTTGAAGCAGTGCGGGCACTGCGTGATGATCTTCTTCACGCCCATGCCGTTGAGCATCTCGATGTTCGGCATGGCCAGCATCTGGAAGAGGTACTCGTTGCCCGACCGGCGGGCCGAGTCGCCCGTGCACATCTCCGACGGCCCGAGGATGGCCACGGTGATCCCGGCCCGGCGCAGCAGCTTGGCCATCGCCTGGGTGACCCGCTTGTTCTTGTCGTCGAAGCTCCCGGCGCAGCCGACCCAGTAGAGGTACTCGGCCTCCAGCGGGACACCGGGATCGACGATCTCGACGTCCTCCATGCCCTTGGTGCCGTTGCGGGACATCTCGACGACCTCGATGCCCTTGATCGACCCGACGACCTTGCGCGGGGCGAGGTACACGTCGTTGTGGCGGCCGAGGTAGCAGGAGTCGTGGTAGGTGATGCGCTCCTCGAGCGTGGCCTGGCTGACGTCGAGACGACCGTCGGCGATCAGTTGCTCCAGCAGCTGGGTGTGATGGATCACCTCGTAGTTGCCGCCGAGCTGCGGGTACTCGTTCATCAGCGTGTTGAAGCAGTGGGGGCACTGCGTGATGATCTTCTTCACGCCCATGCCGTCGAGGACCTCGATGTTCTGCATGGCGAGCATCTGGAAGATGTACTCGTTGCCCGAGCGGCGGGCGGGGTCGCCGGTGCAGTTCTCGGCCGGGCCGAGGATGGCGAAGTCGATGCCCGCCCGCTGGAGCAGCTTGGCCATCGCCTGGGTGACCTTCTGGTTCTTGTCGTCGAACGATCCGGCGCAGCCGACCCAGTAGAGGTACTCGTGCTCGAAGGCCTCGCTGCCGTCGACGACCACGACGTCGCCCAGCTTCTCGGCCCACTTGGCCCGCTCGGTCTGGCTCATGCCCCAGGGGTTGCCCTGGTTCTCCATGCCGTTGAAGGCGGAGCCGAGCTCGGACGGGAAGCTGGCCTCCATGAGCGTGAGGTAGCGGCGCATGTCGAGGATCTTGTCGAGGATCTCGATGTTGACCGGGCAGATCTCGTCGCACGCCTTGCAGCTGGTGCAGGACCAGACCTCTTCGGGCGTGATGCGATCGAACACCGAGTTGGACTCGATGATGATGCTGGGCACGGTGCTGATGGGGGGCGACACGACCGGGGTGCCGGAGGCGGCCATGACCTCGCCGACCTTGAGCACGATCTCGCGGGGGTCGAGCGGCTTGCCGGTGGCGTGCGCCGGGCAGACGCTGGTGCAGCGGCCGCACATGGTGCACGCATCGGTGTCCATGAGCTGCTTCCAGGTGAAGTCCTCGACGGTGGAGGCACCGAAGTTCTCCAGCTCGGTCTCCATGAGGTTCGGCATCGGCCGCATGGCGCCCTTCGGGGGCTCCCGGGCGCGCAGGTACATGTTGAGGGGCCACCGGAATATTTTCCGCCGCATCGTGACCGGCCG
>JBEVOM010000012.1:0-15045 GCA_040507575.1 Ilumatobacteraceae bacterium
GTCGCGGGCCTGGCTGAGCCGCTGGGCGACGTCGCGGTTACGGGCGCTTGTCCTCGGCATGCGGTGCGGGCGGGCAGGTACGCTGGGGGTTCCCGCGAGAGGATCTGGATGACCGCGCGCTCACCGACGCTGGCACTGCACGGTGACAAGTTCGCGTGGTCGATGCTGGCGGCGGCCCCACACGCAGTGATCGTGGTCGCCGCCGATGGCGAGATCGCCTACGCCAACGATCATGCCGCCGAGATGTTCGGGTATTCGCTCGAGGAGCTCGTCGGTCGCGTCGTCGACGACCTGTTGCCCGAGGCGCAACGGTCGGTCCATCGCGCCGACCGCACCCGATATCGCGCTGACCCGGTCGCCCGAGTCATGGCTCCCTCGAGCGAGCTCTGGGCGAAACGGGCCGACGGGGTGCTCATCGCGGTCGAGGTCAGCCTCAGTCCGCTCCAGGTCGGGGGCGACACGTTCGTCGTCGCGTTCATCGAGGACATCGCCGGCCGCCTGGTGATCGAGGAGCAGCTTCGCCGGGTGCTGGCGACGATGGATGCGATCGACGACGGCGTGTTCATGTTCGACGCGACCACGTTGCGGTACTCGTACGTGAACGAGGGTGCGGTCCGGCTGACGGGCTACGAGCGTGACGAGCTCCTGACGATGTCGCCGCTGCACGTGAACCCGGCGACGTCCGACGCCGAGTACCGCGGGTTGATCGACACCTTGCACGCCGCAGACACGGTGGCGATCGTCCGCGAGGCCACGCTGATCCGCAAGGACGGGTCCGAGGTCGACGTCGAAAAGACGCTGTGGCTCGCGCCGAAGGCGCGCAATGGCACGAACTGGGTCATCTCGCTGGCCCGCGACATCACCGCCCGGAGGGCGTCGGACGCCGATCGGCTGCACACCGCCGAGGTCCTGCACGCCGCGGAGCAGGTCCTCGCGGTCGCCGACGATCGTGAGCGGATCGCGCGGGATCTGCACGACACCGTCATCCAGCGGCTCTTCGGCGAGGGTCTGCAACTGCAGGCGATCGTGGGCGCGCTCGTGGAGCCGGCCCAGGCCAAGGTGCTGTCGGTGATCGTCGGGCTGGACGAGACGATCAAACAGCTGCGCGCTGCCATCTTCTCCTTGCAGGGGGTCGAGAACGGGGCCCCCGGCCGGCTGCGCTCGCGCATCCTCGACGTCTTCGCGGACGCCACGGCGGCGCTCGAAGGCGATCCCCAGCTGGAGTTCGTCGGTCCGATCGAAACCGTTCGCGACGAGATCGCCGACCACCTGCTGCCCGTGCTGACAGAGGCGCTGACGAACGTCGTCCACCACGCCGAGGCCCGCACCGTCGAGGTCGTGGTGAGCGTGGCCGGTCACGTGACGTTGACGATCGCGGATGACGGGGTCGGCCCGCCGCCGGGACCGTCGACGGGACACGGTTTGCCCAACATGGCCGAGCGAGCCCGCGATCTGGGTGGGACGTTCTCCATCACGGCTCGAGAATCCGGCGGGACGCTGCTGACCTGGGAGGTGCCGGCGATGACCGCCAGCACGGTCATCGGAGTGGCGGACGCGCCGTCGGCGACCGGTCTGCACGTGCCGGCCGTCGCCGGTGCCAGCGGCGCGTCGACGGTCGTCGTCCGCAACTGACCCACCGACGGCATCCGGCACGGGCCGTGACGGCCGCCGCCCCGTCGACATCGTGTCGACGGGGCGGGTGCGGGCTGGGATCGGTCGTGGTGCCCGATCCGGGGCGACGTCGGTCACCAGGGGCTGGCGAGCTCCATCGCCCAGTACGGGCTGCCATCGGCGCTGAAGGCGATGCCGATGCCGATCTGGGTGAAGTTGCCGGACAGGATGTTGGCGCGGTGGCCGGGGCTGGCCATCCAGGCGGCGACGACCTGCTGTGCAGTTGCGAAGTCCACGGCGACGTTCTCGCCCCAGTTCTGCAGCGGGTAGCCGGTGCGCTGGATGCGGGTTCCTGCGTTGGATCCGTCGCTGCCACTGTGCGACATCGTGTCGTAGGTCGCCTGGTCGTTGGCGTGGGCCTGGGCGGCGTTGGCGAGACTGACGTCGACGCTGAGCGGAGCGAGGCCGGCAGCGGCTCGTTGCTGGTTCGTCAGCGTGACGACCTGCTCCTGCACGGTGGGTGCCGACACCGGGCCACACATCATCGGCATGAGGGCGCTGACGCCCGTGGCGCCCAGCACTGCGGTCACGCCGAACGCTCCGAGGCGACTGGTCATCCGCGCCGCCCAGCCACGGCGACCGGACGTCCGGACACTGGTCGTGGTGGAGGCTGAGGGGGGGAGAGTGGCGGTGTTCATGGCTGTGGGCCTTTCGATGCGTGCCTGCGCTACGAGTGTGCGCATGACCCGCGATCCGTCCCGTAGGACCTTCGTCCCGGACGTCCGGGCCACTCGTCCCCACTCGACGAGCAGCGTTCACGACGTGGAACGGGGCGGAGGAGCGTGATACTGGGCCGGTGCGCGACACGATCACGGTGTTCCTGCTCGACGACCACGAGATCGTCCGTCGCGGCGTGGCCGAGATGCTGAACGCGGAGGACGACATCGAGGTCATCGGCGAAGCCGCGACCCAGGCGGACGCCGTCGCGCGGGTCCACGCCGTCGATCCCGACGTCGCGGTCCTCGATGTCCGTCTCGAGCACGGCAACGGGATCGAAGCGTGCCGGGAGATCCGCTCACTGCACCCGCGGACCGCCTGTCTCATCCTCACGTCGTTCTACGAGGACGAGGCGCTCTTCCAGGCCATCATGGCGGGCGCCGCCGGCTACGTCCTCAAGCGGATCCAGACGGTCGATCTGGTCACCGCCGTGCGTCGAGTCGCGTCCGGGGAGAGCCTCCTCGACCCGGCCGTCACCGAGCGGGTGCTCGAACGACTCCGCAACGGTCCGCGCCAGGACGAGCGCATCGCCCGTCTGACCCCCCAGGAGCAGAAGCTGCTCGCCATGCTCGCCGAAGGGTTGTCGAACCGGGTGATCGCGGAACGGCTCTACCTGTCGGAGAAGACGATCAAGAACCACGTGACGTCGATCCTGGCCAAGCTCGGACTCACCACGCGGACCGAGGCCGCGGTCTACGCGGTGCGCGCCGAGCAGTCCCACCAACGCGACGCCCACCACGACGAGGCCTGACCGCGGCTCGGAGCAGGGCCACCTCCCACGCCCGTCCGTCGAGCCGGTGGACGTGTCGACGCCGTGCGGGAGGCTGTCGATCCAGGCCCGGCAGTACTGGGCGCGGCTCGAAGCATGGGCGGCGGCCGAGACACCGGCCGACCGCGCCGAGCGCACGGCATCCGAGGCCGAATGGGACACGCTGATGGACGGTGACCGGGGGGCCGGAGCGAACGTGCGCACAATCATCCATCGCGGGGGAGGCCGGAGGGAGAAGGACGCGATGTGATGGGAGTGCACGACACAGGGGGGTCAGGATGACCACACGTAAGGCTGCTCGCGACAAGACGGTCGCGATTGGTGGCTCGACGAACGGCAACGGGGCGAGTGCGGCGTTGCCGTCGCCGTTCCCGCCGATCGCGGAGTACGCCTTCTTGTCCGACTGCCACACCGGCTCGCTGATCGCGCCGGACGGGTCCGTGGATTGGCTGTGCCTCCCCAAGTTCGATTCGGCGAGCGTGTTCGGCTCGCTCCTCGACCGTGAGGCCGGGATGTTCCGGTTCGGTCCGTTCGGGATCAACGTGCCGACGGCGCGGCACTACGAACCGGGCACCAACGTGCTGGTGACGACGTGGAAGACACCGCAGGGCTGGGTCGTGGTGCGAGACGCGCTGACGATGGGTCCGAACGCAGGCACCGACACCGTCACGCCACATACGCGCCCGCCGACCGACGACGACGCCGAGCACACGCTGGTCCGAGCGGTCGAGTGCCTCGAGGGCCGGGTCGAGATGGAGTTGGTCTGCGAACCCGTCTTCGACTACGGGCGCGTGCCGGCCGCGTGGCGTGTCATCGACGACGCCGGTCACCTCGCCGAGGCGACAGGCGCCGATGTCACGATCCGCCTGCACACCGACCTGCGCGTCGGAATCGAAGCCGGCCGTGTCCGCGGACGACACGTGCTCGAGGCCGGTGACCGCCTGTTCTGCGCGCTGTCCTGGAGCGCGGACCGCTCCGCCCCGGTTGATGCGGCCGACGCCGGAGCGCGGATCGACGCCACGGTCAGGTTCTGGCGGCGCTGGTTGGACCGGGCGCGGATCCCCGATCACCGCTATCGGGAGGCGATCCAGCGTTCGGCGCTGGCCATCAAAGGGCTGACGTACATGCCGACCGGGGCCACGGTGGCGGCGCTGACGGCGGGGCTGCCGGAGACGCCGGGCGGTGAGCGCAACTGGGACTACCGCTACAGCTGGATGCGTGACTCCACGTTCACGTTGCAGGCGTTGCACTGGTTGAACCTGGACTGGGAGGCCGACGAGTTCATGCAGTTCGTCGCCGATCTGGAACCCAACGACGACGGTGGCATGCAGATCATGTACGGCGTCGACGGGCGCCGCAACCTCGAGGAGTCGACGCTCGATCACCTCAGCGGCTACAACGGCGCCCGACCGGTGCGGATCGGCAACGGGGCGTTCGATCAACGTCAGAACGACGTGTTCGGCGCCGTGCTCGACGCCATCCTGCTCCACTCCCGGCGCAGTCAGCGGCTGCCTCGGCGCCTGTGGCCGCTCGTGCAGGCCCAGGCCGCATGCGCCACGAAGGTGTGGGCCGAGCCGGACCAGGGGATCTGGGAGGCGCGCGGCGCCCCGCAGCATTACGTCTCGTCGAAGGTGATGTGCTGGGTCGCGCTCGACCGGGCCGCCAAGCTGGCCGAGATGCGCGGCGACGCTGCCCTCCAGGCGACGTGGCAGGCCACAGCCGACGAGATCCGCGCCGACGTCCTCGAGCATGGCGTCAGCGAGCGGGGCGTGTTGCGCCAGCACTACGACACCGACGCCCTCGACGCGTCGACACTGCTGGCCCCCATCTTCGGGTTCCTGCCCGGCACCGACGAACGCGCCCATGCCAGCGTCCTCGCCATCGCCGACGAGCTCACCGAGCACGGCTTCGTCCTGCGCTACCGCACGAACGAGACCGACGACGGCCTGTCGGGCAAGGAGGGCACGTTCCTCATCTGCTCGTACTGGCTCGTGTCGGCGCTGTCGATCGTCGGTGAGCCGCAGAAGGCGCGGGACCTGTTCGAGCGCCTCCTGCGCATCGCCTCTCCACTCGGGCTGTACGCGGAGGAGTTCGACGTCGACACCGGCTTCCACCTCGGCAACTTCCCCCAGGCCTTCTCCCACCTCGCCCTGATCGAGGCCGCAGGCCGGATCATCCTCGCCGAGTACCTCCCCGAGTTCTGACCTCGCAGGGCCCAGATGCAGCAGCAGCTCGTGAGCTCGACGATCGTGCCGCCAACGGTGCCCCTGTTCCGACCGGCGCGAACGCGCCCACCGCCAGGGGTCACGTCGGAGCGTGCGGCCTGATGACCGGTGCGCCCTGCACTGGAGACGCGTGGACCGCGACGTGCATGCACCGGTTCCTCCCGATTCCGACGTCGACCGATGCAGGGTCTCAGGTCGCCGGAGCGTGGGCAGCACTGGGCGCGGGGCTGGGGCGGGTGATGACGAACGAGAGCACGGCCAGAACTGCGGCGGCGCCGCCACCGATGGCGAAGATCGCCGGCAGTGACACACCGGCATCTTGCAGCGGTCCGGCGCCGAAGGCGGCGATCCCGTAACCGAGCTGGTACGCGGCGATCACCAGGCCGGCGGTCGCCGCCGAGATGGCGACGAGGTCTTCCTGCGCGAAGCTGATCGTGAGTGGGAGCAGTGCAGAGCAGCCCAGTCCGGCGAGGCCGAAGGCGAGCACGCCGACGACGGAGCCGCCGTCGGGAAGGGCGGCGATGGCGACGAACGCGCCGACCAGCACGATCGGCAGCAACCGATAGGTACGAGCGCTGGGGAAGCTGCGCTGGATGGCCGCGAAGAGCACGCGACCGACGGTGACCATCCCCCAGAACACCGTGAGGGCGATCGCCGCGACGGTTGTCGACGCGCCGACCTCGGTGGTCATGTCGAGCTGTGACCAGTTGCCGTTCAGCGTCTCGCAGATGCCGTAGAGGACGGCGAAGGCCGCGTACAGCGCGAACCGTCGTGGGATGGGTGCTCGCGCCACCTTCTCCGTGGTGCGGCTCCCGGTTCGCAGCGCCAGCGGTCGGCTGAGGAGGAGGAGTCCGGCGAGCAGGATCGCGGAGAGCACCGGCAGGCCCCACCAGAAGCCGAGGCCGACGAAGATGGCCACGAAGATCGGAGCAAGGGCCGTGCCCAGCCCGAGCAGCGCGTTGAGCGAGAGGATGGAGCGATCGACGGCGGCGGGATGGAACGTGGCCGTGAAGGTGTTGAGCGTCGGCACCGTGAGCCCGAAGCCGATCCCGAGGCAGGCGGTGGCCAGCAGCAGCAGGGTGTAGGCGAGGGCGTGGTCGTCGGTGAACGGCGTGCTGGCGACGAGCAGGCCCATCGAGACGAGGCTGGCCGTCAGCCCGGCGAGGTAGACGCGCTTGGACCCGTGGCGGCGCGCCAGTCCGGCACCGAGCAACGACGCCGCGATCGCGGTGATGACCTGCGGGAGGAACAGTGCTCCGTACTTGCTGCCCGACAGGTCGTATTCGTCAGGGTCGGTGAAGATCGTGCTGGCCGCCGGGAACGTCACGAGCACGATGCCTTGGATGAGCCCGGCCGCGTAGACGATGTTGGACTCCGTCCGAGTAGCCATGGTGCCCTTTCAAGAGTTGCTGAACGAGGTGCTCACCGGCGGGCGTGGCGCCGGCCGTCGCCGTCGTTTCGGCGTCGGTCGAGGTGAGTGGTCTGGTGATCGCCTCGGCGACGGATCCTCGGCGTCGGCGCCGAGGAACACGGCGACATGTTCACGGGAGCGGCGACGGGGTGACTCCCCAGGTGCCCTCCCACCGGGCGCCGGGGTCGAGGGAGATGAGGTCGACGCCGGATCGCAGGGCGTCGGGTGGACAGGTCATCGGCTCGATGGCGATCGAGCTTCGGCGTCGCTCCGGCGGGTCGAGCGTGTCACCGGTGAACACCATCAGGTACCGGTACAGGGCATCGACCCAGAGCGTGACGGTGCGCGCGTCGTCGGGGTTCGACAGGACCACCGCGGCCCGTCCGTCTCGATCGCGTGTC
Organism: Ilumatobacteraceae bacterium; assembly: GCA_040507575.1. Taxonomy (GTDB): domain Bacteria; phylum Actinomycetota; class Acidimicrobiia; order Acidimicrobiales; family Ilumatobacteraceae; genus JALZMG01. Next base: position 7,195 of record JBEVOM010000012.1, read on the forward strand.
AACTCGGTGTAGGCGGTGTCCAGCACGACGTCCGTGATCGGGCGGGGGTGGGTGAAGTCGTAGATCGTGTCTGCCACGGGCGTGTCGCCGACGGGTAGACCCTGGTCGTCGGTGAGCAACCTTCGGCTCGCAGGCACCTGCAGGTGGGTGCCGTCGACGGTGTCGGTACCGACGGTCAGGTACGGGTGGAAGCCGATCCCGAACGGGGCGCGAGTCCTGCTGCGGTTGGTCGCCGACGCGGACACGCGGAGCCCGCCCGGGCCGAGTCGGTACTCGACGTCCACCTCGACGCGCCACTGGTATGCCGGTTGAGGCTGCAGGACGCACCTCAGGGTGACGGCATCTGCCGAGTGCGAGCGGGGGTGCCACGTCAGCCAGCGAACGAGCCCGTGGATGGCGTTCGCTCGGGCCGGCTCGTTGAGGGCCACGCGCTCAGCCTGCCCCTCGAAGCTGTAGCGGCCGTTGCCGAGCCGGTTGGGCCACGGAGCGAGGACCTGACCATGGCCTCCTGACGCCATGTCGTCGACGCCGAACCCGTCGATGATCGGCTCGTCGGCCACGTGATAGACGCGCAGCGTCGCCCCGACCTCGGTCACGGTCGCGTGTTGGGCGCCGTGGCTGATCTCGAACTGGCGGCCCGACAGGGGGAGGAGCTCGGCTCCCTCGGTCTCGTCGCTCATCGACGCTCCTCTCGACGTGTACACATGCAGATCGGGTCGGCGAGCTCCTCGCTACTGCTCGATCCGGCTGGGTGTCGGCGGATGCTGGTACCCGGTTCCGGCGCCGGCGCCTTCCGTTGTCGTTGTACCGGGCCACGCGGGAGGAGGCATCACCCACAAATGGTGATGCGACGTCACGCTGCGAGTCCGGCGGTCTGAGGCGCTGACGGTGAACGGGAGCCGGATCGGGCGCGGGGCGGCGTGGCGGGCTCCGATCGTCAGGATCGCCCGGGTGTCACTGCTCGGCGGCGGATCTCCCGGCTCATGTGCTCTGAGCTGGACCTTTGTGGAGCCCAGAGAGAGGATCGAACTCTCGACCTACGCATTACGAGTGAGATCCGGACTGTCCGGCTCGTCGTGGATCATGCTGTCTACCAGGTGATATTCAGTTCACTCGTCCGGCTCATCCGCTCAAATCCGGCTCGTGTTGCCAAATTTCTTGGATGAGATCTTGGATGGAACACGCCAGAGTCGAGCCGCTGAGCGCCATCGTCGGCACGAGTCGCAGCCTCTGACCTCTCCTCGCACCGGTATCTGCCCATTGGCGGCTACCTACTCCGGCAGCTGGTCCATCGCCGCCCGTGGTGATCGGGCGCACCGCTGATGCTCGACACCCCGGAATTCCCACGGTGGCCAGGCCAGCGCCCAGCACTCGACCGTTGAGCAGATTGGGGGAGTTGGCGCGACGAGTCCTCATCGTCCGTCACGCTGGCCATCCACGCGCAGCAGGACCTGAAGGTCGTTGTGCACGAACTACGTCCATGATACCAGGTGGGGGTATGTACCGAGTTCGTTGACATATACCCCCCAGGGGTATAGCCTGAGTGTTGAGGAGGCAGTCATGACCACCGACCACACCACTGCGCACAACCCCAGTGACACCGCTGCTCACGTCGACCAGGCCGGCACCCACCATCACGTCGGAGCCGACAACCGCGGTGGCGCGACGGCGGGGCACGGCGGACACGACAAGCACGCCGGGCACGACCCGGAGGCGTTCCGTCGCCGGTTCTGGCTGACGTTGCTCGCCACGATCCCGCTCGTGGTGACGAGCCACATGGTGATGGACTGGTTCAACTACTCCATCGACTTCCCGGGGATGTCGTGGCTCGGGCCGGTGCTCGGGTCCTTCGTGTTCTGGTGGGGTGGCTGGCCGTTCCTCGTCGGCGGCGTTGCCGAGATCCGCGACCGTCAGCCCGGGATGATGCTGCTCATCTCGCTGGCCATCACCGTCGCCTACGTCTCGTCGATGGCCACCAGCCTCGACTGGCTGGAGTTGGAGTTCTGGTGGGAGCTCGCCGCGCTCGTGACGATCATGCTGCTCGGCCACTGGCAGGAGATGAAGGCCATCGGACAAGCCCGCGGTGCCCTGGCGGCGCTGGCCGAGCTGTTGCCCGACGACGCCGAGGTGATCGACGGCGAGGACATCCGCATCGTCGCCGTGTCCCAGCTGTCGGTCGACGACGTCGTGCTGGTCCGGGCCGGCGGCCGGGTCCCGGCTGACGGCACGATCGTCGACGGCGCCGCCGAGCTGGACGAGTCGATGATCACCGGCGAGTCCAAGCCCGTCGCCAAGTCGGTCGGCGGTCACGTCGTCGCCGGCACCGTGTCGACGGACTCGTCGGTCCGGGTCCGAGTCGACGCCGTCGGAGACGACACCGCGCTGGCCGGCATCCAACGGCTCGTCGCCGACGCCCAGGCGAGCCGCAGCCGAGCCCAGGCGCTGGCCGACCGCTTCGCCGCCTTGCTGTTCTGGATCGCGCTGGCAGCCGCCGTGATCACGTTCCTTGCCTGGTCTCTGCTCGGTGACATCGATCGAGCGATCACCAGCACCGTCACCGTCTTGGTCATCGCCTGCCCCCACGCCCTGGGGCTGGCCATCCCCCTCGTCATCGCCCTGTCGACGGCCGTGTCGGCGAAGGCCGGGATCCTCATCAAGGACCGCCTGGCCTTGGAGCGGATGCGCACCATCGACACCGTGCTGTTCGACAAGACCGGCACCCTCACCAAGGGCGCCCACGTCGTCACCGACATCGCCGCCACCGCGGGCTTGACCAACGACGAGGCGATGCGTCTGGCCGCCGGCGTCGAGGCCGACAGCGAGCATCCCTTGGCCCGGGCCATCGTGACCGCCGCACTCGAGCGCGGCGGTTCCGCCACCGCCCACGACTTCCGGACCCTCACCGGCCGCGGGGTCCAAGCGACCATCGACGGCGTCGAGTACGCCGTGGGCGGGCCCGCTATGCGGCGCGAACGCCGCCTCACCGTCCCGGCCGATCTCCACGACGCCGTTGCCAGTTGGCAACGGCGCGGCGCCGCGGTGCTCTACCTCATCCGCCATGACGATGTCGTCGCCGCGCTCGCCCTCGAAGACGAGATCCGCCCCGAATCACGCCAGGCCGTCGACGACCTGCGACGGCTCGGGGTGTCGGTGGCCATGATCACCGGCGACGCCCAGCAGGTCGCCGACGCCGTCGCCGGCACGCTCGGCATCGATGAAGTGTTCGCCGAAGTCCTCCCCGGCGACAAGGATCACGCCGTCATCGCCCTGCACGAACGGGGCCGACGCGTGGCCATGGTCGGCGACGGCGTCAACGACGCCCCGGCGCTGGCCCGTGCCGACGTCGGCCTGGCCATCGGCGCCGGCACCGACGTCGCCATCGAATCGGCCGGGGTCATCCTCGCCTCCAGCGACCCCCGTGGCGTCGCCGCCGTCACGCGGCTCTCCCGAGCCAGCTACCGCAAGATGATCCAGAACCTCGCCTGGGCCGCCGGCTACAACATCGTGGCCATCCCCCTGGCCGCCGGGGCGCTCGCCTGGGCCGGAATCACCCTGTCACCCGCCGTCGCCGCCGTCTTGATGAGCCTGTCGACCATCGTCGTCGCCCTCAACGCCCAGCTGTTGCGCCGGGTCCGGCTCACCCCCACGTCCTGACCAACCGAACCCATACCCCCTAGAGGTATAGTGATGACTGTGTCCTCCTCGCGGCTGTTGGCGTCGCCCCTGACCAAGCTGGTTGCCTACGGCGTCGTGTTGCTCGGCCTGCTCGCCGGTGGCGCCGCCGTCGGCGCCGCCGTCGGGCCCGACCCCGCCCCGGCACACGGAGCCCATGACACGGCTGCACCAGTCACGTCTGGCTCGCCGCTGCCGGCCGGGTTGGCCGTCAGCTCGGACGGTTACCAACTGCAGTTGGCCACCACCGCAGTGGCCGCTGACACGCCCGCCGAGCTGCGGTTCGTCATCACCGGCCCCGACGGGGCGCCGGTGACCACCTTCGACGTCGCCCACGACAAGGAGCTGCACTTCATCGTGGTCAGCCGGGATCTGGCGACCTTCGCACACGTCCATCCCGAACGCGATGCCGCCGGAACCTGGGCGGTGACGGTTCCCGCCATGTCTCCCGGTTCGTACCGGGTGTACGCCGACTTCGTCCCCGCCGGCGGCGCCGGCCTCACCCTCGCCGCCGACCTCGCCGTTCCGGGCGCCTACACGCCGCAGCCCGTCGCCGACCCGACCGACGCGGCCTCGGTCGACGGCTACGACGTCAGCTTCGACGGTGACCTGGTCGCCGGCGAGGAGTCCGAGCTCACGGTGACCGTCACGCGGAACGGGGAGCCGGTGACCGATCTCGACCCGTACCTGGGGTCGCTCGGCCACCTCGTCGCCATCCGTGACGGCGACCTGGCCTACCTCCACGTCCATCCGCTCGATGAGCTCGACGGCCCCGGAGGACCGGCGGTGCGCTTCGCCGTCGACGTCCCGACCGCCGGAACCTACGGCCTGTACGTCGACTTCTCCCACGACGACACGGTGCGCACCGCCGCCGTCACCGTGGCAGCCGCCAACCCCGGTTCGACCGACACCCACGCCACCGAACCAGCCCCGACCAGCGGCGGCCACGACGCCCACGAAGGCTGATCCCGATGAGCGACACCCACACCGACCGCTCCGCCGCCGACGTGGCGTCGGTGGACCTCGTCATCGGCGGCATGACCTGCGCCTCGTGCGCAGCACGCATCGAGAAGCGTCTCAACAAGCTCGACGGCGTCACCGCCACCGTCAACTACGCCACCGAGCACGCCATGGTCCACGTCCCGGCCGGCGTCGCCGTCAGCGACCTCATCGCTCAGGTCGAAGCTGCCGGGTACAGCGCCCGAGACGCACGACCCGCAACCACGGCCAATAGCTCGGGACCACCGCTCGAGCGGGACGAAACCGTTCCGATCCGCGACCGGCTGATCGTCTCAGCGATCCTGTCGCTCCCGGTGATCCTGCTGGCGATGATCCCCGCCCTGCAGTTCGAGTACTGGCAGTGGCTGTCGTTGACCCTCGCCGCACCGGTCGTCATCTGGGGTGCCTGGCCGTTCCACCGGGCCGCGTGGACCAACCTGCGTCATGCCACGGCGACGATGGACACCCTCATCTCACTCGGCGTGCTCGCCGCGTTCGGCTGGTCCCTGTACGCGCTGTTCCTCGGCGATGCCGGCGTCCCCGGCATGACGCACGGCTTCACGTTCCGCGCCGAGCGCGGCACGGGCTCGAGCATGCTGTACCTCGAAGTCGCGGCCGGGGTGACGACGTTCATCCTCGCCGGCCGGTACTTCGAAGCCCGCGCCAAGCGCCGCTCCGGCGCCGCGATCGAGGCCCTCTTGGAGCTCGGCGCCAAGGACGTCGCCGTCATCCATGGCGGCAGCGAGGTCCGCATCCCGATCGACCAGCTCGCCGTCGGCGACGAGTTCGTCGTCCGCCCGGGCGAGAAGGTCGCAACGGACGGCGTCATCACCGCCGGCACCTCGGCGATCGACGCGTCGCTGTTGACCGGCGAACCGGTCCCGGTCGAAGTCGGTCCCGGCGACCCGGTGACGGGGGCCACGGTGAACGCCGGCGGACGCCTCGTCGTGCGGGCCACCAGCGTCGGCGCCGACACGAAACTGGCCCAGATCGCCCGCCTCGTGGAGGACGCCCAAACCGGCAAGGCGCCCGTGCAGCGCCTCGCCGACCGCATCTCAGCGGTGTTCGTGCCGATCGTCATCGGCCTCGCCGTCGCCACCCTCGGGTTCTGGCTCGGCACCGGCGAGAGCGCCACCACCGCCTTCACCGCGGCGGTCGCCGTGCTGATCATCGCCTGCCCGTGCGCGCTCGGCCTCGCCACCCCGACGGCGATCATGGTCGGCACCGGGCGAGGCGCCCAGCTCGGCATCATCATCAAAGGACCCGACGTCCTGGAGTCCACTCGTCGGGTCGACACCATCGTGTTGGACAAGACCGGCACCGTGACCACCGGTGTCATGGCCCTCGTCGACGTCGTACCCGCCAACGGGGTCGAGCGCGACGACGTGTTGGCGATCGCCGGTGCCCTCGAGGACGCCTCCGAGCACCCGATCGCCCGAGCCATCGCCGACGGCGCCCGCAACGCCGGCCACCACCTGGCTGCAGTCGACGGTTTCACCACCACCCAAGGACTCGGCGTCACCGGTGTCGTGGACGGCCGCGCCGTCGTCATCGGCCGGCAACGCTTCCTCGCCGACTGGTCGATGCACCCCGACGACCAGCTGCGTGCCGCCAAGGAGAAGGCCGAGGCCGCCGGTCAAACCCCAGTGCTGGTGGGCTGGGACGGGCAGATCAGCGGACTGGTCGTCGTCGCCGACACCGTCAAGCCGACCAGCGCCACCGCGATCGCCGAGCTGCGCACCCTCGGTCTGCGCCCGATCCTGCTGACCGGTGACAACCAACGGGCAGCCGCAGCCGTCGCCCAACACGTCGGCATCGCCCCCGACGACGTGATCGCCGAGGTCCTCCCGGAGGACAAGGTCGCCGCCGTTCGACGCCTCCAGCACGGCGCCGTGGTGGCCATGGTCGGCGACGGTGTCAACGACGCGGCCGCCCTCGCCCAAGCCGACCTGGGCCTGGCCATGGGGACGGGCGCCGACGCCGCCATCGAGGCCAGCGACCTCACTCTCGTCCGTGGCGACCTACGGGCTGCCGGCGACGCCATCCGCCTGTCCCGGCGCACCCTCGCCACCATCAAGGGCAACCTGTTCTGGGCGTTCGCTTACAACCTCGCCGCCCTCCCGCTCGCCGCCGCCGGACTCCTCAACCCAATGCTCGCCGGCGCCGCCATGGCGTTCTCCAGCGTCTTCGTCGTCACCAACAGCCTCCGACTGCGCCGATTCCGCGGTCACGTCCACGCCACCGCGACATGACTTGACCATGCCGGCAACCGACGATCGTGGCTGCGGCCCTCACGTCGGACGCCCGCCTGGCCCTCGAGGCGGGCGCGCACGCCAGCCCGCGCCGAGTCACATCCGCCGGCACACCTGCCACGGCCGGTCGCGGACCGGTCCTCTTCCCGCCACCATCATCGAAGGAGCACCTTCGATGGCCACCATCGAACTCGACGTCCCCGCCGTCCACTGCCGGTCCTGCAAGCTGAACATCGAAGAAGCCTCGAGGAAGTCGGCGGGGTCGGCACCTGCCGCGTCGACCTGGACGCCAAACGCGTCATCGTCGACTACGACCCGGCCGCCGTCGATCCCACGGCCATCACGGCAGCCATCGAAGACGCCGGCTACCCGGTGTCCTAGCTCGTGAAGGTCGTTCGGGTGCCGCACCTACGGCCGTGGCGCCCGACGAATCACGGTTGTGAGACTTCGTCTCGGGCCAGCCGATCGGCAGCCCCGCTCTGCGTCGCTCCCGCATCGTTCGGCATGTTGCCTGTCAAGGAACAGTCTCCCTCCAGACACGTGGTGACGGCGGCGCAATGGGGCTGTCATTCCTGAAGGAGTGCTCCGTGCCAAGGGTCTCGGCGGAGCCGAGTCCGACTTTCTTGGGGCTGTGCCGCCAAGCCGAGGGTTCGGTAGGCGGCTGTGGACGTAGACGACCTCCTTCAGTTCCCGATCGTCGTCGGGGCAGCAGCCCGAGAGCTCAGGTGCTGGTCATTCCTACGCGCGGCGAGGGCGGCATGAAGTGGTGCGGCCGTAGCCAGGCGGACTCAATCCAAATGGGCGGCCGCCGGGAGGGGCCATGACAGTCGACGAGTTCGCGTCCTGGCTACGTCCGAGCTTGTTCATGCTGACTCCGGTTCGAGGCAGCGGATGTGGCCGTCACGCAGCCCGTAGTAGACGAGGGTGA
>JBEVOM010000030.1:0-21505 GCA_040507575.1 Ilumatobacteraceae bacterium
GCTGGGTGCTCAAGTCTCCGCCGCATCTGCTGGACCTCGACGCCCTCCTCAGCGTGTATCCCGACGCCCGACTCGTGCAGACCCACCGCGATCCGTTCAGGATCATGGCGTCGCTGTCCAACCTCGTGTACACCATCCGCAAGCTCGGCGCCCCCGACACCGACCCGCACGACCTCGCCAGGTCCGTCATCGAGCTGTGGGGCACCGTCGCCGCACGAGGAGCCGCCGCCCGTACCGATCGCAGCGTCGACGAACGGGTCCTCGACATCGCCTACCGCGACCTCGTCGGGGACCCGACCGCCGCCGTGCGCACGATCTACGACCACTTCGGGATCGATTTCACCGATGAGTTCGCCGCTCGGCTGAAGGCCTTCCTGGCCGCCGACGCCGCCGAGGACCGCGCTCCGCATCGGTATGACGGCACGAAGTTCGGTATCGAACGAGCCCACGTCGAAGCCGCGTTCAGCGGCTACTACGACGCCTACCGGGGCGTCTGCGCCGAGTGATCGCCCGACACGTCATCAACGGCCCCGTCCGGGGCGAGAAGGAACGACATGGATCTCAGTAGTGGATTGGACCCGGCGCTCGACGGAGCGATCGTGACGCCGCCGGATGAACCCGGTTTCGGAGAGAACCACGCGCTGTGGTTGTTCGACGCCGAAGGCCGTTACGCGCTGCTCAACTCCCATCTGCAGGCCGACGAAGGCACCTGGGACCAGCGGCGCGAAGCTTTCGCCATCACCCTTCCGGGCGGACGGATGCTCACCGACTGGGCCACCGGAACCGGCACCGCAGCCGTCGGGCCCGTGAGCCACGGGTGGTCGTACCGGTGCGAAGTGCCATTCGAACGATGGACGGCGCGTTATCGCGGCACGCCTCGTGTGACAGACATCGACGCCCACCTCGTCGGCGTGATCGGTGACGACGCGCCACGAATCCCGGTCGAGGTCGACGTCACCATGACCATGGTCGTACCCGCCTGGGAACAAGGACGCTTCAGCGCCGAAGGAACCAACCGCGAGCTCGGGCTGCAGTTCATCGGCGTCCCCCGCTACGAGCAGCTGTTCCAAGCGAACGTCCACCTCGTCGTCGACGGCGAACCCACCGACTTCGAGGCGTGGGGACTGCGCACCCATCGCTATGGCCCACGGAACATGTCACGCTTCTTCGGTCACTCCTGGACCGCGGCGGTGTTCCCCAGCGGCAAGGCTTTCGGCAGCCACTGGTTCCCCGACGAGAACGGTGAGGAGCTCTACACCGAAGCGATGGTGCTCGCCGGCGAAGAGCTGGTCAGCGCCCGCACCGTGGCGACCCCTCCGTTGACGCGGCTGAGCGCCTCCGGCGACACGTTCACCGTCGAGCTGGACACCCCGGACGGCCGCGCCCGCATCGACGGCGAGATCATCTCCTGCAGTTACTCGATGGGCCTTGGCGTGCCCCGCAACACGGGTGCGCTCGTGCTGTGCCACGGCATGGCCCGCTACCGCTGGGACGGCGAGGAGACCTACGGCCTGTGCGAACGCTCCGCCTTGTACGAAGTGCTGGCCGGCTGAATCGCACAAGCTCGCCGAACGCCGACGTCCATCCTGGCCGTCACTCGATGAACAGCGGCCGCGTCAACAGGTCGATCTCCGCAGCACGGAAACGAGCGCGGGTGGCCGGATCGTTCTCGTCGAGCTCCTCTGACTGCTCCAGCAACGGGCGCAGGATCAGTGACGACAAGCCCAGGATGCTGTAGAGCATCATTCCCACCTCGTGATCCGGCATCGGTCGGGCCAAACCCGCGGCGATCATCTGCTCCATCTGCTCGCGCCGAAGCGCGTTCAACGCCTCGAAGACGAGTGCCGCAGCCGGGCCGCCGCCGAGATAGACGTTGCGGAGGTACGAAGCGATGACCGGTTCAGACGCGAGGAACGCATCATGGGCGTCCCGACGGGCATTCAACGCTTCGAGTGTCGGCTTGTCCAACCCGACACCGTTGATCGCGCCTCGCAGCCGTCGCAATGCGGCCTCGAGCACGGCGCTCTCAAGATCCTCCTTGGTCGGGTAGTGATGGAGGACTCCGCCCGGCGACACACCGGCCGCTGTCGCCACCATCCGGATCGACGTCGCCCCGACACCGTGTTGTGCGAAGAGGCGGAGCGCGACCTCGCGCAGCCGCACCGCCGGCGCAAGGTCGTCGAGCGTGACCGCGAACGTCTCTGCGCTCAGATCGTTCACCTCAGCTCCCGTCGCAGCAGCCTCGTCGACGGTCGCTACCAGCCGCTTGGACCGACTCTGTGGCCGCCGAGAACTCATCTGACGAGACTAATCTGGCTCCGATCCGTTAGCTGAACACCTACGCGCGTACCCACTGTGGCTGCGGCGTACTACTCGCCCGATCTGAGAATCAGACATCTGTTCCGAAGTGAGTGGTCGTGTGTCTGCCGCCGACAGGATCCGCGAGCGTTGCTCGACCGCCGCGACACCGCAGCCATTCGTGCCGGTCATGGCCTGCTGGTGTCGGCGCTGGTCGACACCGATGAGGTCGTCCTGTGGGGTCCGCCGAGAGCTCGCCGTGCTCGGTGACCGAGCGAGGAGTTTGCTGCACGCCGAGGACCGTGCGCGACATGGCGCACCACCGCGGATCAGGCCGCACAAGCTGGTGCGAGCCGGCCGAGACCGCCCGCGCCGTGGGCGCCCAGAGCGGGACGGCCCGACGCGCTGAGCGAGCCGTACGCCCGCTCGTACCGGCGACGCCACCAGATGCGATGCACGGCCCGCAACGACGGCGGGACCTGGTCCCACGCCAGCTCGACGGCGCCCTCGGGGGCGGTGTCGAGCAGCCAGGCGATCATCAGGCCGGCGTCGCGCAGCGGCGTGGCCCGACGGAGTCCGACGGTGAACCGCTCGTGCTCCTCGGTGCTGAACGACGACATCCAGATCGGCAGCACCTGGTGCTCCTCGGCGCCGAGGTGGCGCTCCACCAGCCGACGCGTCGCGCCGATGGTCGTGACGTCCCGGACCAGGGCGGCGAGGGTGGCGTCGAGCTGATCGTGCTCGGCCTCCAGTGCCGCGGTCGTCGTTGCCGCGCCCGGGTGGCGCTCGCGCAGCGCCGGGAACAGCACCGAGTCCTCGGCCGTGTGGTGGTGGTGCAACACGGTGGCCAGCAGCCGCGCCCGGCGCCGGGCGGCGGCGTCGTCACCGTCCTCGACCAGTCGCTGCACGTTGGCCACCTCGGCGCGCAGGCCGAGGTGAACGCCGACGAAGCCCATCACGGCACGGGGAAGATCGACCTGGAACATGTCGAGGACTGTCGGCGCGGGCAGTTGGAGCCCTCATGGACCCGGCGTGGAGCGGTGGCCTCATGCCGTTCACGCGCGACACCGAGGGTCGTCGCTGACCTCAGCGGTACTCGGGGTTCGGGAAGTCGAAGCGGCAGCCGGCGTCCCACTCGGAGCGCTGGTTGCCATGGGCGGGGATGCCACCCGCCGCGGTGACGATGCGGGCGAGATGCAGCAGGTTCCACGTCATGAACGTCGTGTTGCGGTTCGTGAAGTCGTTCTCCGGTCCGCCTGAGCCGGGATCGAGGTACGACGGTCCGGGCCCGGCCTCGCCGATCCACCCGGCGTCGGCCTGCGGCGGGATGACGTACCCGAGGTGTTGGAGCGAGTACAGGATGTTCATCGCGCAGTGCTTCACGCCGTCCTCGTTGCCGGTCACGAGGCATCCGCCCACCCGTCCGTAGTAGGCGTACTGCCCTGACGCGTTCAACTCGCTGGAGTTGCCGTAGAGGCGCTCGATGACGCGGGTGCAGACCGACGACTTCTCACCGAGCCAGATCGGCGTGGCGACCACGAGGATCTGGGCCGCCATCACCTGTTCGAAGATCGCCGGCCACTCGTCGCGCTCCCAGCCGTGTTCGGTCATGTCGGGCCACACACCGGTCGCGATGTCGTGGTCGACGGCCCGCAACTCGGTCACCGTGACTCCCTGGCGGCGCATGATCTCGACCGACAGGTCGATCAGGCCCTGCGTGTTGGAGATCTCCGGCGACCGCTTGAGCGTGCAGTTGACGAACAGCGCCGACAGCCCGGAGAAGTCCCACTCGCTCTGGCTGCAGAGCGCCTCTTGCATCTCGTTCAGACGAGCCGTCATGACGTCGACCCCCTCGGTGCCCCGGTCGGCGCCAGGCTACGTCGTGGCGCTAGGACCCCCAGCGCGACTGGCCGAAGCGGTAGCCGACGGAGCGTACGGTCTGGATCAGACCGGCGTGCTCTTCGCCGAGCTTGGCCCGCAGGCGGCGGACGTGGACGTCGACCGTGCGGGCGCCGCCGTAGTACTCGTAGCCCCAGACCCGGTTGAGCAACATCTCGCGCGTGAACACCTTGCCCGGGTTCTGGGAGAGGAACTTCAGCAGCTCGTACTCCATGTACGTGAGGTCGAGCGGGCGGGTGGCGATCGACGCCTGGTAGGTCTCCAGGTTCAACGAGAGCTCGCGGTACTCGATCATCTCGGGCCGGGTGCCGCCACCGACCCGCCACAGCAGGTGGCGCACGCGGGCCTCGAGCTCGGCGGGGTGGAACGGCGACAGGCAGAAGTCGTCGAACAGCTCGTCGCGCAGTTCGAGGTCGGCGAGCTGGGCGCCCGACACGAGCGCGAGGACGGGCGGGTTGCCGGGCTCGCGTTTGCGGATCGTGCGGGCGAACGCCCACGCACCGGTGGGGTCGCTGCCGCAGTCGATGATCGCTCCCGCCCACCCGGCGGGAGGTTCGTACTCGGCGGCGTCGTCGGCCGACGCGACCGACTTCCAGCGGTAGCCGCCGAGGTCGAGCGTACGGGCCAGTTCCGGGGCGATGGGTTCACCGAACACGGCGAGGAGGTCGCTGTCCGACGGCATGTCAGAGTGCCTTCAGGTAGCGGTCGATCTCGAACGTCGACACGTGCGTCTTGTATGCCCGCCACTCCGTGCGCTTGTTGCGCAGGAACCATTCGAAGATGTGCTCGCCGAGGGCGTCGTGCACGAGGTCCGAGCTCTCCATGACCCGCAGGGCGTCGGAGAGCGATTGCGGGAGCTGATCGATGCCGAGCTTGCTGAGGACCTCGTCGCCGATCTCGAACAGGTTGGCGTCGGCCTCGACCGGGAGCTCGTAGCCCTCGGCGACGCCGCGCATGCCGGCGGCCAGCATCAAGCTGAACGCCAGGTACGGGTTGCACGCCGGGTCCGGCGAGCGGTACTCGATGCGGGTGGCGACCGGGTTGCCCCGCTTGGCGATCGGCACTCGGATCAGGCCGCTGCGGTTGTTGCGGGCCCACGACACGTGCACCGGCGCCTCGAAGCCCGGCACCAACCGCTTGTAGCTGTTGACGGTCTGGTTCGTGATCGCCGTGATCTCCGCGGCGTGGCGCAGCAGGCCGGCCATGAACGACTTGGCGAACGGGGACAGGAAGTAGTCGTCGGCCCCGTCGAAGAACCCGTTCTCGTCGCCCCGGAAGAGCGACAGGTGGGTGTGCATGCCCGAGCCCTGGACGCCCTCGAGCGGCTTGGGCATGAACGTCGCATGGAGGCCGTGCGACGCGGCAACCTCCCGGACGATGAGCCGGAACGTCATCACGCTGTCGGCCATCGTCAGCGCATCGGTGTGGCGCAGGTCGATCTCCTGCTGTCCGGGCGCATCCTCGTGGAAGCTGTACTCGACGGGGATCCCCATCGCTTCGAGCGTGCGGATCGTCTGCTTGCGCAGCGAGCCGGTGATGTCGTTCGTCGTGAGGTCGAAGAAGCCCCCCTCGTCGAGCGGACGCGGCGTGGCGCCCTTCTCGGGCGGGCTGAAGTAGAAGAACTCGATGTCCGGCGCGACGTAGAACGTCAACCCTTGGTCGTGGGCGGCGCGCACGTGGCGGCGCAACACCTGGCGTGGGTCGCCGTTGAACGGCGTGCCGTCGAGGTTGTGGATGTCGCAGAACACCCTGGCTTCGGGCGTCTTGGCGTCGCCCCACGGCAGCACCTCGAACGTGTCGGGGTCGGGGATGGCCAGGACGTCGGCCTCCTGGATGCGCGAGAACCCGTCGATCGACGATCCGTCGAACGTCATCCCGTCGTCGAGCGCGTTCTCCAGCTCCGCCGGGCTGATCGCGAAGCTCTTGAGGTTGCCGAGGATGTCGGTGAACCAGAGCCTGATCAAGCGGACGCCGCGCTCCTCGACGCTTCGGAGCACGTACTCACGTTGCTGATCGAGCATCTCGTTCACGCCACCAGTCTGGTCGATCGATCGGCCGGATGGCCAAGGGGGTCCGACGGGAGGAGGGCGTTCGCCCTCCCCCCGTCAGCGGTCACATCGCGGAGCAGGTCGTGTCGACGATCAGCCGGGCGACCACGTAGGGGTCCATGTTCGCGTTCGGTCGACGGTCCTCCAGGTAGCCCTTCTGGTCCTTGAAGCACTGCAGCGGGATGCGGATGGACGCGCCGCGGTCGGAGACGCCGTAGCTGAACTTGTCGTACCGGGCGGTCTCGTGATGGCCGGTGAGGCGGTCCTCGATGCCGTGCCCGTAGTTCTTGACGTGCAGCTCGACCTTCTTGCCGAGAGCCTTGCAGGCGTTCTCGATGTACTGGTAGCCGCCGTCCTCGCGCATCTCCTTGGTCGAGAAGTTGGTGTGCGCGCCGGCGCCGTTCCAGTCGCCCTTCATCGGCTTGGCGTCGAGCGTGGCGGCCACGTCGAAGTCCTCGGCGGTGCGGTAGAGGAGCCAGCGGGCGAGCCAGAGGTGGTCACCGACCTCGACCGGGTCGCACGGGCCGACTTGGAACTCCCACTGGCCGATCATCACCTCGGCGTTGACGCCGCTGATCTTGAGGCCGGCGGCCAGGCAGTTGTCGAGGTGCTCCTCGACGATCTCACGACCGAAGATCTCGTCGGCCCCGACACCGCAGTAGTACCCGCCCTGGGGGGCCGGGTAGCCGCCGCCGATCGGGAAGCCGTAGGGACGGCCGTCCTTGAAGAACGTGTACTCCTGCTCGATGCCGAACCAGGACTCGTGCTTGGCGTACTTCTTCGCCGTCTTGACGAGCGCGGCCCTGGTGTTGGTCGGGTGTGGCTTGCCGTCGGCGGAATAGACCTCGGACATCACGAGCACGTCCTTGCCGCCCCGGATCGGGTCGGGGCAGGAGAAGACTGGGATCAGGACGCAGTCGCTGCGATCGCCAGTCGCCTGGTTGGTGCTCGAACCGTCGAAGCCCCACTCCGGGAGTGCGCCACCGTCTTCGATGATCTTCGTCTTGGATCGCAGCTTCGGCGTTGGCTCAGTGCCGTCGATCCAGATGTACTCAGCCTTGTAGACCATCGATGCCCTCGTTCTGTCGGGTTGACCAGTTGTGAGTGGGTGGGTAGGGAAGGTAGGGCACGTCGCGGCGCACTGGTCGCACCGTGCGGCGCTCATCGTGTCGGCGGGCCGTTGCCGACCCGTTGCCCCATTGTGAACGGTGTGTTAACGGAGGTCGGCTCCGGCCGCGGTCGCCGTTGTCAGCTGTCGTACCCGGGGAAGTCCCAGTACGGGTACGACGTCGGCAGGTCCGTCGACGGTCGCAGCGTCCAGCTCGGTGTGCGCTTCTCGAGGAACGCGCTGACGCCCTCGCGTGAGTCGGAGGTGGCGCCGAGCTCGAAGATCGCCGCCGAGTCGGCGCGGTGAGCAGCCATCGGGTGGGCCTCGCCGAGCATGCGCCACATCAGGCCGCGGGTCACGACGGCCGACACCGGCGCCGCGTTGTCGGCGATCTCCTGGGCCAGCTCCTTGGCCACGCCCAGGACGTCGGCGGCCGGGTGGATGCTGCGCACGAGGCCCCCGTCGAGTGCCTCCTGGGCGCGGAACACGCGCGCCGTGAGCGTCCACTCGAGCGCCTGGTTGATCCCGACGACGCGCGGCAGGAACCAGCTCGCAGCGGCGTCCGGCGCGATGCCGCGGCCGGCGAACACGAAGCCGAGCTTGGCGTGGTCGGCGAGCACGCGGATGTCCATCGGCAGCGTCATCGTCAGCCCGACACCGACGGCCGATCCGTTGATCGCGCCGATCACCGGTTTGAGGCTGTCGAAGATGCGCAAGGCGAGGACACCGCCGGCGTCACGCGGGACCCCGTCCTTCGAGTCGACGGCGCCGCGACCCTCGTAGTCGAACGTGTCGCCGCCCGAGCTGAGGTCGGCACCCGCGCAGTAGGCGCGGCCGGCGCCGGTCATGATCACGACCCGCACGGCGTCGTCGGCGTCGGCGATGTCGAACGCCGCGACCAGTTCGTCGAGCATCGTCGTCGTGAACGCGTTGAGCAGCTCGGGGCGGTTCAACGTGATGACGGCGGCCGGCCCGTCGAGCTCGTACGTGATCTGGGTGAAGTCGGGCACGTCCTGGGTCATCCCGTCACCGTACGACGGCGCTCCCGGCGGGCCAGCAGCCGCCGCCGGGCAACGGGGCCGGAGGTCAGAAGAGCCGGGTCACGTCAGGTTTGACGACCTTGCCGAGCGCGTTGCGGGGGAGCGCGGCCACGACGATCCAGAGCGTCGGCACCTTGGCCGCGGCGAGCTGCGTCTTGCCCCACGCCCGCAGCGCGTCGCTGTCGACGGTCACACCGGGCGCAGCCACGACCGCCGCTGCGACGCGCTGGCCCCACTCGTCGTCGTCGATGCCGACGACGGCGCAGTCGGCGATCGCAGGATGGGTGCGCAGCACCTCCTCGATCTCCAGGGCCGACACCTTCTCCCCGCCCGTCTTGATGATGTCGACCGACGACCGGCCGAGCAGCCGGAAGCCGTCGTGATCGTGGACGGCGACGTCTCCGGTGCGGAACCACCCGTCCGTGAAGGCGGACGCCGTGTCGTCCGGTCGCCGCCAGTACCCCACGAACAGCTGAGGCCCGCGCAGCAGCAGCTCGCCGGCCGTGCCGTCGGCGACGTCGACGCCCTGATCGTCGACGACGCGCACCGCCACCCCGGGGAAGGGCTCTCCCACATGGCCGGGGATCCGGCGCTCGATGCTGTTGGACAGCGCCATGCCCACCTCGGTCATGCCGTAGCGCTCGAGGAGGACATGACCGGTGATCGTGCGCCAGCGTTCGAGCGTCGAGACCGGCAGCGCGGCCGAGCCCGACACCATCAACCGCAGGGCCCGCGCGCCCTGCGACCACCGCGCCTGGGTCGGTCCGTCGGCGGCGTCCCAGGCGGTCACGAGGCGGGCGTAGATCGTCGGCACGGCCATGAACACGGTGATCTCGCCCGACGCGAAGCGCTCCCAGACGGCGTCCGGGTCGAACGCGCCAGGCGCTTCGCAGCAGGCGCCGACGGCCAGTGGGCACAGCGTGACGTTGACGATGCCGTGGACGTGGTTGAGCGGCAACACGAGCACGATGCGGTCGTCAGCGGCCCACTCCCACGCCTCGATCATCCCGTCGACCTGGGCGGCGAGGCTGGCGTGGGTGTGCACGACGCCCTTCGGCCGGCCGGTCGTGCCGCTGGTATAGATCATCATGGCCGGCTGGTCCAGCCGTGGATCGGCCCGGTGCGACGGCCCCGCGGCCGTGACGTCCACGACGCGCAGCCGGGCGGCGGCGGCGACGCGCTCGGCCAGCGCCCAGTGGACGCCCGACGCGACCACGACGCTCGCCCCGCTGTCGTCGAGCGTGTAGGCGAGCTCGGCCGGGGGGTGCTGGGCGAGCATCGGGACGGCGATGGTCCCGGCATGCCAACACGCCAGCAGCGCCACGACGGCGTCGTGCCCCGGCGTGCAGAGCAGCGCCACCCGGTCGCCCGGCGTCGCCGTGATCCGCAGGGTGCCGGCCAGCGCGGCGGCGTGCCGGTCGATCGTCGTGTACGTCCATGATCCGAGCGGGTCGACGATCGCCGTGCGGCTGCCGAACGCCGGCACCCGCCTCGCCAGTGTCGTCGTCACGGCGCTGAACCTACGCGGGCCGAAGTGGTGGGGGTCGCCCGCAGGGGGCAAAGTAGCGTGGGCGGCGTGACGGTCGTCCGGGTCGCGATGGCCCAGCTGAACCCCACCGTCGGTGATCTCGACGGCAACCTGGACCTCCTCACCGAGGCCTACGACCGGGCCGAGGAAGCGGGATGCGACATCATCGCCTTCCCCGAGCTGTCGATCACCGGCTATCCGCCCGAGGATCTGGTCATGAAGCCGGGTTTCGTCGCCGACAACGAAGCCGTGCTGGCCAAGCTGGCCGCCCGCACCCGCCATTGCGCGGCGGTCGTCGGCTACGTCGAGGAGGACCGCGACCTCTTCAACGCAGCGGCGGTGTGCGCGCAGGGCGAGGTTCTCGGGACGTACCGCAAGCGCTTGCTGCCGAACTACGCCGTGTTCGACGAGGCCCGCTACTTCACGCCTGGCAACGACACCGACGCGCTCGAGCTGTACGTCATCGGCGGGATCAAGGTCGGCGTCAGCATCTGCGAGGACGTGTGGAGCCCTGACGGCCCACTGGCCGTGCAGGCGGACGGCGGCGCCGAGCTGGCCATCAACATCAACGCCTCGCCCTACCACCGTGGCAAGGCCGCGTACCGCGAGCGGATGCTCGCCACCCGCGCCGCCGATGCGCACTCGGCGCTCGTGTACGTCAACCAGGTGGGCGGGCAGGACGAGCTCGTGTTCGACGGCTGCTCGCTGGCGTTCGACGCCGAGGGCTCGCTCATCGCGCGCGGCCCCCAGTTCCGCGAGGACCTGATGATCGTCGATGTGCCCGTGCCGGCTGTGTACCGCCAGCGCCTGCTCGATCCGCGAGGCCGGATCTCCCAGGTCTCGCTCCCGAACGTGCGCGTGACGGCCGCGCCGGTGGCGCACGAGGCCCCGCTCGACAACCCCGTCGTCGACCACCTGTCGGCCGATGCCGAGCTGTACGAGGCGCTCGTCCTCGGCACCCGCGACTACTGCCGCAAGAACGGCTTCTCCGATGTCGTCATCGGCCTGTCGGGTGGGATCGACTCGACGATCGTGGCGGTCATCGCGGCCGACGCGCTGGGTGCGGACCACGTCCACGGCGTCTCGATGCCGTCGCGCTACTCCAGCGACCACTCGAAGTCCGACGCCGCCCTGCTGGCCGAGAACCTCGGGATCGATTACCGCACGATCCCCATCGAGCCGGCGTTCGCCGCCTACCTCGAGATGCTCGAGCCGAGCTTCGACGGTCGCCCTCCCGGCCTCACCCAGGAGAACATCCAGAGCCGTTGCCGGGGCCAGCTCCTGATGGCGTTGTCGAACGAGTTCGGCTGGATGGTCTTGACGACGGGCAACAAGAGCGAGATGGCTGTCGGCTACTTCACGATCTACGGTGACTCGGTCGGCGGCTTCGCGGTCATCAAGGACGTGTTGAAGACGGAGGTGTACGCGCTCTGCCGTTACGTCAACCAGCGGGCGGGGCGCGAGCTGATCCCCGAGGCCGTCATCACGAAGCCGCCGTCGGCTGAGCTGCGCCCCGACCAGCGCGACGACCAGAGCCTGCCGCCGTACGAGGTGCTCGACCCGATCCTCGAGGCGTACGTCGAGGACGACCGCACGGCCGGCGAGATCGTCGAGCTCGGCGCCGACGAGGCGATCGTGCGCCGCGTGACCCGGCTGGTGGACATCGCCGAGTACAAGCGCCGCCAGTGCCCGCCGGGCGTGCGGGTGACGACGAAGGCGTTCGGGCGCGACCGGCGGATGCCGATCACCAACGGCTACCGGGCCTGACCCGTCGGGTCAGCCGGCCCGGCGCAGCTCCGGCCGCGGCGCCAACAGGTGATGGCGCCACAGCATCGCGCCGCCGGCCAGGCAGGCGAACGCCGCCGCCAGCAGCGCCGACGACGACATGCCGAAGCGGTCGTACAGCCGGGTCGCCGGGATCGCCGTGACCGCCCGACCGATCGTGCCGCACCCGAGCATCACGCCGGTGCCGCGACCGGGGGCGCCCGGGACGAGCAGGGTGCCGATCGGCATCGCCGACACGATCGAGAACTCGAACGCGCCGATGAACACACCGAGGGCGAGGAGGCCGGGCAGTAGGTGCCCGTCGACGGCGGCCAGGAGGAGGCCGGCCGGGAGCATCACGGCGGCGCCGCGCACGACGCTGAGCTCCTTGCCCCAACGGTCGGTGCGGGCGGCCGATGTCAACGACGCCGCCAGCTCCAGGGCGCCGATCCCGAACGTGACCGCGGCGAGACCGGCGGTGCCGATGCCGAACTCGTCCTCCAACCATGCGCCGAACGTGACGAACAGGGCCTGGGCGGCGCCCATCAGGCCGAGCAGGCCGATCATCGCCGCCCATGCGCTCGGCGGGAGGTGGCCGACGTCCCGGCGTCGACCGCCGACGCCAGCACGGTGCCGTCCGTCCTCGCGGTCGACGAACGCCAGCACGAGCCCGGCCGTGGCGGCCGTGAGGAGCCCGCCGATCACGTACGACCAGCGCCATGACGTGGCGGCGGCGACGAGTCCCAGCGCAGTCGCGCCGAGCAGCAGCCCGAGCGCCCACGACGTCTCGATCATCCCGACGACCCGGCCCCGGCGTTCGTACGGGATGTGGTCGGCCGTCCACGAGATGAGGCCGACGTCGAACACGACCTTCGTGACGGCCAGGAGCAGCAGCCCGACCGTGAACATCACGATGCCCGGGCTGCCCGCAGCCACCGCGGCGCCGGCGCCCACGCCGACGAGGCCGAACACCATCGCCGGACGACGGGGGACGCGGTCGACGACGCGTCCGATCAGTGGGGATGCCAACCCCGAGACCTCCGTGATCGCCAACGCCACACCGAGCGCGGCGAGGTCGACGTCGAGGCCGCGCGAGATCGTGGCCAGGAACGGCGGAGCGAACCGGTAGACGGCGTTCGTCGCCAACCGGGCGACCGTCAGCGGGACGACCGCCCGCCTGACCTCCGGCGGGTACGAGTCGTCGAGGATCCGTTCCAGCACCGTGCGGCGACGCTAGCCAGTGCGGCCCCGGCGGTCGACGGGCGTTCCCCGCCGGTTCGCCCGGATCGCCCGCCGGCGGCGACGATTGGTCGATGCCGACCGTGCCCGCTCCGTTCGCCTACGACGGGGCGTTGCGCCGACGGATCACCGAGAACATCGCCGGGCACGAGCGCCGCACGTTCGACCTCGACGAGCGACGGCACGCGGCCGTGGCGATCGTCGTCGTCGACTCCGTCGAGGGCGAGGACCGCGTCGATCCGTTCCGACCGGATCCCGAGGCGATGGCCGTCATCCCGGGCGGCGCCCAGGGCCTCGACGGCCAGATGTCCGGGGTCAGCGGAGGTGCCGCGTTCCTGCTGTGTCGACGGTCCAGCGGGTTGCGCGGACATGCCGGCCAGTGGGCGCTCCCGGGCGGCCGCCTGGACGCCGGCGAGACGCCCGTCGACGCCGCCCGGCGCGAGCTCGACGAGGAGCTCGGCGTCGTCGTCGGCGAGGACGCGGTGATCGGCGTGCTCGACGACTACCCGACACGATCGGGCTACGTCATCACGCCGGTCGTGCTGTGGGGTGGCGGGCCCACCGACCTGCGGCCGAGCCCCACCGAGGTCGTCGCCGCCTACCGGGTGGGGCTCCACCAGTTGAGCCGCGAGGACTCACCGCGGTTCATCGAGATCCCGGAGTCGGACCGGCCGGTCGTGCAGGTGCCGCTCGGCAACGACCTGATCCACGCGCCCACCGGCGCCGTGCTGGTGCAGTTCCGCTGGCTCGGCCTGGAGGGTCGCAGCGATCCCGTGGCCGGCTTCGAACAGCCCGTCTTCGCCTGGCGTTGAGCTGCGACGCGGCACGTCGGCGATCCGGGCGCGCACAGTCCCGATATCGAGACCCTGCGCGCCCAGAAGCCGGTGCCGGCCGAGAACGGCGCCGCGAGCGGGGGCTAGCGACCGGAGTGGCCGAAGCCGCCGCCGCGGTCGAGGCCGTCGAGCTGGTCGACGATGTCCCAGACGACAGCTTCGACTCGTTGGACGACGAGCTGCGCGATGCGGTCGCCGCGCTGGATCGCGTAGTCGTCAACCGGGTCGGTGTTGAGGAGGATCACCTTGATCTCGCCGCGGTACGCAGCGTCGATCAGGCCGGGTCCGTTGACGACACCGATGCCGTGACGCAGGGCGAGGCCGCTGCGGGGCAGGACGAACGCGGCGTGGCCCGGCGGGATGGCGATGGCGATCCCCGTCGGCACCAGGGCCCGTCCCCCGCCGGCCGCGACGACGGTGTCCTCGCGGGCGTGCAGGTCGAGGCCGGCGTCACCGGCGTGGGCGTAGCTCGGCAGGGGGAGTTCGGGATCGAGCCGGACGATCGACACGGGCAGCGACATGGTCCCGGGATCCTACGGAGCCTGCCGGGATCGGTCGCGGTCAGTCGGTGCCGGCCCCGGGCCGGGGCTCCAGCCGCACGATGACGGACTTCGACGTCGGGCAGTTGCTCCCGATCGCCGTGGAGTCGAGCGGGACGAGCGCGTTGGTCTCCGGGAAGTACGCGGCGGCGCACCCCCGTGGCTGTTCGTAGCGGACGATCCGGAACCGCTCGACGCGGCGCTCGATGCCGTCGTTCCACTCGCTGACGAGATCGACGAGGTCACCGTCGACGAACCCGAGGTGGGCGATGTCGTCGGGATGGACGAACACGACACGGCGGCCGTTGTAGATGCCGCGGTAGCGGTCGTCGAGGCCGTAGATCGTGGTGTTGAACTGGTCGTGCGATCGCAGCGTCTGCAGCAGCAGGCGGCCGTCGGGGACGTGGAGGACGTCGAGCGGGCTGACGGTGAACATGGCCCGCTGCGTGGGGGTCGGGAACGTGCGGGTGTCACGTGGCGGGTGCGGGAGCACGAAGCCACCGGGCCGCTCGACCTTCTCGCCGTACGCATCGCAGCCCGGTACGACGTGGGCGATGCGGCGGCGGATCTCGCCGTAGTCCGCGCAGAACGTGGACCACGGCAGGCCGTGGCGATCGCCGAGCACGGCGGCGGCCATCGTGCAGACGATGTCGACCTCCGACCGCAGATGCTCGCTCGCCGGTGGCAGCAGCCCGCGGGACGCGTGCACGGCCGACATCGAGTCCTCCACCGTGACGAACTGGGTCCACCCGCCGGTCGTGTCGACCTCAGTGCGCCCGAGCGTGGGCAGGATCAGCGCGTCGCGCCCGGGCACGACGTGCGAGCGGTTGAGCTTGGTCGAGATCTGCACGGTGAGCGCGGCCGTGCGCATGGCCGCCTCGGTGACGTCGGTATCGGGGGTGGCAGCCACGAAGTTCCCGCCGAGCGCGACGAAGACGGCGGCCCGCCCATCGCGGAGGGCGCGGATCGCGCCGACCGTGTCGAGGCCGTGCGCGCGGGGCGGATCGAAGCCGAACTCGGCCTCCATCGCATCCAGGAACGGGGCGGGCGGCTTCTCCCAGATCCCCATCGTGCGGTCACCTTGGACGTTGGAGTGGCCGCGCACCGGGCACAGACCGGCGCCGGGCTTGCCGATGTTGCCCTGCAGCAGCGCGACGTTGGTGATCTCCTTGACCGTGGCGACGGCGTTGCGATGCTGGGTGATCCCCATCGCCCAACACGTCACCGTCGCCGCCGATGCCCGGAACATCGCCGCCGCGGCCTCGATCTGGTCCCGTGACAGCCCGGTCGCGACCGACACCGCCGCCCAATCGAGATCGGCGAGATGCGCGGCCCAGGCGTCGAAGCCGAGCGTCGATCGGTCGACGAAGTCGCGATCGACGCAGCCCCACCCCACGAGCAGCGCGCCGATCGCCTGGAACAGGGCGAGGTCTCCGTTCACGCGGACCGGCAGGTGCAGGTCGGCGAGCGGCCCGGCCAACCCGACGAGGCCGCGCACCGTCTGCGGGTTGTCGAAACGGGTCATCGCCGCCTCGCGCAGCGGGTTGATGGCCAGGATCTTGGCGCCGCGCCGTTTGGCCTCCTCCAGCGCCGAGAGCATCCGCGGGTGGTTGGTGCCCGGGTTCTGACCGACGAGCACGATGAGCGCAGCGTCGTAGAGGTCGTCCAGGCTCACGCTGCCCTTGCCGATGCCGATGACCTCGGCAAGAGCGACAGAAGTTGACTCGTGGCACATGTTCGAGCAGTCGGGCATGTTGTTGGTGCCGAAGGCGCGGGCGAACAGCTGGTAGGCGAACGCGGCCTCGTTGGATGCCCGGCCCGATGTGTAGAAGATCGCTTCGTCGGGGCTGTCGAGCGCGCCGAGGTGTTCGGCGACGAGCGCGAAGGCGTCGGTCCACGAGATCGGCTCGTAGTGGCGACCGCCGGCGCGGCGCACCATCGGCTCGGTCAACCGACCCTGCTGGCCCAGCCAATGCTCGTCGCGGCGGGCGAGGTCGTCGATCGCGTGCTCGGCGAAGAACGCGCGGGTCACCCGCCTCGTGGTGGCCTCAGCGGCGACCGCCTTCGCGCCGTTCTCGCAGAACTCGGCCAGGTGTCGCTGGTCCGGACGGGGGTCGGGCCAGGCACACGACATGCAGTCGAAACCGTCGGTCTGGTTCAGCTTGCGCAACGTCTTCGCGCTGCGCCGCACGCCCATCTCGCGGACCGCCATGCGCGTTGCCATGGTGACCGCCTTGAGCCCGGCGGAGTGGGTTCCGGCGCTGCGCACGCGCAGTCCGACCTCGTCCTGGTCGCGACGACCCGGGTCGTCGTTCACGTGCGGCAACCCCTGGTGTCAGCTGCCATGCCGTCGGTCACCTCACGGTCGTTGCTCCGGGCGTCGCCCGGAGCGTCGTCGGTCCATGTTGATGCACGCGACGGTAGCGACCGAGCCGCGCCAGCTCGGCGCGGCAACGCCGTCCGATCGGCGGACTCAGATGCTGTCGTCAGCGGCCCCGCGACCCGGTGGCGGCGGGCACCATGGAGACGGCGGATGACCGCCGGGAGCTCGGCTCAGGCCGACTCGCGAAGGAGCCGACGCTCCTCCTGGTTCAGGCCACCCCAGATGCCGTACCGCTCGTCCAACGAGATCGCGTGCTCGAGGCACTCGTTGCGGACGGGACAGCTCGCGCACACCGACTTCGCGCGCCGCTCGCGGGCCAGCCGCTCGTGCTTGCGCTCGGTGTGCATCGGGGGGTAGAAGTCGGCACCGGCACCGCCGCTGCGACACGATCCAGATGCTTGCCAGGTCAACGTCATGGCCTCCACCGGCGTCACCGTAGGGAGCGGCGACGGGCCGAGCAACGGGTCGGGACCGCTGTTCACACTCGGTTAACGGGCCGGAAAAGAGCCGGTCGGCCTGGCGCGTCAGTCGTGCGACGAGGAACGACGTTCACGGTGGTCGCGCGCCGCGCCCTCCAGGGGCTCGACCTCCAGCGTGACGCCGTCGATGGCGACGACCCGCACCTGCTGACCGGCCCCCACCGGCGTCGCTCGGTTCGTGCGAGCGCGCCAACGCGCCGAGCCGACGCTGACCACGCCCTCGGGATCGACGTCGGTGACCACCTCGCCGAGCTCACCGATCATCCAGTCCCGCCCGATCGTCGGGGTGGCGAAGCGCGTGCGCACCATCGACGGCATGCCGACCACGAACGCCAGGGCGATGCCGCCGATGCCGGCCAGCAACGTGATCCACGACGGGCGCAGCGTTGTTCCGGGCAGCGAGTGGAACAGCCACACGCTGGCGACGACCGTGAGCGCGATGCCGACACCGGTCCACAGCCGCGGGACTCCCACTTGCACGTCGATCGCGAACGCGACCATGGCCAGCAGGATCAGCCCCACCGCCCACCCGCGCGCGGGCAGCGTCGCCAAGCCGGTCGAGGCCAGCACGACGCACACCGCGCCGACCACGCCGGCGACGCCGACGCCGGCCGTGAAGAACTCGAACACGAGCAGGGCGAGGCCGATGAGCAGCAGCAGGTACGTCACCGGCGGGCTGGCCACGGTGTGGAAGAGCTGGTCGACGAGGCCGAGCTTGGCGAACCGCACCGTCGCGGTCGTGTCACGCCGCACCGTGCCGTCGTCGAGCACCCGCTGCTCGGACGTCTCGATGACGACGCCGTCCTCCTCGTACCCGTCGAGCGCGTCGACCATGTTGACGATCGTCGGGATGCCCTCGTCGGAGATGCGCTGCTCGAAGACGCCGAGGCGGCGGGCGTCGGTGAGGCCGAGCGAACCGTTGCGCAGCTGCGCCGACGCCGCCCCGAAGTCGACGGCGGCGCCGTTCGGCCGCAGTGGCGTGCCGGCGTACCCGACGCGGGCGCCCGGTGCCATCCCGGTGACGTCGGCGACGGCCAGCATCTGGGCCGGCGCACCGTAGAGGCGGGCGCCGGACGGCCCGATCCACACCGCGATCGGCAGCGGGGCGGCGGCGAGCCGCTCGAGGAGCGCTTCCATCTCGTCGTGACCGACGACCGCGCCACGGGAGTTGACCTGCAGGATCAGCGCCTGCGCGCCGTCCTCCGTGGAGCGGGCGATGGCCTGGTCGATCGCGTCGACGATGATCGGATCGACGAGACCGCTGACCTGCAGCACGTCCACCGGACCCGTCGATGAGGTGGTTCCGGGGGTCTGGGCGTGGACCGCGCCGTCGCCTCCGGCGGAGAGAGCAACGAGGGCAGCCGCGGCGCTCAGCAGGCCGATCGCTAGTCTGCGCAAAGGTGCCTCCGGAGTCCGTCGATCCTGTTTCGCTGCTCGGCGCCTCGCGTGTGACGATCGTGGCGGGAAAGGGCGGCGTCGGGAAGACCACGGTAACGGCAGTTCTCGCCCGAACGGCCGCTGCGGCGGGGCGTCGCGTGCTCGCCGTCGAGCTCGACGGCAAGCCGGTCCTCGGCCAGCTCGTCGGCGATCTGCCGTGTGAGCAGATCTCGGCCCCGCAGGCGCTCGAGGACTACCTGCGCGAGCACGGCTTCGGCCGCGTCGCCAAGCGCCTGTCGTCGTCGGGGGTCATCGACGTCGTGGCCACGGCCGCTCCCGGCATCGACGACATCGTCGTGCTCGGCAAGATCAAGGCCCTGGAGCGCAGCGGGGAGTGGGACGTGATCGTCGTCGACGGGCCGGCCGCCGGACACGCCATCACGTTCCTCACGTCGGCCGCAGGACTGCAGGATGCGGTGCGCGGCGGCCCGGTGCGGGCCCAGGCCGACGACGTGATGGAGCTCTTGCACGACCCGGAGCGGTCCCAGGTCGTGCTCGTGACCCTGCCCGAGACGACGCCGGTGAACGAGGTCGTCGAGACCGCCTATGCCCTGGAGGACCGCGTCGGGGTGCGCCTCGGCGCCGTCGTCGTCAACAACGTCGACGGGCCGGCCGGTGGTGGTCGGGTGCCCGATCCCGACACCGCCGATCTGGCCGGTGTCGCCGAGGCCGAGTTGCTGCGCCAGGCGGCGGCGTTCCGGCGATCGCGGCGTCGGATGCAGGACGACGAGATCGCCCGGCTCAGTGCCGAGCTGGCGCTCGAGCAGTGGCACCTGCCCCAGCTCGCCGCGGCCGGCCTCGGGCGGGCCGACATCGTCGAGCTGGCGGACGCGCTGCGGCGGGCGCCATGACGTCCGCAACGCTCGACGGCGCCCTGGAGGGCGCCGACGTCATCGTGTGCTGCGGGTCGGGAGGCGTCGGCAAGACGACGACGGCAGCAGTCATCGGTCTGGCCGCCGCGCTGTCCGGCCGGCGCGCCGTCGTCGTCACGATCGACCCCGCGCGCCGCCTGGCCGACGCGCTCGGCCTCACCGACGGCCTGGCCGGGGAGCCGCAGCGGATCGACCTCGCCGACGCCCCCGGCGAGCTGTGGGCGATGATGCTGGACACGTCGGCGGCGTTCGACGCCCTGGTGCGCCGCAACGCCGGTGACGCGGACCAGGCCGAGCGGATCCTGGGCAACGCGTTCTACCGCAACATCTCGGGGTCGCTCAGCGGCACGCAGGAGTACATGGCGGCCGAGACGCTGCACCAGCTGCACGGCGACGAGCGCTTCGACCTGGTCGTCGTCGACACACCGCCGAGCCGCAACGCGCTCGACTTCCTCGACGCGTCGGGCGTGCTCGCCCGGTTCCTCGACCACCGCCTGTTCAAGCTGCTGATGCTCCCGGCGCGTCGGGGGATGCGGGTGGTCAACGCGGCGACGCAGCCGCTGATGCGGGCCATCGGCAAGGTCGTCGGGTCCGAGGTGCTGGCCGACGCCGTGGCGTTCTTCCAGGCCTTCGCCGGCATGGAGGGCGGGTTCCGCCAGCGGGCCGAGTCGGTGATCGGCCTCCTGCGGTCCGACGCCACGCGCTACGTCGTCGTGGCGTCGCCGCACCGCGACACCGTCACCGAGGCCGTGTGGTTCGTCGGTCAGCTCGCCGACAAGGGCATCGTGCGCGTCGCCGGCGTCGCCAATCGGGTGCACCCGATGTTCGGGCCCGGTTCGGCCGGCGATGCGCACGACCGGGCCGCCGCGGCGAGCGGCGACGTGGCCGAGCTGTGGCGGAACGTCGCCGAGCTGCGCGCTCGCGGCGAGGCGGCCCGCGCCGAGCTCGCACCGTTCGCCGAGCTGCTCGGCGGCGGTCCGCTCGTCGAGGTCCCGCTGCTCGACGGTGACGTCCACGACCTCGACGGGCTCGATGAGATCCGCCGTCACCTCTTCGCCGCGCCCTGACGGGTGCGGTACGTTCCGACCCGTGAAGGTGCTGCTGGCCACGGACGCCGACTGGCTCGTCGAGGAGGTCGTCGCCGCGCTGGGTGGCCCGGACACGTCGTTCACGGTCTGCTCCGACGGGCGCCTCGTCGCCGGCATCGTCAAGGAGACGACGGCCGCGGCCGAGTCGTACGACATCGGGATCTTCGACCTGCAGATCGGGTCGATGGGCGGCATGGCCGTGACGATGGCGATGCACCTCGACGCGTCCAGCGGGGCACTGCCGCCGATGCCGGTGCTGATGCTGCTCGACCGGGTGGCCGACGTGTTCCTGGCCCGCCGTTCGGGAGCCGAGGGGTGGATCGTCAAGCCACTCGATCCGCTGCGTCTGCGTCGGGCGGTGCGGGCCGTCGTCGCCGGAGGCACGTACCACGAGGGCCTGCCGGCCCCTGACCTGGTCGCCATCGTCGACGACGTCCCCGACGTCATCGAGCAACCGGCGCAACCGGACGAGCCGGCGGTCGCCGACGTCTGACGAAGCGATCCCACCGTGCCCGATCCGACGGGCGGCAGGTAGGCTCACGACCCGCTACGGGGTGTAGCGCAGCTTGGTTAGCGCGCCACGTTCGGGACGTGGAGGCCGGAGGTTCAAATCCTCTCACCCCGACCGATGGACCTGGCGGCGTTCCAGCAGCTCATGGAGTCGACCTACGGGCACAACGACCGCCAGCGCGGTGTGCCGGCCACGGTGGCCTGGCTGGCCGAGGAGGTCGGCGAGCTCGCCCAGGCCGTCCGCAAGGGGTCCCGGGCCCAGCAGGAGCACGAGTTCGCCGACGTCCTGGCGTGGCTGGCCTCGCTCGCCAACCAGATGGGCATCGACCTCGCGGCAGCTGCCGACCGGTACGCCGGCGGGTGCCCACGCTGCGGCGCGATCCCATGCGCCTGCACCCCCTCCGCCGGCTGGCAACCACTCCGCTGACGCCGACATCCGA
>JBEVOM010000039.1:0-7833 GCA_040507575.1 Ilumatobacteraceae bacterium
TCCCGCCAACCACTACGACAACGACGACCGTCCCGCCGACGACAACCACGACCGTCCCGCCAACCACCACGACAACGACGACCGTCCCGCCAACGACAACCACGACCGTCCCGCCAACCACCACGACAACGACGACCGTCCCGCCAACGACAACGACGACCGTCCCGCCAACCACCACGACAACGACAACGACGACCGTCCCCCCAACCACCACGACGACGACGACCACGACCGTCCCGCCGACCACCACCACCACGACCGTCCCACCGACGGCGGGATGCGGCCTGGCTGCGGTGGCGTTCTGCGAGGACTTCGAGGGTGCCCGCAACACCGTCGGGAACCGCAACGGTGACCTGTCGGTCGCCGACTTCAGCGTCTCGCGCTGGAGCTCCGCCCTGTCGAGCTCACCGGGTCACGTCGAGCGGGCCGCCATCCCGAGCTGTCGCGCCGGCGTCTCCGCGACGCCGCTGCCACCCGGTGACGTCCTCACGTGCGATCCGTCGACGTCGATCGGTTCGCACTACGGGCTCATCGCCACCGCCGAGCAGAACTACGGCGACACGAGCGCCCGCATCAACCAGCCGTTCGACATCGCCGGCCGTACGGGCACGATCCGCTTCGACACCAACCTCAGCCTCGCCGTCGGGGTCCTCGGCTGGCAGACACTCATCTTCACCCCTGAGCCCTCCAGCGCGCCGTCGTACCTGGCCGACAACTCCGGTGGGGCGACGCCCGAGCGAGGCCTGGCGCTCCACTTCAACTGGCAGTGCGTGACCAACGGCCAGTTCAACCCGTCGGTCCAGGTACGGACGTACGACCGCCACCGCGAGACGCTGCTGACCGACGACGGCGGCAGCTGCACGGCGCCGATCTCGGTCGCATCCGGGCGGCTGAACAGGGTCGAGGTCCGCCTGTCGACGAGCCACATCGAGGTCTGGATCAGCGACGCATCGAGCGACGGCGTCCGGTTCGGAGCGCTCAAGCGGGTGTTCTCATCGCCGCTCTCGCTCGGCTTCACCCGCGGCAACCTCTACGTCGGGGTCCACAACCATGCGACGGTGAAGTACGCCGGCCTGGCGTCGTGGACGACGTTGTGGGACAACGTCGCGTTCGACGGCCCGGCGCTGCCGGCGCAGCGGGTGTCGCAGGTCGCTGACGCCGCGGTGCCCAGCGGCTCCGGCGTCGACAACGCCTACGCGCTGGGCAACGGGATCCCGACGACGGCGCTCGAGCTCCCCGGGGTTTCGACCAGCGGGGCGACGAGCGGCCACCTCGTGTTCGACCTGATGGCGGACACCATCTCGAACGCGAACTTCGCCGATTGGCGGGTTCGCTACCGCTTGAACGGCGGCGCCTGGCACGACATCGCGCTGAGCCCCGACCAGGTGGCGACGGCGAGCGGGCGGGGAGGCGCGTTCGGATTCACGGCACCGGTCTCCCTCGCCGAGCTCCGCAGCGGTACGAACTCCCTGGAACTGTCGGGCACAGGGTTCTTCCTCGGCTACCAGCCGTACGTGGGCAACATCGATCTCGTCCTAGAGTGAGCCGCCGATGGGCGCCGACTCGCTGGCGCCGGTCGTCGGACCGGCCTGCCGCGTCGGCGTCGTCGGCATCGTCGGCATCGTCGTCGTCCTCGTCGCCGGGTGTGCCCCAGCACCCGACCGGTCGAGCGAACTGACGGTCGGCGCCCCGGCGACTGCCGCCACCCCGACGACACCGCCGGCCGCCGGGCCGACCCCGGCCGGTGCTGCGCCCGCCGGCCCCAGGCCGGGGACTCCCACACCCGAACCGACCGAACCGGCCGAATCGAGCGCACCGTCCGAATCGAGCGAGCCGGCCGACTCGACCGAACCGACTGCACCGACCGCACCGGCCGACTCGCCAGCCGGGGGACCGGGTTGCGGGTTCCCCGCGGCGGCGTTCTGTGCCGACTTCGAAGGCGCCCGCAACACGACCGGCAACCGCAACGGCGACCTCTCCGTCATCGACTTCAGCGTGTCGCGCTGGCACTCGGCGATGGACACTGCGCCCGGCTACGTCGGGCCGGCCGCCATCCCGACATGCCGCGCCGGCGCACCCAGTGATCCGCTGCCGCCCGGCGACGTGCTCGTCTGCGACCCGAGCAGGTCGATCCAGAGCCACTACGCGCTCATCGAGACGGCGGAGCAGAACTACGGCGACACGGCCGTGCGCATCAACCGCCCGTTCGACATCGCCGATCGCACGGGCACGATCCGCTTCGACACCAACCTCCAGATCGACAACATGCTGCTCGGTTTCCCGACGCTCGTCTTCAGCGCCGATCCCTACAGCGCGCCCTCGTACATCGCCGACAACTCCGGGGGCGCGACACCGCGCGAAGGCCTGATCGTGCAGTTCTACGGCCAGTGCGCCGTCGACGGCGAATTCTCGGTCGCGCCGGTCGTGCGGACCTACAGCAGCCACGCCGAGTCCACGCTCTCGGACACCGGTGGTTCGTGCCCGGGAACGGCGATCGGGGACGGACGGCTCAACCGCGTCGAGGTCCGCGTGTCGCAGTCCCGCCTCGAGATCTGGGCCAGCGACGCATCCGCCGACGGCGTCGACTTCCCGCCCGTGGAGCGCGTCTTCACGGCCCCGCTGGACCTCAGCTTCACCCAGGGCAGCGTGACGTTCGGGGTCCACAACCACGCCACCATGAAGTACGGCGGCTTGGCGTCGTGGACGACGCTGTGGGACAACGTCGGCTTCGACGGGCCGGTGATCGCCGCCCAGCGCGTGGCCCAGGTCGCCGACGCCGCAGTGCCCGACGGCGACGGGATCGACCTCGGGCATCCCCTGCCCCCAGGCGGCGCCACGCGCCCGCTCGCTCTCCCCGATGTGTCGACGGGCGGCGCCCGGGGTGCCCGGCTGGTGTTCAACCTGCACGCCGACGTGATCACGAACGCCAGCTCGCTCGCCAGTTGGCGGGTGAACTACCAGTTGAACGGCGGCGACTGGCACGCCATCGCCCTCACCGACGACGAACTGGCGCTCGCCCCCGGTCGCGCCGGCACCTATTCGTTCAGCGTGCCCATCGCGCTCGCCGAGCTCGTCGACGGAACCAACACCATCCGCTTCTCGGGCACCGGCTTCGACGCCGGATATCCCCCGTTCGTCGGCAACGTCGACCTCGTCGTCCAGTAGCCGGCCCCGTCAGGCATCGAGCGCCAGCACGTTCGGCAGCCACTCCTCCAAGCGCTCCCACAGGACGTCACCGCTCTTCGCCAGCAGGTGGCCATCACCGGGCAGCCGGACGAGCTCACCGGACCCGGCGATGGTCCGGACCATCTCGCTGGCCTCGATGGGCAGGATCTCATCGCCCTCGCCGTGGAACAGCAGCAACGGCTTGCCGTGGAGCCCGCCGGCGACCTCGCAGCCGGCCGACTGGGTGGAGAGCGTGACGACGCCGGCGATCAACGGGTCGAGCCCGACGCCGACCCGGACGGCGACGGCACCGCCGAAGCTGTGGCCCATGACCACGATTCGCTCGGCGCCGGCGCCGTTGACCAGCTGCACGGCCGCCGCGACATCGAGGCTGCACGCGTCGAGGTCGTTCGGCTGGCGATAGCTCACCCGGAGCACGGGCACGCCGCGGGCCGCCCACGCCACGCCGAGGCGGTGGAAGAGGCCGTCGGCCGGTCCGAGCAGCCCGCCCATCGCTCCGCCGCACAGGACGAGCGCGGCTGGCGTCGGGCCGGCGCCGTCCGGCGCCGTGTGCCACAGGATCGTCAGCAGCCCGGACATCGTGTACAGCTCGATGTGCCTGAGCTCGGGAGTGACGTCGACGTCCTGCGAGGCGATCACGCCGATCGCGTCGAACGGCGTGGGTGGACGCCGCTCGCGCTGCTCATCGGCCACGGCCTGACCGTACCCGCAGCACCCGGCGCCCGCAGAGCGTGGGCGTCAGCGCACCACGCGGTAGCGCAGGTGGCTCACGCCGTCCGACGGGATCACGCGGACCTGTTGGAGCGTCGCCGGGATGCCGTCGAGCAGGCGGGCACCGCCTCCGAGGAGCACCGGTGCCACGCTGAGGTTGATCTCGTCGAGCAGACCGAGCTCGAGGAGCTGGCGGGCGACGTTCGCCGCACACACCGACACCGTGCGGTCGCCGGCGATCGCCTGGGCCCGCTCGAGGGCCCGGACCAGACCGTCGGTCGCGAACTCCACGCGCGGGCTCCACTCGCCACTGGTCGGCGCATCGTGGGTGACGACGAGGTTCGGCACGTCGACGGGATGCCCGTCCTTCCACCCGCCGGCGATGTCGAACGTCCGTCGGCCGCTGATCATGGCCCCGGCGTCGGCCATCCACTCGTCGATGACCGGCACGCTCGCATCGGGTGGGCACAGCCACGGGTCGACCCGGTTGCGTTCGGGGCCGGCGCCCATCCACGCGAACAGCGCCTCCCCGCCGTCACCGAGTGGGTTGTCGGGGCCGTCGTTCGGGCCGGCGATGTAGCCGTCCAGCGAGATCGACAACTCGACCATGACCTTGCCCATGAGCGTCCTCCTCGTTCCGTCGTGAGGCCGACGGTCACCAGTGGACCTCCGAAGCCAGACGAGCTCATCGCCCGTCGTACGCTCGGAGCATCGCCGTCCGCTCCATCGACCACGCTGCCATCCCGACCGACCACCCGGAGGAGATGATCGAGTTCTACCGCAGCCTCGGCTTCGGCATCCTCGGAGAGCAGGCGTGGCGCGAAGGCCGGCGCGGCGGCTTCTCGCTCGTGCTCGACGACACCAAGATCAACGTCCACGGCCCGGCCATGTGGCGTGACGAAGCGTTCACGCTGCGCGGTCCGACGGCCCTGCCCGGCTGCGGCGACTTCTGCTTCGTCTGGGACGGCGATCCCGCGTCCGCAGTCGACCTGCTGACATCCATCGGTGCCCGGCTCGAAGAGGGTCCGATCGACCGGATCGGCGGGCGCGCCGCCAGCACCGCGACCGGCACCAGCGTCTACACCCGCGACCCCGACGGCAACCTCGTCGAGCTCATCGCCTACCCGAGCTGAGCGCCGTCGGCGGCCGGAGCCGCCGAGCGCAGCCGGCGCGGGGTCTCACTGAGCGGCCGAACGCACGGCACCGCCCAGCCGAGTCCGTCCACCTTGCTCACCGGGGGCCAATGACCGTCGCGGCTGTAGGCCCACCACTCGAACGGGTTGAGGTAGTACGCGCACGTCTCGACGACGTCGCCGACCCGCTCGTGGCCGCCGCGGACCGCCCACACGACCACCCCGGCCGCGCCGCCGAGCACCATCCAACCGCCGTACAACAGCGGGTACAGCGGCCCGAGCCAGCGCCCCTGCCACAGATGGACGTCCTCGTGATCGGTGACGAGACGCTGGCGACGGGCGGACGAACGGGCGAGCGCGCCTGCCCCGTTGACGGTGTTGCCGATCGCGATGAGGAAGCCGCGTCGCATCACGAGCCCGCGCTCGTAGACGTGACGGTCCGCTCGGCGACTCAGCTCGGCGACGTACCCCCCATGCCTCGGTTGCACCGCGGCCACGGCGTGAGCGACGAGCGCGGCGGCGGTCATCGGCAACGCCCACGTGCTGTCGAGCACGAACGCGGCACCCCCCTTCGGGCGACGCCACCCATACGTGCCTCGGGCGCCCCCGATGGCCCCGTTCGCCGCCCCGACGACGGCCGCCGGCCAGCCGAGTGCGACCAGTGATCCGGCGCCGTACGCGAGACCGGCGCCGACGACGGTCCCGGCCACGGTCTCGATGACCGTGGCGTGGACCCGCCGCCAGGCGCCGGGCATCAGTTCTGGCGGAGCTTGGCGAGCAGCCGCAGGATCTCGAGGTACAGCCAGACGATCGTGACGAGGAGGCCGACGGCGGCGACCCACTCGTACTCCTTCGCCAGTCCGGCCTTGGCACCCCGATCGATGAAGTCGAAGTCGAGGGCCAGGTTCATCGCGGCGATGACACACACGAGGACGCTGAACCCGATGCCGATCAGGGACGCGTCGTTGATGAACGGGACCTCGCCGCCGAACAGGGAGATGACGAACGACACCAGGTAGAGGGCCATGATGCCGAGCGTGGCGAACACGACGGTGCGGCGGAACTTGTCGGTGACCTTGATGATCTTCGTGTTGTAGAGCAGCAGCATCACGGCGAAGACGGCGATCGTTGCGCCGGCGGCCTGCACGACGATGCCGTTCCACTGCTCTTCGAAGACGCGGGAGATGGCGCCAACGAAGAAACCCTCGGCGATCGCGTAGATCGGCCCGAGGATCTTGGCCAGCCGGGGCTTGAAGTACAGGGTGATGACGCAGGCGAAGCCCACGATGACGCCGACGAGGGCGAGGCCGGGGAAGCTGACCTCCACGTCACCGGTCGTCGGGTTGGTCGTCGCCGGGGACGTGTTCATCCACCCCACGGCGGCACTCGCCAGCAGCAGGACGAACAGCACCGCTGTCGCCGTGATGGAGCCACGCACCGTCATCGCGCCGGAGCTCCACGGGCTCACCGGTCCATCGGTCATGGGACCCGTCGTCGGCTGGCCGGGCGCCGGCCACACCTGGCCCCCGGGGCTCGGCGCCTGCGGGGCGGCCCAGCCCGCCTTGGCCTCCTCGAACTGCTTGTCGTTGAGGATCGGGTTGGGCACCAGGGTTCTCCCTTCGTACGGGGGGCGCACGACGCGCCGTGAGCCAAATCTACCGCCCGGCGCGGTTGGCGATGACGGTCGCACCCGTCTCTTACCTGGTCCTCACGGTGACCTGGGCCGCATCAGCCCTGCTGGCACCGTCGGGGTCCGGTGCCGGTCGTCGACCGCGCTCCTCGGCCCGTTCATCGCCAGCGCCGATGGAGACGGACGTCACATCTTCATTGCCTATGCCGACGCGCTGTGTGAACAGGGGCGTTCCGGGTTGGTGGGCTTGACCCCGTCTGTATCGTGAGCACATTCCCCGCTCGGCAAGCAGGGATCATCGCCCGACGACACCGCCCGATCCGGACGGTAGCAAAGGAGCCGCCGTGGCCAAGGATCGCGTTGAGCGCGATGACGAAGACCTCGTACGCCTCTATCTCACCGATATCGGGCAGTACACCTTGCTCACCAAGGACGACGAGGTCCGACTCGCGAAAGCGATCGAGGCGGGCAAGGAGGCGATCGAGGGCCTCGATGCCGGCGGGAAGGACGTCACCGCGGCCCGCAAGCGGGAGCTGCGCCGCACCGCCCGTCAGGGCGAGGAGGCCGAGCGCCAGTTCGTGCAGTCGAACCTGCGACTCGTGGTGTCCATTGCCAAGAAGTACCAGGCGTCAGGTCTGCCACTCCTCGACCTCATCCAGGAGGGCAACCTCGGGCTGATGCACGCCGTCGAGAAGTTCGACTGGCGCAAGGGCTTCAAGTTCTCGACGTACGCCACGTGGTGGATCCGTCAGGCCATCACCCGCGGCATCGCCAACACCGGGCGGACCATCCGCCTGCCGGTCCACGCCGGCGACACGCTGGCCCGCCTGCAGAAGGCCCGGTCCCGGCTGGAGCTGAAGTACGGCCGCCCGGCCACGCTGTCCGAGCTGGCCCGCGAGGTCGAGATGCCCGAGGACAAGGTGACCGAGGCGCTGCGCTTCGCTGCCGAACCGCTGTCGTTGTCGGAGCCGCTGCGCGAGGACGGTGACGCCGAGCTCGGTGACGTCGTCGAGGACCGCTCGGCCGAGAGCCCCTTCGAGGTCGCCGCCACGGCGCTGCTGCCCGACGAGATCGCCCGCCTGCTGGCACCGCTCGACGAGCGCGAGCGGGAGATCCTCAAGCTCCGCTTCGGCCTCGACCGCGGTGAGCCGCGCACCCTCGAAGAGGTCGGCG
>JBEVOM010000078.1:0-16207 GCA_040507575.1 Ilumatobacteraceae bacterium
CACCAGCCCGAACCTCCATCCAGAACCGGCGCCGCACCTCTCCCGGCAACCTCGGACGACCCCTCATCACACACCTCCATCACGAAGGTGTTGCGATGACCAGTAGAACCCGCCGACCAATATCCGGACCAAAGCTTCAGCAGCG
Organism: Ilumatobacteraceae bacterium; assembly: GCA_040507575.1. Taxonomy (GTDB): domain Bacteria; phylum Actinomycetota; class Acidimicrobiia; order Acidimicrobiales; family Ilumatobacteraceae; genus JALZMG01. The sequence continues at coordinate 146 of JBEVOM010000078.1, forward strand.
GGCGAGGAAGTTCCGCAGGAGGTCGTGACCGCAGGTGGTCAGGACGGATTCGGGGTGGAACTGGACGCCCTCCACGTCGAGCTCGCGATGGCGGACGCCCATGATCGTGCCGTCGGCCGTCGTGGCCGTGACGGCCAGGACCGCCGGCACGGTCGCTGGATCGATCGTCAGCGAGTGGTAGCGCGTCGCCGTCAGCGGTGACGGCAGCCCGGCGAAGACGCCGGTGCCGTCGTGGTCGATCGGCGACGTCTTGCCGTGCATCAGCTCGGAGGCGCCGACGATCGACGCCCCGTAGACGTAGCCGATGGCCTGCTGACCGAGGCACACGCCGAACACCGGCGTGCCCCGCTCGGCGAACGCGGTGACGGCGTCGCAGATGATCCCGGAGTCCTCCGGGCGGCCAGGGCCGGGCGACACGAGCACGCCGTCCGGCGCCATGGCGATGGCGCCGGCGACGTCGATGGCATCGTTGCGGAAGACGATCGGGTCGGCGCCCAGCTCGCCCAGGTACTGCACGAGGTTGAACACGAAGCTGTCGTAGTTGTCGAGCACGAGCACCCGCATCACGACGACGCTACCGACGGCCGCCCGCCGTCACGAAGGACTTGGGTCGCCCGTACACTGCCGGGCCGTGGCTCCTCCGAAGCGCAAGACCGGTGGCGGCCGGGTGACCCCAGCGGGCACCCGCCCCGGCGACAGGCCGGCGCCCAAGGCCGCTCCCCGTCCGGCGGCCTCGGGCCCCGTCGCACCGTCGTCGAGGTACACCCCACCGGTGCCGCACTCGGCCAAGGAGAGCCCGCCGTGGCTCCCGGCACTCATGCTCGGGCTGTTCATCGTCGGCGGTCTGGCCATCATGGCCCGCTACCTCGTGTTCCCGGACAGCAACATCCCGATGGTGGTCGGCCTCGTCTGCTTGCTCGGCGGGTTGTTCACCGCGACTCGCTGGCGTTAGCCGGCCGGGCCCCTCGGGTCCGGAATCACACCGCTGTCGTTTGTCCGCAGGGTTGTCCCCAGACTGTGGACAACTCGGTGGTTACTCCATGATCGGCGCGACGACGAGCATCTCCTCCAAGCAGTGCTTGGGGGGCGGCGGATCCTCGTCCGGAGCCATCGTCAAGCGCAGCTCCACGCCGCAGACGTCGCACCGATATCGCACGTTCACCTTGCGCATCTCCCCGGGCGGCGGGGGTGGCGGCAGGGGCCGGGTCAGCGACCGCAGCATCCCGATGCCGGTTTTCCACAGCACCAGGCCGATCAGCAGCCCGGTCCCGACCCACATGACGGTGTCGAGCGTCGGCACACCACCAAGCCTACGTCCGAGTGTTGGAGGCCCATCCGAGTGCTGGAGGCGCAGAGGGGGCGCCGCCGACACTCCGACGACCGCCGCCACTCGGATCAGGGCGGGGGCGCGGCGCTCGGCGGTGGGGTGGTGGTGGCGGTCGTCGTCGGGGCGGCGGTCGTGGTCGGCGCCGCGGTCGGCGGCGGCGCGGTGGTCGTGGGCGCGGCGGCCGACCGGCCGACCGTCAGCTGGATCGGGGACCCGGCGGCCGCCTGCTGACCGCCGGCGACGCTCTGCGCCGTCACCCGGTCGTTGTTGCCGTCGCCGAACGGGAGGTCCTGGTACACGACGCTGACATCCAACGAGGCCAACGCAACCCGCGCTGCTCCCTCGGTCTGGCCCACGACGTTCGGCACGTCGACCGGCGGCGCCCCGCTCGACACGAACAGCGTGACGTTGCCGCCGACGTCGACGAGCGTGCCGACGGTCGGGTTGGTGCGGATGACCCGCCCGGCCGGCACCGAGTTGGTCTCCTCCGACTGCACGGTCACGACGAAGCGGAAGCCGTCGCCCTCCAGCAGCCCACGGGCGTCGGCCTCGGTCTGGCCGATCACGATCGACGGCACGGCGACCTGGTCGCGTCCTGACGACACGACGAGGTTGATCGTGGTGGACTGCTCGACCTGCTGCCCGGCCGGCGGGTCGGTGCGGATCACCGAGTTCAGCGCGATGTCGTCGCTCTGCTCGGTCGTCTGGGTGCCGATCTGGAACCCGGCCGCGCTGAGCATGCGCTGGGCCTCCGCCAATGGACGCCCCTCGACGTTGGGCACCTCCTGCAGCTGCTTGGGCGGGTTGTAGTAGAGCTTGATGACCTGGTTGTCGAGCACGATCGTGCCGGCGGCCGGATCCGTGCGGTGGATGATGTACTCGGCGACCGTCGAGTTGTCCTCGGGGATCGACTGGTAGCTGAGCCCGAGCGACTCGAGATCGGCGATGGCGTCCTCGAGCGTCGAGCCGACGTAGTCCTTCAGTGCGTTGGCACCCGCTTCGTCGTCGCCCGAGAGGGCGTTGAAGAGGAGCACCCCGCCGATGCCGAGGGCGATCAGGGCGAAGAACGCGGCGAGCGCGTACCAGCCGGTCCGTGACGGCGGTGGCTCGTAGTAGCGCGCCGCCGTCGACGACCCGGTGGGCAGCCGGCCGTCCGGGGCCACGTTCCCCTGGGCAACGGTGCGCTGCGACCCCGTGGTGGCGGCCATCGGCACGGTCGCGCCGGCGGCGGTGATCGGCCGGGTCGCGCCGGTCGGGACGCCGCGGGCGAAACCGGTCGCGGCGGCGAGCGCCATCACCGGCTCGCCGTTGCGGAACCGACGCAGGTCGTCGCGCAGGGCGCTGGCCGACGGGTAGCGGACCTTGGGGTCCTTGGCGAGGAGCTTGGCGACGACCGCCTCGTACGGCCGGGGGATGTCGGCGACGAGCTGGTTCAACGGCTGCGGGTTGTCGTGGACCTGCTTGTAGGCGATGCTCACCGGGTTCTCGCCGGTGAACGGCGGCCGCCCGGCGACCATCTCGTACATCACGACGCCGAGCGAGTAGAGGTCGCTGCGGGGATCGGGCTGGGCGCCCTGGGCCTGCTCCGGGGAGAAGTACGTCGCCGTGCCCATCACGGCACCGGCCTGGGTGAGGTTCAGCTCGGTCGGTGCGTTCATCGCCCGGGCGATGCCGAAGTCAGCGACCTTCACCTGACCGTTGGATCCGATGAGGATGTTGGCCGGCTTGATGTCGCGGTGCACGAGCCCGGCCTCGTGGGCGAAGCCGAGGGCGGCGGCGACCTCGCTGGCGATCTCGGCGGCCTGCTTGGCCGTGACGTGGCCGTTGGCCCGCAGGATGTCGGCCAACGTGCGTCCCTCGACCAGCTCCATCGCGATGAAGTACGTGCCGGCGTGGCGGCCCCAGTCGTAGACGTTGACGATGTTGGGGTGGGAGAGGTTGGCTGCGGCCTGGGCCTCGCGGCGGAAGCGCTCGACGAAGTTCGGGTCGACGGCGAACTCGGGGAACAGGACCTTGATGGCGACCTGACGGTCGAGCAGGCGGTCGCGACCCATGAACACGTCGGCCATGCCGCCGCGCCCGATGCGCTTGGTCACCTCGTAGCGATCGTTGATGACCGCTGGTCGTTCGTTGGTCGTCACTGCTGCCTGCTCACTGCTGCCAATGCCTGGCCGTGGGTGCCACCGGCCGCGACGGCCTCGGCGCACAATGCCCGACGAGGTTACCGAGCAGGTCGTTCGACGGTGCCGTCACGACGTCGGCCGACCGCCCCACGTCACCCACCGGCCAGTGCGGCGTCGAGGACGGTCTTGGCGATCGGACCGGCCAGCCGACCGCCGGTGCCGGCAGAGATCTCGGCGTTCGTGCCCTTCAGCATGACGGCGACCGCGAACTGCGGGTTCTCGGCCGGCGCGAACGCGATGATCCACGCGTGGGAGCGCTCGGGCTCGCCGGGACCGTTGAGCTGGGCGGTTCCGGTCTTGGCGGCGACCGAGATGCCGTTGTCCAGCGCGATGCAGCAGCTCGCCGTGCCCCGCTCGGCGACACCGATCATCAGCCCGGTCAGCGTGTCGGCGGTCTGGGCCGAGATCGGCGTCTTCCAGACCTCGGGCTCGGTCGAGTCGAGCACCGTGCCATCGTGGGCGATGGTCTGGTCGACGACGTAGGGCTTCATCATCTGGCCGCCGTTGGCCACCGTGGCCGCGACCATCGCCATGTGCAAGGGCACCATCTGGTCGTCGTTCTGGCCGAAGCCGCGGATCGCCAGCAGCGGCAGGTTCTGGGCGAGGTCGGTGGTGTCGCCGAACGTGCTCGCCGCCGGGCGCGGCAGGTCGATCGGGATCGGCTCGCCGACCCCCCAGTCGGCGACGCCTGAGATCATCCGGTCGACGCCGATGTCGAGCGCCGTCCGGGCGAACGGGATGTTGCAGCTGCGGGTGAACACCTCGGTGAGGTCCCCGCCGCACGACGTGCCGCCGAAGTTCTCGATCGGGTCGGTCGTCTGGGGGGGCACGAACTCGGTCTCCTCCGGGAACGTCGTGGCGAGGTCGATGACGCCGTTCTCCAGGCCGATGCCGGTGGTCAGCACCTTGAACGTCGACCCGGGCATGTAGCGCTGCTGGTAGGCGTTGGCGAGCAGCGGGTCGCCGGGGTACTGCTGGTAGAAGTCGATGTAGTTGCGGGCGGTGTCGAAGTCGGGGTCGGCGATCAGGTTGGGGTCGAACGTCGGGTAGCTCCACATCGCCCGCACGGCGCCGGTGGCCGGCTCGATCACGACGACCGAGCCCTCGCGTTCGCCGAGGGCGTCCTTGGCGACCTGTTGGAGGTCGCTGCGCAACGTCATCCGCACCGAGCCCGACGGGTCGGCACCGGTGATGATCCCGGGCAGGTTGAGCAGCTGCTGCTCAGGTGTGTTGCCGGTGAGGACGTCGTTCTGGGTCCGTTCCAGACCGGTCGCCCCGAACGCGAACGTGTAGTACCCGGTGACGTTGGCGAACAGGTCGCCGGTCGGGTACTGCCGTTGGTACGTGAACGTGCTGTCCGGCGGGTTCTCCACCGACTGGGCGGTGACGACGCCGTCGACGGTCACGATGTCGCCGCGCGGTTGGTCGAACTCGCGCCGGATCGCCCGGGTGTTGTCGAACCGGGCGTTGAGCTCCTCCTGGCGACCGACCTGCCAGTAGTTGAGCGCGACGAACAGGACGACGTAGCAGGCCATCAGGCCGACCGCGAGCTGGCGGATCTGGCGGTTCATGCCACGAGCTCGGGCTCGTCGGCGAGCGCACCGGTGCGCCGCCGTAGGCGGTACGCCGCCCAGCGCTCGCCGGGCGTCGGGTCGTCGGGGAGCTCGTGGAGGCGCCGGGCCCCGGAGTCGCTGAGGCGGATGAGGAGTGCCAGCAGGACGTAGTTCGACAGCAGCGACGAGCCGCCGTAGCTGACGAACGGCAGCGTGATGCCGGTCAGGGGGACGACCTTGATGACGCCGCCGACGATGATGAACGCCTGGACACCGATGATCGTGGTGAGGCCGACGGCGAGCAGCTTCTCGAAGCTGTTGTCCGTGCGCAGGGCGGTGCGCAGCCCGGCGCCGATCATCAGCACGTACGCCATCAGCACGGCGGCCGCGCCGAGGAGGCCGAGCTCTTCGCCGATCGACGTGAAGATGAAGTCGTTCTGCGCTTCGGGCACCTGGCCCGGGCTGCCCAGGCCGAGTCCGGTCCCGGAGATTCCGCCGTCGGACAGCCCGTACAGGGCCTGGACGATCTGGTAGCCGGAATCGAGCGGATCCGACCACGGATCGAGCCAGATCGAGACGCGGGTCTGGACGTGGCCGAACAGGCGCCAGGCGATGTAGGCCGCGACGGCGAACATCACCAGACCGATCACGAGGTAGCTGGCCCGCTCGGTGGCCACCCACATCATCACGACGAACAGCGCGAAGAACAGCAGTGACGACCCGAGGTCGCGCTGGCCGACCATCACCAGCACCGTGAACCCCCATGCCAGCAGGATCGGGAGCAGATGGCGGGGCTCGGGCAGGCGCAGCGGCCCGACCTTCCAGGTGCCGGCGGCGATCAGCTGGCGGTTGTCGGCGAGGTAGCCGGCGAAGAAGATCGCCAGGGCGAGCTTCGCGAACTCACCGGGTTGGAAGTTGATCGGCCCGAGGTTGACCCAGATCCGGGCCCCGCCGACGCCGAACCCCAGCCCCGGCACGAGCGGGAGGAGGAGCAGACCGACGCCGACGAGCAGGAAGGTCCAGCGGTAGCGGGCCAGGTCGGGCGCCCGCTGCACGACGAGCAGCGTCAGTGCGAACGCGGCGATGGCGAGGATGCTCCAGGTGGTCTGGAGGCCGGCCAAGCGGTCGTCGAGCCGGGTGATCATCACGTAGCCGAGCCCGTGGAGGATCGCCGCCAGCGGCAGCATGGTGGCATCGGCGCCGCGGGCGAAGACCCGCACGGCGAGGTGGGCGAGGACGAGCAGGCCGAGCAACATGGCGAGGAACGGCACGATGCGGGCCGGGATGGCGGCGAACTCGCCGAGCGACGCCAGCGTGTAGGCGCCGGCGGTGATGACGCCGGCCATGATCACGAGCGACAGCTCGGTCGACCGGCGGACGCGGGCGATGGGCGAGGTGCTGGCCATCGTCAGCGCAGTCGGGGGCCGGGGCCCCGGGTCGTGCCGGTCGGGCCGCCGGCGGGCGCCGTCACGGCGCCGCGGTCGTCGGCGTGGTCGTGGTTGCCGGGACCGTGGTCGTCGTGGTCGTGGTGGTCGTGCTCGTCGTCGTGGTGGTCGACAACTGACCGCTCACGAAGCGCTCGGCGTCACGGCGGGAGTCGAACTCGGGCTCGCGGTCGACACGCGTGATCGACGCCTCGTCGAGTGCGGCCCGGTTCAGCTGCGTCGGTGCTTCCACAGTGGGATCGAACCACAGGAAGCCGCCGTTGCGGCCGCGGTACAGCACGACGTCGTCGTCGGCGTCGAACGCGACGAAGTAGCCGCGGCGGGCCCAGGCCGACGCGATCACGAGTGCCAGGACGAGCACGGCCAGGACGCCGAGGCCGCCGAGGAACCCGGTGAGGCGACGCTTGCGCTTGCGGGGCGCGCCCGTGGTCGGCCCGCTGTCGGGCGTCGGCAGCGGGCCGGACGTCGATGTCGACGTTGCCGCCGTCGGCTCGGCGCCGGTCACGAGGGCGGCGAGGTCCTCGAACTCGGTGGCCTCCCCGTCCGGGTCGTCGACGGCCCACGTGCTCTCCTCGGTCCCGTCGTTCCACGCCGGCTCGAGGTCGAGCTCGGTCTCGGGGTCCGGTGGATCGACGCCATCGACGACGTCCACGACGATCACCGTGATGTTGTCGCGCCCACCTTGGGCGTTGGCCAACGCCACCAGCTCGTCGGCCGCCGACTGCGGGTCGCTGATGCGGGCGAGGACGTCGAGGATCTCGTCGTCGCGGACCTCGTCGACGAGACCGTCGCTGCACAGCAGGAAGCGGTCGCCGCGCACGAGGGCCAGCGTCCAGGCGTCGACCCGCACCGCCGGATCGATGCCGAGCGCACGGGTGACGATGTTGCGCCGGGGGTGGATGCGGGCCTCGTCGTCGGTGATGCTGCCGGTGGCGACCAGCTCCTGGACGTAGCTGTGATCGACCGTGACCCGGCGCAGCCGGCCGTGGCGCAACAGGTAGGTGCGGGAGTCGCCCACGTTGACCAGCGCCAGCTGCTCGCCGGCGGCGACTGGCGCGACCGTGTCGACCGCCGCACCGGTCGCGCCCGTCGCGCCGGTCGGTGGGTCGGTGTCGGCGGACGCCGCGCCCTTGTCCGAGATCACGATCAGGGCGGTCACGGTCGTGCCCATGCCCTGCTGATCGACGTTCTCCATGGCGGCGCGGTAGATGTCGCCGTTCGCCTCGGCGATCGCCGCCACGACGTCGTCGAGGTCGGCGCCCGGCCCGGCCAGCCGCGACCTCAGGAGGTCGACGGCGAGCAGGCTGGCCACCTCGCCGGCGCGGTGGCCGCCCATGCCGTCGGCGACGACGAACACGTTCGGCTCGGCCACGAAGTTGTCCTCGTTGCCCTGCCGGATGCGACCCGCATCGGTCGCCGCACCCCAGCGGATGACGGCCACTACTGAGCCTCCAGCACGGTGTACCCGACCTGGATGCGGTCGCCCGGGTGCAGCAGCCGGGCGCCGACCAGCCGGTTGCCGTTGTGGAACGAGCCGTTCGTCGACCCGAGGTCCTCGACCATCGCCTGGCCTTCCACGTCGTAGATCCGCAGGTGGGTGGTCGACACGAACGTGTCGTCGTCGATGACGACCGTCGAGCCCGGGTTGCGACCGATGGTGATCTCCTGCCCGAGCGGGAACGTGGCGCCGCGGCGCGCCTTCGGCTCGACGATCACGAGACGGGCGACGTGGCCGCCCTTGCCCTTGGGTGGCTTGCGGTCCCGGCGGCGTCCGGGCACCGGCGCGGCGACGGTCGGCGAGTGGACCTGCTCGTCGTTGGGCAGCGGCGCCGCCGTGGCGCGGCTGTTGGCGCTGCGCACCTCGCTCCACACTGCCCACAGGACGCGGGCGAAGAAGAGGTACAGCAAGCCCAACAGGACGAGCTTGAGGATGTTCAGTGCCTGATCGCTCATGTCGCGGCGAAGCCCGCTCGTTGGGCTACGAAGCCTCGAATCGGACGTACGTCGAGCCGAAGCTGAGGATGTCGCCGTCGGCCAGCCGTTGCTCGCCGGTGATGCGGGTCCCGTTGACCATCGTGCCGTTCGTCGAGCCGAGGTCGGCGACGACGTACGCGCCCCGACCCGGTCGGATCTCGGCATGGTGGCGGCTGACGTTCTGGTCGTTGAGGGGGACGGTGCAGTCGGCGAGGCGCCCGATCGTGACCGGGCGGTCGCCGAGCGGGATGCGCTGCCCCGACGGCAGCACCAGCGAACCAGCGCCGACCCCGCCGGCGGCCTGGCGCAGGACGGCGACGACGTCGAAGCGGCCGCCGCGCAGATCCGGGTTGGCGACCAGCTGGACGCGGACCGGACCCATGAAGTGGTAGCCCTCCTCGCGGGCGTACTCCCTGGCCGCTTCCACCAGCTCGGCCTGCAGCACGTCGTGGATGTCGTCGAAGCCCGTGAGGTCACGGGGGCTGAGGTGGATCACGAAGTCGTTGGGGACGACGCGTCGTCCCTTGACGTCGACGGAGCGCTGGTCGTCCATCTCGCGCACGACCCGGCGTCCGAGCTCGATGGGACGGATGGCGGCGCGCGATCCACGGAACACGCCCTCGACCATACGCTCCAGGCGTCGCTCCAAAGACTGCAAACCCATGGTGGGCCACGATGCTACCGGTGGGGTTTGCCGGGGAACCGGGCACGGGTACGACGTGGCCCCGTGCCCGCTCCCAGGTGGGCCGCCGGCGTCCGGGAGGTCGTCAACACGTGGAGTCAATGGGCGAACCCGCGGTGTCCGGCACGGGCCTGAACAAGACCTTCGGCGACGAGCAGGTGATCCGCGACGTCGACCTGAGCATCGAGAAGGGGAGCATCGTCGGGCTGATCGGCCCCAGCGGGTGCGGCAAGACGACGACGGTCCGCTTGCTGGTCGGACTGCTGGAGCCGACGTCCGGCACGGCGACCGTGTGGGGCACCCCGGCCACGAAGCTCTCGGCCAAGCAGCGCCAGCAGATCGGCTACCTGCCGCAGACCCCGGCGCTGTTCCCCGACCTGTCGCTGTGGGAGAACCTCAGCTTCCACGCGTCGATGTACGGGCTGCGCTTGCGCCGCCGGCACCGGTTGCACCACGTGCTCGAGTGGGTCGAGCTCGACCAGCACCGCCACAAGAAGGTGCGCGAAGTGTCGGGCGGGATGCAGCGGCGCCTGGCGCTGGCCGCGGCGTTCGTCCACGATCCGGAGCTGGTGTTCCTGGACGAGCCGACGGCCGGCATCGATCCGATCCTGCGCAGCACGTTCTGGGAGCAGTTCCGGGAGATGCGCGACGAGGGACGGACGATGTGCGTCACGACCCAGTACGTCGGTGAGGCCGCGTACTGCGACTACGTCGGCCTGCTGTCCGACGGGGAGCTGCTGCTCGTCGACACGCCCGAGAACCTGCGCAAGGCGGCGTTCGACGGCGAGGTCGTCGACATCGAGCTGAGCCGGGCCGTCGCCGAGACCGAGCTGCAGGAGCTGGCCCGTGTCGACGGTGTGCTGTCCGGCCCCGAGAGCGTCTCGGCCCGTGTGTGGCGGGTCGTCGTCGACGACGCCGATGCGGCGATCGACCGCCTCGACGACGTGCTGGCCCGGTTGCAGCTGCCGGTCATCGAGGCCCGTGAGCACGTCGTCGACTTCGACGAGGCGTTCGTCCGCGTCATCGAGCGGCACCGGGCGACCGGATCGAACCCGGTCGCCGCCGGGCCCGCGGCCGTGGCCGCGGCGGGTGGTGCGGCGTGAGCATCCGGTCGCGTCGCGTCGCCCGTCTCCATCGACGTTCGGTGAGGAAGGACGCCAAGCTCGCTCGGCTGCGCCAGGGCGAGCACCTGCGGGCGTCGTTCGCCTGGGCGACGGTCGTGCAGGCGTTGGCGTTCGTGCGCAAGGAGCTGGCCGAGATCGTCCGCCAGCCCAAGCTGCTCGCGCTCCTCGTGCTCGGGCCGTTCGTCCTGCTGCTGCTGTTCGGTGCCGGCTACAAGGACACCACCGTGCAGCTGCGCACCGAGTTCGTCGGCCCCGAAGGGTCGGTGTACGAGCAGGCCGTCAGCGAGTACGCCGATCAGCTCGACGAGTACATCGACGCACGCGGCTTCACGAGTGACCGCCAGGCGGCCGTCGACCGGCTGGACGCCGGCGAGCTCGACGCCGTCGTCGTCTTCCCCACCGATGCGCTCGATCAGATCCTCGGTGGTGAGAGCGCCACGATCGAAGTGCTGCACGAGAAGCTCGACCCGTTCCAGCAAGCGGCGATCGACATCGCGTCACGTCTCGCCGTGCAGGAGGTCAACGCATCGGTCCTGACCGCGATCGCCGGTGGCACCCAGGCCGCGCTTGCTCCGGTCGACCAAGCGTCGGGGGCGATGACCGAGCAGGCTGCGGCGCTGTCGTCCGCGGTGGCGGCCGGCGACACCGACGCCATGGCGACCGCCGCCGACACGGTTGCCACCACGCTCGCCGACACCCGGCTCGTCGTCGCCACCTCGCAGGACGTGATCTCGCGCCTCGGCGGCAGCGCAGCCGCGACCGACGCCTCGGCGTTGCTCGCCCAGCTCGACACGGCCTCGGAGCAAGCAGCGGCCGTCAGCACGGGCGGAGGCACGGACATCGCCGACCAGGCCACGGCGCTGGCCGCGACGCTCGACGAGGTCGCCGCGGCCATCCCCCAGGTGACAACCGTCGACCCAGGGGTGCTGGTTCGTCCGTTCGAGGCCGACCCTCGGAACATCGCGTCGGTCGAGGTCGAGCCGGCCGACTACTTCGCGCCATCGTCGATCGTCCTGCTGCTGCAGCACCTCGCGCTCACGTTCGCCGCGCTGTCACTGGTGCGCGACCGCGAGCTCGGACTGTTCGAGCTGCTCCGGGTCGGTCCATTGTCGTCGTTCGAGATCCTCGTCGGCAAGACGATCGCCTACCTCACAGTCGGGCTCGGCGTCGGTGCGGCACTCATCGCCGCCGCGGTGTTCGTGCTCGGCGTGCCGCTCGAGGGCGAGGTCATCTGGGTGGCGGCGGCGATCGCGCTCGTCCTGCTGGCGTCGCTTGCCCTCGGCATGCTGTTGTCGATGATCTCGGGCTCGGAGACCCAGGCCGTGCAGTACGCGATGCTCACCCTGCTGGCCGGGATGTTCTTCTCCGGCTTCATCCTCGACGTGCAATCGCTGGCCGAGCCGTACCGCTACCTGTCGTACCTGCTCCCGGTGACGTACGGCATCAACATCCTCCAGGACGTGATGCTGCGCGGCATCGACCCGGCTGGCGGCGACCTCATCGGCCTCGGCGCGCTGATCGCCGCCTACGGTTCGCTGGCCGTGTTCATGCTGCACAGGAGGCTGCGGACCGCGTGAGCGAACCGTCGTCGCCCAGCCCATCGTCGTCCGGTCCGTCGTCGACGGTCGCCGCCCGGACGCTGGCCGCCCGGACGAAGGCGGTGTTCAGCCGCCGGCGGGTCGGGCGGGCCGTCACGATCGCTGCCGTCGTCGCCGCCGTGACGTGCCTCGTCGGCGCGGTCGTCGCCTGGCAGCTGCTCGGTCAACTGGGCGACCGTTCCACGGCCAGCCTGCAGCTCCTCGAGAGCACGCTCGCCAACGTCGACGAGTCGCTGGCCGTCGCCCAGGACGTGACCGGCACGGTCGGTGACTCGCTCGACACGCTGCGCGACTCGCTCGCCACGCTGTCGCAGGGCGTCGACGACGGTGCGGCTGCGCTCGTGGCGGTCGCCGACCTGACCGAGAGCGTCCCGCCCGCGCTCGATCGACTCGATGGCACGCTGGCCGGTCTCGGCGACGCCGCCGGTGTCGTCGACTCAGCCCTGGCGGCACTCGACCAGTTGCCGATCGGCCCCGACTTCGACGCCGACGCCGGGCTCGGCGCGTCGGTCGACGGCGTGCGCGACGACATCCGGCCGATCGCCGACGAGCTACGCGCCGCGACCACGTCGCTGCGCGACCTCAGCGGCTCGAGCGGCGATCTCGTCGAGCAGCTCGGGGCGCTCGACGGTGACCTCACCGAGCTCGACACATCCCTGGCCCGCAGCACCGCGCTGCTGGCCGACTACCGCGCCGACGCGGCCGAGGCCATCGTGCTCGCCCGCGACAGCCTCGACGACCTCGACCGCAACATCGCCCTGTCCCGGGCGCTGACCGTGATCCTCGCCGTGGCGATCGCCGTCGGCCAGGTCGCACCGTTCCACATCGGCCGCCAGCTCGCCGCGACGCCCGACCCCGCACCCGGCACACCCGACACGTTCGACGCGTTCGATGCCGGCCTGCCCGGCGACTCGGATCCCAGGTAGGGCCGGCCGGAGCGACTTGGTAGCGTTGCGTCGCTACTCGGGCGAGTGGCGGAATGGCAGACGCGCTGGCTTCAGGTGCCAGTGAGGGAAACCTCGTGGGGGTTCAAGTCCCCCCTCGCCCACCACGGAGCCCCTGCGCGAGCAGGGGCTCTTGTGCGTTGGTGAGCCGACTTCTACCGGACCGGTGGCAGCGTCGGACAGGCCGGTAGAGCCCGCGCCTTCCGTGTTGTCGCTCGAAGGCGTCCTCAAGGTCGACGGGAACACGACCGCAACCGTGGCACCGTCGAGACGCGATCGAGCGACGTCCGCGAGCGGTCTTGGGCTCACACGTGATTGCTCGAGGAACGAGCGGAGCGTTGCGGCGTCCCAGGTGTGGACACCATCCGACTTCTGGCCAGCGCGTGGCGGATCAGCTGCGTCGGCCGCGCTACGCGCGAGGCGACCCCAGCGCACCGCGTCGAGGAACGCCCGGTGGAGGATCGTGTGGACCCAGCTCACCGTTCGTCGGTCGAGGCCGGCCCGTGACGGGTCCGCACGAAACGGGCTCGCCTGGCGCCGGAGGAGTGACGCCAACGTGTCCTTCGTGATGTGCGACGCCTCTCGAACTCCGAGCGCAGCTGGGCCGGGGGGTCAGGTCGTAAGCTCGCCGGATGCTGCGGGGCGGGCAGACGTGACGGCCGCGACGGCGCAGGAGGTGCGCTTCTGCCGGTCGCACGATGGCGTCAGGATCGCCTATGCGCGCCACGGTTCGGGGCCGGTCCTTGTCATCGCGACGTGTTGGTTGAGCCATCTGCAGCATGATTGGGAGAGCCCGGTGTGGCGGCACTTCCTGGCCGATCTGGGCGAGTTCGCGACGGTGATCCGCTACGACGAGCGTGGTCACGGCCTCTCTGATTGGGGGGTCGAGGACCACTCGCTCGGTGCACGGGTCGGTGACTTGGAAGCGGTCGTCGCGGATGCTGGCGTCGATCGGTTCGCACTGATGGCGATGTCACAGGGTGGTCCGGTGGTGATCGACTACGCGGTGCGGCACCCGGACCGGGTCAGCCGGTTGCTGTTCTACGGCAGCCACGCGACGGCGTTCGTGGATCCGACCCCGGAGCAGTTGGAGATGGCAGCGACGCTGGAGCAGATGATCAAGGTCGGCTGGGCGCGGCCGGAGTCGGCGTTTCGTCGCGTCTTCACGTCGATGATGATCCCGGGCGCCTCCGAGGAGCAGATGCGCTGGCTCGACGAGCTGCAACGGGTGTCCGTCTCGGCGGAGACCGCGGTGCTGGCTCGCCAGCAGCGATCTCAGGCCAACGTCGTCGACCTGCTGTCGTCGATCGACAAGCCGACGCTCGTGCTGCAGTCCCTGCGCGATCAGATGAACGACTTCGCCGACAGCCGCCTGCTCGCCACGAACATCCCCGGCGCCCGCCTCGTCGCACTCGACAGCGCCAACCACATCGTGCTCCAGGACGAGCCGGCATGGCGCACGTTCCTCACCGAGGTGCGTGCGTTCCTCGAGCCGGACCGGCAGTCGATGGCCGTGCCGGCCACGCCGGTGTCGGCGTTGCTGTCGCCGCGCGAGGTCGACGTGCTGCGGCTCGCCGCCACGGGCATGGACAACGAGGGCATCGCTGCCGAGCTCGTCCTCAGCGTGCGGACCGTGGAGCGGCACCTCCAGAACGCGTACACGAAGCTCGGTGTGCAGGGGAAGGCGGCGCGCGCCGCCGCAGTCGCCCGCTTCTTGGCGCCGACCTGACCTACGCGCATCCCGCCACGCACCTGTTCCGAAGGTCGTCACGGTTGCGTAATGGCGCCGATGTCCGAGCCGTCGCGATGGACTTGAGTCGACTCCAACACACGAGGGCTGTGCGCAGCCCTGCGACCTGGAGGATGACATGACTGCAACCCTGGAGACGACGGCGACCGGCAGCGAGCTGGAGCAGGAACTGGTGGCCGAGGCCGCCGCCTGTGGCCCGGTGCTGGCCGCCAACGCCGAACGACACGACCGTGAAGGGAGCTGGGTGGCCGACTCGTTCGCCCACGTGCGCGAGCGCGGGCTGCTCTCGATCGCCGTGCCGGTCGAGCTCGGCGGCCGCGGGGCGACCCTGCGGCAGGTGTCGGCGGTGCAGCGCGAACTTGCCAAGCACTGCGGCTCGACCGCGCTGGCCACCGCCATGCACCAGCACGTCACGACGTTCACGGCGTGGCGATTCCGTCGGGGACTGCCCGGTGCGGAGGCGACGCTGCGGCGTGTCGCCGGTGAGGGCATCGTGCTGATGTCGACGGGCGGCGCCGACTGGACATCGCCGCATGGCACGGCGCGCAAGGTCGACGGCGGCTACATCGTCGAGGGCCGCAAGACGTTCGCCAGCCAGTCGCCGGCCGGCTCGGTGATGTCGACGATGTTCACGTACGACGACCCGGATCGGGGTCTGCGCGTGCTGAACATGGCCGTCCCGATGGCCGATGAGAACGTCACGGTGGTCGAGACGTGGGACACGCTCGGGATGCGCGGCACAGCCAGCAACGACGTGATCGTCGACGGCGTGTTCGTCCCCGACGAGCGGGTGCTCGCGGACCGTCCGCACGGCGTGATCGATCCGCCCCTGCAGGTGATCGCGACGATCGGGTTCGGCGTCATCGCCGGGGTCTACCTCGGTGTCGCCGAGGGCGCCTTCGATCACACCGTCGAGGCGGTCGAGGGGTCTCAGGACCCGATCGTGCAGCGCCAGGTCGGGCTGATGGCGCACCGCGTCCGGGTCGCCGGGTGGGCCCTCGACGGCGCCCTGGCCGTCGCCGGTGATGACCCCAGCCCGTCGATGGACACAGTCGCTGCGGTGATGGCGGCCAAGCGCGAGATCGCGCTGGCCGGTACCGAGGTCTGCGACCTGGCGATGGCGGTGGCCGGGGGCCGAGCGTTCTTCCGCGGCTCTCCGATCGAGCGGGCGTACCGCGACATCCGCGCCGCGGCGTTCCACCCGTTCACGCCGGAGCAGACCCTCGTGCACGCTGGGCGCCTCGAGCTCGGGGTGGCCTGCGATGTCGTCTGATCCACGGCCCCAGTGGCAGGTCGTCGACGCCGGTTGGGGTCGCGCCGCCGTGGAGTTCGCCACGCTGAGCGAACCGTGCTGGCCCTCGAGCTCGCCGCCCTGCGCGGCGGCTCGTGCGCCGGCATCGACGCCTCGCCTCGACCTGCCGTGGCCGATCGGTCCTTCGACGTGGTGACCAGCTTCGAGGGCATCTGCGGCACGACCCCAGA
>JBEVOM010000096.1:0-6313 GCA_040507575.1 Ilumatobacteraceae bacterium
TGGCCGGGCGCCCCCCCCCCCCCCACCTCTACCGGCGGGGGGGGGGCTGGGCCCCGGCTCGGGGGTGGGGGGGCGGGGCGGGGGGGCCGCCCCGCCCCGGGGCGCCCCGCCCCCACGACTCGGTGAGATCGCCCATTGGTGGCGGACCGGCGACTTAACGAGCGCCCGGCCGGAGCGCCGGCCGGTCCGGCGGCCGGTCGTCAGGAGCGGGCGCGACGCTGGTGCGGCGGGATCGTCATCGGGTTGTCCGGCCCGACGTGGCCCACGTGGGCAGCCCACTTGTAGTCGAGCGTGACGCTGGCCATGCGCCACGCGCCTCCGACGCGGCGGTACGTCTCGTCGTACACGGCGAGGATGCGCAGCGCCGGCCCCTCGACGTCACCGCTCGTGTCGCAGTCGAGCAGGTACCACGTGCCGGCGGCGTCGTCGCCGTCGATGGTGATCCGTGGGTTGGTGACGCAGTGCATGTTGCGGAACGGCGGCGCGTGGCGATAGGCCCGGCCGTAGCCGCGGCGGATCGCGTCGCGGCCTTCCATGCGGCCCCACGGCCCGGTCTCGATCCAGCCGTCCTCGGTGAACAGATCGGCCAGGTCGTCGGGCGCCGACGTCTCGAGCGCCCACGACCAGCGGTACTTCAGCTGGCGGATCTCCTCGAGGTCGAGCAGGTGCTGCACGTCCATCGGCACGTCGCTCCGCTCGACCTCGAGGCTCGGGCTCAGGGTTCCGGGTGGATGTTCAGGTAGCCGCCGGCGTCGATGCGCAGCTGCAGCCCGGTCACGAAGCGCGACTCGTCGGAGGCCAGGAAGAGGACGCCGTTGCTGATGTCGACCGGCTCGACCCACGCCACACCCATCGCCGACATCGCCGGGAAGGCCTCCATGCAGTCCTGGGCCGTCGGGTTCTCGAGGTCGGGTCGGAAGATCTTGTACATCCGGTCGTTGTGCAACAGGTCGGTGTTGCAGTTCGTCGGGTGCACCGTGTTGGCGCGGATCTTCCTCGGCGCCAGCGACAGGGCCAGGGTGTGCATGTACTGGCCCACGAACCGCTTGGCCAGGCTGTAGCCGGCACCGCCGGGTCCGAGCGCCGGGTTGTCGACCGAGCCGGGGATGTACGCGGCCAGGGAGCCCGTGGCGATGATCGACGCGCCCTCCTTGAGGTGGGGCAGCGCGGCGCTGATCGCGTGCACGACACCGTTGAAGTCGACCTCCAACGCGTCCTGGAACGCCGACAGGGGCTTGTCGTCGCCGAGCGGGCAGATCCCGGCGTTGGCCACGACGATGTCGATCTTGCCGAACTCGGCGAGTCCGGCGTCGACGACGGCGCGCATGTCGGCCGGCTCGCGCACATCACCCTTGCGGGCGACGATCCGGCGACCGAGCCGCTCGACCTCCTTGACGGTGATCTCGAGGTCATCGGGACTCGACATCGGGTACTCGTTCGTCGCGATGTTCTCCAGGATGTCGACTGCGATGATGTCCGCACCCTCCTCGGCGAGGCGGATGGCGTGGCTCCTGCCCTGGCCCCGCCCTGCGCCCGTGATGAACGCGACCTTTCCTTCGACCCGTCCCATGCGGTCCCCTCCGTTGTTCGGTTGCCCGGCGCGTGAACACCGGTATGTCGTGGCGGCGAAGCGAATCCCCTGCCTCGCCCTCGGACACCGGATACTACGACGTCCGCGAGGGGCGGGGCACGTCGGCTCCGCGGCTACGGGCGGGTCGACGCGCCGGAACACCCCGTGCGTCGACGTGTCGGGGAGTCAGTCCACGATGGTGATGGCGCGCTCGGGGCAGGCGCCGGCGCCGATGTGCGCCGCGGACTCGAGCTCGACCGGCACCTCGGCCTCGGTGATCGCGCAGTAGCCGACCTCGTCCAGGGGGAACACCTCCGGGGCGAGCGCGTTGCAGCGCCCATGACCCTGGCACATCTCGATGTCGACGATCACTTTCACGGTGTCTCCGGTTCTGTAGCGCGGTCGGTCGGGTCGATCGATCTGACCGTCATCGGGTCTGGGCCGCCTGCAGGGCGTGCCAGATCCGCTGCGGTGAGAGTGGCATGTCGAGGTGCTCGATGCCGAACGGGGCGAGCGCGTCGAGCACCGCGCTGACGACCGCAGGCGTCGAGCCGATGGTGCCCGACTCCCCGATCCCCTTCGCCCCGAGCGCGTTGTTGGGCGACGGAGTCTCGTGCTCGACGACCTCGTAGTTGATGAGCTCGGCGGCCGATGGCAACAGGTAGTCGGCGAACGTGCTCGTGAGCGGGTTGCCGTCCTCGTCGTACACGATCTCCTCGTAGAGCGCCTGGGCGATCCCCTGCGCCGCGCCCCCGTGGATCTGCCCGTCAACGAGCAACGGGTTCATGATCGTGCCGCAGTCGTCGACGGCCACGAGGCGATCGAGGTGTACGTAGCCGGTGTCGATGTCGATCGACACCTTGGCGACGTGGGCGCCGAACGGGTACGACGGTCCGGCCTCGAACACCGCGTCCTCGCGCAGCGGCTCGCCGACCGACGCCATCACGCGGTCCCAGCCGGCGCTGACGGCTGGGCTGCCGGCGACGTGGAAGACACCCCGGTCCTTGTCGAACTCGACGTCGTCGACCGCCGCCTCGAGGACGTCGGCGGCGTGCTTCCTGGCCGCGTCGACGACCTGTTCGGACGCGATCGCGACCACTGCGCCGGCGGTCTGCAACGACCGTGATCCACCAGTGCCGGCGGCCGCGGGCGTGGCGTCGGTGTCGCCGTAGACGACGGTGACCGAGGTCATCGGGACACCCAGGCGGTCGGCGGCGATCATCGCCCAACTCGTCTCGTGACCCTGGCCGTGCGGCCCGGTGCCGGTGTGCACGGTGACCGAGCCGTCGACGTCCATGCGGACCGTCGTCGGTTCGGGCGACTTGATCGGGTTCGTGATCTCGACGTAGGTCGACACGCCGATGCCGACGGCGATCGGCCCGCCGGCCTCCCGTCCGCGGGCCTGGGCGTCGCGCATGGCCGGGTAGTCGGCGGCCTGGAGCGCGGTGTCGAGTGCTCCGTGGTAGTCGCCGCTGTCGTACACGGCACCCGTGGCCGTCACCAGCGGGAAGCGGTCCTTGGCGACGAGGTTGCGCCGTCGCACCTCGGCGGGATCGAGGCCGAGCCGGGCGGCGAGCAGGTCCATCCCGCGCTCCAGCGCGAACGTCGCCTCGGGGCGCCCCGCGCCGCGGAACGCGCCGACCGGCGTCGTGTTCGTGAGCACGGTCCGTGACCGGTAGGCGACGTTGGCGATGTCGTAGGTGCCGGTCATCATCAGCCACGTGAACGTCGGCAGCAGTGGCGCCACGTTCGGGTAGGCGCCGCAGTCCTGGATGACGTCGAGCCGAGCGCCGAGGACGATGCCGTCGGCGGTCGCACCGAGTTGCAACATCTGCACCTGGCCGCGTCCGTGGGGCATCCCGACGAGGCTGTCCTGGCGCGATTCCATCCAGCGGACGGGCCGGCCGAGCCGGATCGCCAGCGCCGCGACGACCAGTTCTTCGGGCGAGATGAGGCCCTTGGCGCCGAAGCCGCCGCCGACGTCGTGCGCGATGACGCGGACGTTGGCCGGTTCGAGGCCGAGCAGCGCGGCGAGCGCCCCCTTCAGCCCGGCCGGTCCCTGGGTGGAGCCGTAGAACGTGAGCCTGGTGCCGTCGAACACGGCGGCGCCGGCCCGTGTCTCCAGCGGGGCGGCCGCGATGCGCTGGTTGACGATGCGCTGCGCGACGACGACGTCGGCGCCGGCCAGCGGATCGGTCGCCGGCTCCATGACGATCTCCGAGATCATGTTCGTCCCGGCTTCGTCGAACAGCAACGCCTCGTCCGCGACCGCGGCCTCCATGTCGATGAGCGCGGGCAGCACGTCGTAGTCGATCTCGACGAGGTCGCGGGCGTCCGCGGCGACGTAGCGGTCCTCGGCCACGATCGCGGCGACGAGGTCGCCGACGAACCGCACGCGGTCGCGGGCGAGGATCGGACGGGTGACGGCCGGGTTGGCACCGGGGAAGCCCGGGACGACGCCGGCCGGCAGCAGGCACGGCATGTCGAACAGTCCGAGGTCGTCGGCGGTGAAGACGCCGACGACGCCGGGCAGCGCGGCGGCGGCCGACGTGTCGAGAGCCGTGATCCGGCCGTGCGCCACGGTCGACGTTGCGAACGTCAACGTGAGGCAGCCTTCGAGCGGCACGTTCTCGACATATCGGCCGGCACCAGTGAGCAGCCGCGGGTCCTCCGTGCGTTGCACGCGGTTGCCGAGGATGCTCATCCTGTCCACCTGCCCGTTCCCCGGGGCCCCGGTCGGAGCGCCATCGGGGCGGACTGTAGGGTCGGGCCGACGGGCCGGCAAATGCCCGGCAGGGGGACCCCAGCTGGAAAGGGGCCAGGCTCCGATGGCAGATCAAGCCGTTGACGGCGGCGACGACACCGGGTCGACGGACGTCGCCGCGGTCGTCCAGGTCGAGGACCACGGCGACGTCCGGCTCGTGCGGCTGAACCGCCCGCACGCCGCGAACTCGCTGGATCCCGACACAATCGGCGCCCTCGGTCGAGCGTTCGCCGACGCCGAGCACGACGACCGGGTGCGCAGCGTCGTCCTGACGGGCGCGGGGGACCGCGTCTTCTGTGCCGGCATGGACCTCAAGGCGTTCACGAAGGGCCGTCGTGGCGCCGCGGACGGCCCCGGGCTCGACGTGTTCATGCGGCGGACGTTCCCGAAGCCGATCATCGCCGCGGTCAACGGCACCGCGGTCGCCGGCGGGTTCGAGCTGGTGCTGGCGTGCGACATGGTCGTGGCGGCCGAGCACGCCCGGTTCGGGATCCCGGAGGTCAAGCGGGGGCTCGTCGCAGCGGGCGGCGGGACGCGACTGCCCCGGCGGCTGCCGCTGGCGATCGCCCTCGAGCTCGGCCTCACCGGCGAGATGATCGACGCTCAGCGGGCGCTCGCGCTCGGCCTCGTCAACCGCGTCGTGCCGGCGACGGACGTGCTCGCGACGGCATTCGAGTTGGCTGCTGCGGTGAGTGCGAACGGTCCGCTGGCCGTGACGATCACGAAGCAGTTGATGTACGACGAGGTCGCTGGGGTCAGCGGCTGGGACCACATTCGCGACGTCTCGGCGCCGGCGTTCGCCAGCGCCGACGCCCAGGAGGGCGCGACGGCGTTCGCCGAGAAGCGGCTGCCGCGTTGGACGGGGCGCTGACGTGCCGGGCGCCGACAGCGTCCTCGTCAGCGCGTTGTGCGCTCGTCTGGGTGACTGCCGGGTCGTCGATCTCGGCCAGCCCTACCGTCCCGGGATGGAGCAGTCGGCGGCGGCCACGCCGTTCCAGCAGCACCTCGTGCGGCGCCACGGTGACGTCGTGCGACCGGACGGTGGCTCGTCGGCGACCGACCTCCTGATCTCCGGTACGCACGTCGGCACGCACATCGATGCCTTCGCCCACTACTCGCACGACGGGAGGCTGCACGGTGGGACCGACGCGGTCACCGCGCAGGCCGCTGGTTTCCCCGACCACGACGTGCGCAGCATCCCGCCGATCGTCGGGCGCGGGGTGCTGCTGGATGTGCCCGCCGCGCTCGGCCTGGCGGCGTGTCCAGCCGCGTATGAGATCACGCCGGCCGACCTCGACGCCACGGTGCAGGTCCAGGGAACCGAGCCCCGGCCCGGCGACGTGCTGCTCGTCCGGTCAGGGTGGCCGTTGATCGCCGCGACGTCGGGACGGGGCGTCGAGGGCGTCCCCGGAGTCGGCGAGGCGGGCGCCTACTGGCTGGCCGGCCAGCAGCCGCGCGCCGTCGGCGCCGACACGGGTGGTTTCGAGCGCCTGCCCCCTTCCCCCGACGTGCGCACCGCGCTTCCCGCCCACCGGATCTTCCTGTACGAGCACGGCATCAACATCATGGAGAACGTGCAGCTCGAGGAGCTCGCGGCGGGCGGTCACCACGAGTTCGTGATCATCGTGGCGCCGATGCCGCTCGAGGGCGCGACCGGTGGACCGGTCCGCCCGCTGGCCCTGCTGCCGGGAGGGCTGACGGGCTGACGGCGCCGGCTTCTTGCGCGAACCTGGCCTGGTGGCTTGCGGCGGAGGTGGCCGGTGCAGTAGATCAAGGCAATCCGATTTCGGATTCGGGGAACAAGGGGGATCATGTGAGACGATCGGTTGGCAAGCTCGTCGCGGCAGCGGCGGTGGCGGCGCTCGTGCTCGCCGCGTGCGGCGACGACGACGACGACACGGCGTCGACGGACGCACCGGCCGCCGGGACGGACGCCCCGGCGGCGACGGACGCGCCGTCCGAGACGGACGCGCCAGAGG
>JBEVOM010000241.1:0-13059 GCA_040507575.1 Ilumatobacteraceae bacterium
GGCGGTTGCGGACACCGGTGCTTCGTGGTGGCGGGCAGGGTTGTCGGACGGTGATCGGCTCGGTACCAACGCGTCGGCCCGAACCCGGCGCGTGGTCGGCGATCGCAGCGTCGTGCGCACCGAGGCTGCGCCCGCTGATCGGCCCAGCGGCGACGTGTGATCCGGGGACGGACGCGCTTACGTCTCGTCTTCGTACTTGAACGAGACGCGCAGCTTGGTGCGGAAGGTGGCCCCACCGCTGTCGTCCAGATCGAGATCCTGCTCGAGCACCTCGGCCACCCGCAGGTTGCGGATCGTCTCTCGGGCCTTCTTCACCGCTGTCAAGCCGGCGTCCTCCCACGATTCAGTGCTGGTACCGATGATCTCGA
This sequence comes from Ilumatobacteraceae bacterium, assembly GCA_040507575.1. GTDB lineage: Bacteria > Actinomycetota > Acidimicrobiia > Acidimicrobiales > Ilumatobacteraceae > JALZMG01. The sequence continues at coordinate 369 of JBEVOM010000241.1, forward strand.
TGACCTTGTACACGCTCATGTCCCGACCCCCTCGTAGTCATGTCGCGGCCGCCAGTATGCACCATCGAGCGCAGCACGACGGGCGGCGGCCGGGGTGAAGGGTCGTGGGGTACCGCGGGTCGACGTGTGGTACCTGTCAACACGCGCCGCCAGTCGTCCCGACCTCGCTCCGTTCCGACCCTCTGTCCTGCGGTACCGGGCCCGTCCGGTGGCCGAGGCGCACCGGGCTATTCGTCGTCAGTCCAGCGGTTCCCCACGCCGCGGGGACTGTCACGCCGGCAGTTGTAGGTCGAGCAGGTCGAGTTCATCGTGGTCGCGCGGTGGCGGCGCATCGGTGAAGCCGATCGAGCGGAGCACCTCTTGCACGGCCGGCTCGACGCGTTCGCGATGGAATCGGTCGTGTTCGTCGGGGCTGTTCCAGACCTCGATGTGGCGCAATCCACTCCCTGTCTTGACGACCAGGTGCACGAGGAGCCCAGGGACGGGTTCGCACCCGATCTCGGCCTTGACCCGTTCGTACAGGTTCTCGTCGCCCGGTACCTCGAACTCCAGCGCGTACGGCATGACTCGTCCTCCAGCAGGCAATTGGGTAGCGTTGTGTCTACCCGATAGAGGAGCATCTACTGAATGACGGCCGATGTCAACCCCCGACGCCGCTACAACTCGACCACCCGTCAGGAACAGGCCCGCCGTACCCGCTCGGCCATCATCGAGGCCGCCCACCATCTCTTCCTCACTGACGGCTTCGCCCGTACGACCATGCCTGCCGTCGCTGCAGCCGCCGGGGTCGCGGTGCAGACCGTCTACAAGGCGTTCGCCAGCAAGCCCCGGCTCGCCAAAGCCGTCTTCGACACCGCCATTGCTGGCGACGACGACACCGCCCCGATGCTCGAGCGCGAAGCCTTGAAGAAGGTGCGGGACGAGCCAGACCCCTTCGTCATGTTCCGGCTCTACGGCGAGTTCCTCGCCACCGTCGCCCCCCGCCACGTCCCCGTCCAACTCGTCATCCGCGACGCCGCCGCCACCGATCCCGACGCTCGTGCTGTGTGGGCCGAGCTCCAAGCCGAGCGCCTCACCGGCATGACGATCTTCGCCACCACCCTCGACGATCGAGGTCACCTCCGCGCCGGCCTCACGATCGATCAGGCACGCGACACGCTGTGGACCTACAACTCCGCCGAGATCTACCAACTGCTCGTCGTCGAACGAGGCTGGACACCACAGAACTACGGCCGGTGGGTCGCCGACGCCCTCGTCGCCGCCCTGCTCCAGCCGCCACGACCGGCTCGCACCTAGCGACGAGCCTGTGCCGCGCGGCTCGTCAAGCGGCGTTCCCGACGGGACTGTCAGATCCGCGGTGCAAATGGTCTGGCCTGAAACGCCGAGCCTGCTGCTTCGGCATCTCCGGGACGGCGTCCAGCGCCAACATGCGCGCTCGATGCGATCGTCCGCCGCTCGCTGGGACGTGGATGGTCACGTCGCGATGAGCGCCTCGATGTCAGCTGCGGCGGCGGTCGCCGCCGGCATGGCGGCGATCTCGGTGGCGACGCGTGTCGCGGCGTCGTGGTGCGACGGGCTGGCGAGCAGCGTGCGCACGGAGCGGTCGAGGTCCTCAGCGCTGCGACGATCGGGCGCCATGACGATGCCGCATCCAGCGTCGTCGACCGCGACGCCGTTCTCCCATTGGTCGGCGAACAGCGGTATCACGAGTTGTGGTCGGCCATGCGCAGCCGCGCCGAGCACGGTGCCGGCTCCGCCGTGGGAGATGACGGTGCTGGCCCGTGGGAGCAGGTGGGCGTGCGGGACGAACCGTTCGACGCGGACGTTGGCCGGTATGGCGCCGAGCGTCGTTGGCTCGACGTGTGGCCCGATGGTGGCGACGACGTCGACGTCACGCTCGCGGGCGACGGCGAACAGCTCGCGCCACGGGAACGTGACCGACGGCGGTTCCGTTCCCGACGTGACGTAGATGAACGGCCGGTCAGCGCCGAGTGTGACCACCCAGTCGGGCGGGGTGTCGCTCGATGCGCCTCGACCGGGCCGCACCGGCCGCACGACCGGTGTGTCGGGACGCTGACCGAACGAGGCGGGAAACGGGTGGAGGTACAGCTGCCCGTAGACGTCGGCCCATGACGGATCGCCAAGCCCCGTGTCCCGCCAGAGCGGCCTCAGGTCGTGGATGACCTGTTCGCGTGCGGGTTCTGGGATCACACCGCTGAACGCGACCGTGACGAGCGGGATGCCACGCGCGGCGGCGATCGGAGCCGCCGCAACCTCGCCCGTCTCACGCACGACGACGTGCGGGCGGATCCGGTCGACGATCGGTCCGAGCTCCCGAAGCATCACCGGCCCGGCAGCCCGAGCGAACAACGCGGCGAACAGCGGTCCCCTCCGCTGGGCCATCGGCAGCTGCATGATCTCGCTCAGCGAGGTGCCGGCCGCCTTGCGACGTTCCAGTGTGGTCAGGCCGGCGGGCGACCATTCGAACCCCAGCTCACCGACGGTGTCGGCACCATCAGGAGCCACGGCCCAGCGCACGTCGTGGCCCCGATCCCGTAGCGCCTGCGCCACCGGCGACAGGGCATGGACGTGCCCGGCACCGCCCGTGCTCGTGCACAGCACCCGCAATCGATCGTGCATCAGGCAAGCCTGGACCCTCACCGGCCTACCGGCGGACAATTGCGAGCGGCCCGAGCTTCGCGGTGCCCTCGGCGGGAACGTTCATCGACTTCGAACCGCCCGCCGAGTTCGCCGACAGCACCATCTCGGAGGGTGTTCTGACGTTCGCGACCCGAGAAGGCCTCGACGCGTGGACGGCGGCGGTCGAGTCGTGCGTCGGCGAGACATGGGAGGCGAGTGATGATCCCGGTCGAGCACGTCAGCCTCGACGCCATGGACATGACCGACCTCGGTGATGACAGCGCGGGATTCCTGTTTCGATTCGCGCACTCCGTCGAGGACGACCCGGCGCATGCCAACGGCTGGTTCCTCGACAGGGTGGGCGATGCGGCGGCCGTTCTACGCCTCCGGGATCAACGAAGGGCCACCGGCGTCGAGCGTCCCCACCTCGTCCGCGAAGACCAGGCGGGAGTCTTGCCCAGGCCCCAGCTGCGATGCGCTCCTCGGCCTGCAGACACCGGTGAAGCCCTGGCAGGTGCGGCCGCGGACGAGCAGACGGGAAACGCCGAGATCAGTCGGCGGTGTCGTCGTCGATGAGGTCCTCGCGGACTGCGACGGCGCCTTCGACCGTGACCTCGTCGTCGCCGATCGTGCCGTCTCCGTCGGCATCGCCAGCGGTGATGGTGGACGACTCGAAGACGTCCGGCACACCGTCACCGTCGACGTCGAAGCCCGTGACCGTCGTCTGATCGATCGCATCGGGCTCGCCGTCGCCATCGAGGTCATACGCCGTCACCGTCGTCTGCTCCACGACATCGACAACTCCGTCACCGTTCGACGTCAGCCACGACGGTGGTCACCTCGGTCACGACGTCAGCGAGGCCATCACCGTCGATGTCAGCGACCTCGGTCTCCACCGTTACGGCCGCCACACCATCATCAACCTCTTCGCCCATCGCCGGAGTTCAGCACGATCTCGCCTGCGGCGTCGTCACATCGAGTCATCTCGGCGCGCACAGCCTCGACATCGAGACCGTGCGCGCCCGATCGGGCCGAATGACCACGCCGCGATGCGCGACGAACTGCGCGCCAGGCGCGGTGCGGGCCAGCCAGATCAACGGCTGCGCCGTGTGCGTCGACATGCACGCCAAGGACCTGCCGCGCGCCGGCGAGGCCGACGAGCGGATCTTCGCCGTCGCCGCCTGGCGCGAGGTGCCCTTGTACACGGCCGCCGAGCGGGCCGCCCGCGCGCTGGCCGAGTGCACCACCCGCCTCGCCGATCGGTCCGATGCGGTGCCCGACGACGTGTGGGACGAGGCCGCCGCCGACGCGGCCGCTCTCGGTCCGCTGGTGATCGACATCGCCGCGATCAACGCCTGGAAGCGGATCAACGCCGCGTCCCGTCAGATCGCCGGGCCCGGGCCGGCTGAACCTTGGCGGTGTGGACCGCCCGGGGCGCGCCGCGTTCAGCCGTCCGGCGGCGCGGTCACGACGAACGACGCGCCGATCCAGAGGTCACCCTCGACCCCGAACCCCTGCCGCTCGGGATCGGACAGGGGTGTGAGGTCGGTGCTACAGACGGCCTGGTCGGGTGCCGGCAGCGTCACGTCCCCGTCGACGACCACGACGAACACGCCATACGGGTTCGTCCGCACGTTCAGCGGCTGAGCGCCGGATCCGATGCACAACTGCACGTCGTGCTTGTTCACCGCGGCGCCGGGCTCGGACCCGCTCGCGGACTCCTCGACCGTGCCGGTGAGGCAGACGCCATCGCCTGGGCTCGCGGTGAGCCACATGCGCAGCACCATCAGCGAGCACTGGTTCGCGCTTCCGCCGAGCTGGTCCTTCATGTCGGCTCGTGCTTCGTGCGACAGCGACCATCCGAGCGGAGCTTCGGTCCCTGGGTGGGACTGCGGGAAGATCTGCAGGTAGGTCGGCAGTTCGGGAAGCGTCGGCTCCTCACACCCCGCCCGCACGCGCAGCTGCGAGGCGAGCACGGCGAGCTGTTGGCGGGCCGTCTCGGCGTTGTTCGTCAGGGCCGAGATGCCTCCGGCGAGCGGCACCACCAGCTCCGACGGCCGGTCGCCGCTCGGGGCGGCCAGCACGTCCTCGTAGCCGTTGTCGATCTGCAGCACCACCGGTTGGATGCACGGGCCGTCGCGGCGCGTGTCGTTGTAGTCGCGGACCCGTCGCACGATCGCTTCGAGCAGCAGGCTGGCCGGCGCTGCTGCCGATGAGTCGACGGTGCCCCCGTCGACGAGGTACGTGAAGCGGTCGGGGTCGTCGCAGTACGCGATGGCGCCGGAGGGGGACACGTACGGGAACCTGGCCGACAGCAGTGCGGCGGTGGACATGGCGAGGTTCTGGTCGTCGCACAGGATCTCGCCGAGGTCGCGCGTCGCCGGCCACGGCTGCGGCGCCGTGTCGACGTCGTGAGGGCCGCCGAGATCGTCGGGCTCGCCGGGCGGCGCGAGCCGGCGATGGATCAGGGATCGGCACGACCCTGACAGGTCGCGGGGCGTCGGCGGGTTGGTCGCCGTGTCGGCGGCGACGGCGACGTCGGCGACGACGACCCGGCAACCGTCCTCGACGGTCGCACTGTTCATGAGGAGCAGCGGCCGCCAGTCCTCTCCTGTGCGCTCGCGGAAGTAGGGCGCGGCGAGCGCAGGGATGGCGTCCTCCCACTCGCGCTCCAGTCGCTCCGCCCGGTCCTCCCACGACGTCGCGTACAGCAGCCAGTTCGGCACGTCGCGGACGAACAGGTTGGAGACGATCGGATCGACGAAGCCGTCGGTGAACACGTCATCGGCGTTCTGGCCGGGTTGCGAGCGCGATGCCTCGTACATCGCCGCGCCGACGCTGCCACCGGAGATGCCCGAGATGGCGAACACGTCCTCGTAGTCGGCCGGCGATCCGTCACCGACTGTGCACGCCGGTTCGGCCAGCGCGACCCCCCCGCCGAACAGGCACCCCAGCGCCAGCTCGGTCCAGTACGCGGCTCGGCCGCCACCGCCCGACGCAGCGACGATGACGAGCGGCATCCACGGCTGGTCGGGATCGACGGCATCGGGGACCCGGGCCGCGACCCACGCGTCGAATGCGTCGTCGAGCTCGAGGAGGTCGGGACGCTCCGCCTCGATCAGGTCGGCGCGGTGGAACCCCGGACGGCTCACCAGCTGGGACATGACCAGCCCGGCCAGCAGCACGGTCAGGAGCGTCGGGAAGCGCCGCGCCCGGGCCAGGGCGAGCAGGCCATGTGGGGGCCCGAAGAGCAGGGCGTTGACAGCGACGAACACGCCGAGCACGGCGATCGTCCAGATCGCGATGATCGCCACCGCGCCGACTGCTGTCGGCCGGGCGATCCGCTCGACGTCGACGAGGACCAGGAGGGAGCCGGCGACGACGAACACGAGCAGCGCCGTCCACACCTCGGGGAGTCGGAAACCGTGGCGGTCGTGGAGACGGTCGGCGAGCTCGTTCCTCGACATCGCCGCCGATCCTCGGGGCCCGAACACCGAGCCGAGCCGCTGGATCGGAGGCAGGTACACGATCGTGGCGACCCCGGCGAGCCCGACGAGGAGAGCGATCAGCACGACGACACGGCCCGGCTCCTCGAGCGCTTTGCCGATCTCGGCGCGGATCCAGACCACGACGAGCGCGACGCACGGGAGGATCGCGAGCATCCGCAGGACACCGGTGGACGGTGTGAAGCCGACCCGTTCCGCCGGCACGTCGCGGACCGTCGTGGATGTCAACGGGAGGAGGTAGGCAGCGGCGAAGCCGGCCACGACGACGGCGAACCAGCCCTCGCCGAGCCACGCATCCAGGACGAGGTAGCCGAGCACCGTCATGACGATCCCCGCCAGGGCGATGAGCACCGTGACCCGGTGCGAGGGCGACGGCACGGGCGCTCCCTCCACGGTCTCGTTCCGGTACGCCCAGGCCCGCTGCAGGCCCCTGGCCCCGAGCACGAGCACCGCCATGCTCAGCGCGACGACTGCGGCCGCTGCCGCGGCGAGCTCCCACCAGTCACGCCGCCAATCCCTGACCACATCGTGCAGCTGCGGGCGGACGTTGGCGGGTAGGAACAGCAATCCGGCGGTGATGATCGACACCGCGATCGCCTCGGCCCGCAACTCGAGCACCGTCTGCCAGACCTTCGGCGACGTGCGATGCACGACCTCGTAGCCGGGCTGGGTCCGGTCGACCGCGACGTACGAGAGCACGACGACGACGGCCGCGAAGCCGAGCCCCGCCCACTTCACGAAGCCGACCAGGTACGCGGCCCACAACGCCACCGTCGCCCCGGGGCCGACTTGGACGGCGACCGCGAGGGCGGCGTTCTCCAGCACGTCGGCGACGACGTAGATGATCGCTGACCAGCGGGCGACCCGCAGGAGTGAGCACACGGCGCCGGCGTGCGCCGTGGTCTCGAACGACCGGGCGCGACGGCGCCAGGAGATGACGAGGATCGCCAGCGCGCCGAGCGACAGCGCGAACAGCGTGTCGACGGCGAGCCATGCCGACCCGACCACCCCGGAGGTGAGGTGCTGACCGGTGAGCGGGCGACCGGCATCCCAGTCGGCCCACACACCCAGGCGGTCGGCCGCCTTGCCGGGGGTGGTCGTCAGCGACACCAGGTCGGGGACGGAGAACGCCCCGAGGCTGCCCGGGAGGTGAAGGTCGCGCAGCACGTCCCCGATCGCCTGCAGGACCCACCACAGACCCACGACGAGCAGGGCGAGGGCCGTGGGGGCGACCCGTCGGGGCGCCATGGTGTCCGGCAACGGAGCGTCGGCCGATGGCGGTGGTGGCGGCGGACGGTCCCAGCGTCGCACCGTGCCGTCCGGACTGGCGGTCGTCAGGTGCCCGCCGTCCACGGCGAGGTGCAGCCCGGTCACGGGCCCGGCGTCCAGCGCGAACGTCTCCGCGGCCGATCCTGGCGACGCGGCGTCCACATCCGGCTGGGTCCACGCGCGCACCGTTCCACCGCTGGCGGCGACGATCGTTGCCGCCGAGCCGGTCCGCTCGACGGCGACGGCGCTGAGTGGAGCAGTTGTGTTGCCGACCTGCGCGATCTCCACGCCGTCACTCGTGCGCCACGCCCGCCACTCCTGCCCGGCTTCCGCGTTCCCGTCGTCCGGCGCCGCGTCGAACGTCGCGGCGACCACCGAGCCGTCGGCGCTGATCGCCAACCGACTGGGGGGCTTCGGCGTGGGGATGACCGGGCGTGGCCCGTCGCCCAACGGCCCGACGTCGATGCCGTGGTCGGCGGGCAGGTACCGCGCCACGATCAGCTGGCCACCGTGCGACGTGGCGACCAGGCTGTCGCCGAGGCATGGCGGGGAGATCGATTGGGTCGTGCTCCGGCCGTGCCGGCTGTAGTTGCCGAAGCGAGGCTGGCGGACGTAGCGGGTCAGCGAACGACGGTCGCTCGCCACCACGAAGATGTCGTCGCCGCCGTCGTCGACGGCGACCGTGGAGGCGTCGAGTGCGAGCAGCGACGAGGCGCCTCTCGCGATGTCCCAGCAATCCACCCGTCCGCGCGTGGTCACGACGACGACCGTGTTCCCTGTCGGCTCACCGACGAGGGCGCAGACCTCTCCCAGACGAACTCGCGACCACCACCCCATGCCGGCGACTCCCTCAACGACGACGGGAGGCGGGACGATAGCCCGTTCCCGACATCACGGCTGCAGTTGCGGGAACCGCGGGTCGGACCGGCGTCGAGCGTGCCTGGACATTCGGTCGGATCTCGGGCATCCTCTCGCGTTGGGGAACCAGAGCGGGAGGGACATGATGAGCAACACGGAAACGGTTCGCGCCGCGTATGCGGCGTTCGAGGTGGGCGATGTACCTGCGGTGCTCTCGGCACTCGCCGACGACATCGAGTGGACCGAAGCGGAGGGCTTCCCGTTGGCCGGCACCTATCGCGGTCACGACGCAGTGGTGCAGGGCGTCTTCATGCCGCTGGGCGAGGGCTACGAGGGCTTCACCGTCAAGCCCGAGTCGATCATCGGCGAAGGTGACACCGTCGTCTCCGTGGGTTGGTACGAGGGTCGGTACCGGGCGACCGGCAAGGTTGCTCGGGCCCGGTTCGCGCACGTGTGGACGCTGCGCGACGGCAAGGCAACGCATTTCGAGCAGATCGTCGACAGCGCGACGTTCAACTCGGCACTGAGCTGAGCTGAGCTGAGCTGAGCTGAGGCCGGCTCGCTCCGAGCCGTCACATCACAGCGTCACTCGCCGGTCGCTCCGGCGTCAGCGGGACCACGGGCTGCGTGGACGAGGCAGGTGCTCGCCGTCCACGCTGAGGTCCACCTGCTCGTTGAAGAAGCAGATCATGTCCTTGACCAAGGTGGCGTAGTTGTGCGGGTCCTCGTACGTCCACGCCACGTCTGTGACGACGGAGTCGTCGACGTGCGCTGACCAGTACCGGGCGGTGCCCTTGTACGCGCAGACGTACGGGGTGGCGGACGGAACGAGCAGGTCCGTTCGCACATCCGCCCGCGGGAGGTAGTAGCGGGTCGGGAGGTAGGTCTCGAAGAGCATCACGGACCGCGTCGAGTCGGCCATCGCCGCACCGGCGATGGAGACCTGGACGCGGCGGGAGCTGCGTCGCGTGTCGACCGTCTTGAACGGGTCGCGGGCATGGCCGAGGAGGACCTCGTCCTCCTCGCGCCACTCGTCGAAGGCGTCGAAGTCGACGATGACGTAGCCGTCGAGGTCGGCGTCGGCCGGCGCGAACGCGGCTGCCGACAACGTCGAGGTGCTGGTGACGATGTCGAACGAACGGCCCTCGGCCGTGTGGAACGTGAACCCGGTGCTCGGATCGAGCACCGGCGGTCCGTCGCCCAGCACCACGGCGTGCTCCTCCGCCGTGACCGGTCCCGTGGCGACCAGGGAGCCGACGATGTCCCCGACCAGAACGGCGAAGGATGGCACGACCCGCCTCGGCTCCCACACGATCCGCGCTCGCGTCGTGCTGATGACCTCGGCGCCGCCCACGCTGGCCCGGATGCGCTTCGCCTCCGGATGCCACCGCAGCTCGGCAAGGGCGGCGAACTCGTGGTCGGCGAACCGCAGGGCCATGGCTCAACTGTTCTCGCGGCGATCGAGGACGGTCAAGCGAGATCGGCGCGGGCAGCTCGGTCCACTCGCGCACCCCTTGCGTACGGTCGTCGGCATGGAACTCCCCGAAGGTGCACAGGAGCGACTCGATGACGACGAGGTGGCATGGCTGACGACGGTCACCGATGCGGGCGCGCCGGCGCCCTATCCGGTGTGGTTCATCGTCGACGGCGACGACATCGTCGTGTTCAGCGAGCCGACCACGAGGCGCGTCCACAACATCGGTCAACGCCCCGTGGTGTCGTTGCACTTCAACTCGGATCCGCACGGCGGCGACGTGTGGGTCCTCACGGGCCGCGCCAGGGTCACGCCCGACGTCGCGCCGAGCGGCGCGCCCGGCTATCTCGACAAGTACCAGACGAGCATCGAGCGCGACCTGAAGACGACGGTTGAAGCAATCGATGCGACCTACAACACCGAGATCCGCATCCGGCCGGAGCGGGTGGTCACCGTGTGACGCCACCTTCGTGTCCGACCGACGCGGACCGACGACCTCGGCGGCCCGTCGCTCAGCCGTCGTAGCGGGCGGCGGCGACGATCAGGTTGGCGACGGGCCCCGGCTTGGAGATCATGACGACGTGGGAGGCGCGGACCTCGATCGTCTTGTCGGCGTCGGCGCGCTCGGCCAGGAAGCGCTGGGCGTCGGGTGGGATGGTGTGGTCGTCGTTGGCGACGACGAACCACGACGGGCCGAGCTCGAACTTCGTGGCGCCGAAACGGTGGACGCATGCATGGACCAGATGTTCGCGACGATCCCGGTCGTGTCCTCGTACACGCCACGCCAACTCGCACACACACGAGCCGATCTCGGCTACATCCTGGCGCATGTCGGGTCGCCATCGATGTCGACGAGGTCGAGCTGTTCGACGACGTCATCGACTGGCTGTCCAACGTCCTCGTCAAACGCAACGTCCCGGCGAGTGTGCTGGCCGGGTCGCTCGACATCCTGTCCACCGTCCTGTGGCACTCCGGGCAGCTCGCGCCGGCCACGATCTGCCGATCCGCGGGCCAGCGGCTGAGCGGGCCGAGCGATCCGGCACGTCGCCGGTAGACCATCGCCTCGCACCTCGCATCGCGCGGCGGGGCGGACCTTGACAGGCAAGTAGAGACTTGCCTATTGTGAGCGCGTGTGGGAGACGTCTTCAAGGCTCTCGCCGATCCCACACGCCGCGCCATCCTCGACGAGCTGCTCGAACGAGATGGGCAAACGCTTTTCGAGCTGTGCTCACGACTCGCCACGAAGCACGGCATGGGCTCGTCCCGACAGGCCATATCGCAACACCTGGACGTGCTCGAAGCTGCTGGCCTCGTGACGACCCGACGGCACGGCCGCTACAAGTTCCACCACATCGACACCGCGCCGCTCAGGCAGATTGCCGCCCGCTGGTCGATCCCTGCCCAGGAGGATGACTCATGAGGATCAACGTGATCAGCATCATGGTCGATGACCAGACCAAGGCCCTGCGCTTCTACACCGAGGTGCTCGGTTTCGTGAAGAAGAACGAGATCCCCTTCGGCGAGCACTCGTGGCTCACCGTCGTCTCGCCGGAGGACGCGGATGGCACGGAGCTCTCTCTCGAACCCGATGAGCATCCGGCGGCGCGTCCGTTCAAGGATGCACTCGTCGCGGACGGCATCCCGTTCACCTCGTTCGCCGTCGACGACGTCGCCGCCGAATACCGGCGCCTCCGCGCGCTCGGTGTGCAGTTCACCCAGCCGCCCACCGAGATGGGGTCGGTCACGACTGCCGTGTTCGACGACACGTGCGGAAACCTCATCCAGATCGCGGCACAGAAGCTCTGAAGCCGACGAGATAGCGGCGTGTGCAGCGGCCGCCGCCTGACACCAGCAGCGCAGCGGCCGACTGCGGCGGCGTCAGAAGCCGCCGGCCTGCTTGTACTGGCGCACGACGGCCTGCGGGATGCGGCCACGCGACGGAACCGCGACGTTGTTCGCACCAGCCCACTCGCGCAATTGCACGATGTCGTAGTCGCGCTTGGGCTTCGAGCCGTTCGGCGAAGGTGCGGCCTTGCGGCGGGCCGAGCGCGCTGGTGCGGAGCTGCTGCGACGGGCCGCCTTGACATACCGCGCGAGAGATTTGCGCAACGCCGCAGCGTTCTTCTTGTTGACGTCGATCTCGTAGGTCACGCCGTCCAGTCCGAACGTGACGGTCTCTGCGGCATCACCACCGTCAAGATCGTCGATCAATCGCTCAATCACTTCTCGCGCCACAGACAACTGCTTTCTCGGGAGGGTTCAGGTCACGATACGGCCAACCCGGTGGCCGCAGGCCGCGCCAGGTGCATTTGGTGCGCGCTCCCGAACGCTGCGGTCCTTCGTGGTCGCTCGACCATCGGGCTGTTCACGAATGGCCGATCGCGTCAACCCGACGGTGCGCCTGATCCATCGGCGAGGACGGGGAGTCGCCCGTCCAGCTGGCGGCGAACCCAGCGCAGCCGGTCGTCGACGACGCCGCGTCGACGTGGGGGGCGCCTCATCGGCAAGGGTCGCGAGGCAGCGTTCGAGCCGGCGGAGCACGGCAGGTGATGTCACGGCGGCGAGCGCCAGTTCGTCGTTGGCCAGCTCCACGTACGTCTCCCAGGTCGGGAGGGGCACGACGACCCGCAACGTCCCGCGGTCGCCGACGACCCGGCCGACGTCCAGGCCGCGACCCACATGCCCCCGCGTGGGCGAGCGCGGCGCGGCCGCGCTGCACTGCGGCCAGATCCAACGTCGCCGGTCCTGCTCGGCCAGCAGCACCGGTTCGCCGTCGGGTCCGATGCGGGCCGGGAACCGCGCCGACGTCAACTCGACCAGCGCGAGCAGACCGTGGACCTCGGGCTCGTCAGGCGCCAGGCGGGGCCATGCGCCCGATCGACACCATGGCAGGACTTCTTCGCCTCCGACACGGCGACAGCTTGCTGCAACCTGGTCCGCTCCT
>JBEVOM010000139.1:0-5979 GCA_040507575.1 Ilumatobacteraceae bacterium
AGGGCAGGTCCACGCGTCGCAGCAGGCGACGCTCTCCCGCCGCTGCAACCGACAGCGCTCCTCCGAGCCCGCTCTCGTTTCGGTCGAGATCGCTGGACGACCCGCCGCGCTCGAACACCGTCTTCGCCGCGGCGGGCGGGATGAGGAACGAGAACGCACCCGTGGACCGCTCCAGCTCGAGTCCGCTCGCGGTCACCATCGCAGCAACATCGCCCCGGGAGAAGCGCCGGCCCGTGTGCGTCTCCCGGTCGTGCGCCCGCCACAGCCGCCGGACGCCCGGCTCCCAGATGCAGACCATGCCGCCGGGCTTGACGACCCTCGCCATCTCCTTGACCACATCGACGGGGTTCTCGATCGAGCGATGGCAGAGCATCGTGACCTCGATCACGGCGTCAAACGACGAGTCGGCGAAGGGCAGCGTGCGGGCATCACACGACACCACCTCACTGCTTGGGTGCCGCTCGCGGTGCAACGTCAGAGCGAGCGGCTCGAAGTCGACGGCCACCAGCTCGCCGCGGTCGGCGAGCCACGCTCCGGTGGCTCCCGTGCCGGCGCCGACGTCGAGGAAGCGCCCTCCGCTCGGCAGGTCCATCGCGAGCAGCTCTTGTAAGAGGGCACGGACGGACCGGTACCACCAATGCGTGTCTTCGACCTCCGCCATGCGGCGGTACTCCGCGAGTTCCATCGGTGCTGACGATCTCCTAGTCTCCGCGCCGGGATGGCGAGCGAGTTGACAACCTCGGCGCCGCACGTTACGGCCGCGCCGGCACCGTCTCGTGCGCGCGCCCTGCTTCACGAGTACCTGCCGTGGCGCGCCGTCGTGCTGCCGTGGCTCCTCGTGCGCGCCGTCGTGGTGCCGGTGATCGTCCTCACCGCACCCGCCGGGCAGCGGTCGCCCGGGCGACTGATCTGGATGGACGGACAGTGGTTCCGGCTGATCGCCATCGACTTCTACGACCGGCCGTACATCGATGGCCGGTGGAGCGAATACCCGTTCTTCCCGTTGTTCCCCAGCCTCGGCGGCGCGCTGATGAAGCTGGGAGCGTCCCCCACGCTGGCGCTCGCCGGGATCTCGTGGTTGGCGGCGCTGGCAGCGATGGCCGGCGCCTACCGCTTGGCGGTTCGGCACCTCCCGTCGCGTGCCGCCCCATGGGCTCCGTGGTTCATCGCCGTCGCTCCCGGTGCCCTCTCGATGATCCTCGGCTACGCCGACAGCCTCTACCTCGCCGGTCTGGTGTGGTCGCTCGTCCTCGTCGAGGATCGGCGCTGGTGGACGGCCGGGCTGCTCGCCGCCGTCGCCACGTCCGCCCGCCCGAACGGGTGGGTCGCACCGGTCGCCGTTTTCGTGGCCGTGCTGCTGGCGCGTGCGGGGTGGCGCGCTGCGGTCGCCGTCGTGGCGCCCTCGGTCGCGTTCTTCGTCGGGTGGTGCATCTACCTGAACTGGGCCACGGGAGATCCGTTCGTGTTCTGGGCGGCGAAGGAGGCCTGGGTCGAGACCAGCCTCGCGGCGTTCCTCCGGGAGCCGTTCGCATACCCGAACTGGCCGTCGCTGTTCCACCTGTCGTTCTTCGTCGCGCTCGCCGTCCCCTACGTGATGCGCGTGCGCCGGCAGCCGCCGTCGTGGGCAGTCGTCGTCGCCCTCGGCGTGATCCCGTCGCTCTTGCTCGGCACGGTGGGGATGGCCCGATACGGGATCCTGGCGTTCCCACTCCCGCTGGCCGCCGCCGACGTGTTGACCACCAAGTGGCGCTGGCCGGCCGTGGCGGCGCTCGTCGTGTCGGGCGGAGCGCTGATCGTCCTCGGTTGGATGATGAACTACCGGTCGTGGCTGCCGTGACGTTGCGCACGAGAACGAGCGGGGAAACGTAGAGTTCCGTATTCCGCCATGAGACGCCTGAACGATGCTCCCCGGGACACCACGCGTCCCGATGTCGACCTCCGCGACGCGCGCTGCGTCGTGACCGGGGGCCTCGGCTTCATCGGCTCGAACGTCGCGTGGCGGCTCGTCGAGCTCGGCGCCACGGTCGTGATCGTCGATGCGCTCGTCCCGCAGCACGGTGGTGACCCGGGCAACGTCGCCGGGCTCGACGCGTCGGTCGTCGTCACCGACATCGGCTCCCCCGACACCGGTGACGCCGTGTTCGGCGCCGACCTCGTGTTCAACGTCGCCGGTCAGGTCAGCCACATCGCGTCGATGCAGGAGCCGCTGCGCGACCTCGACCTCAACGTGCGCAGCCACCTCTCGTTCCTCGAGACGCTGCGCCGGGTGGCGCCGAGGGCGCGCGTCGTGCAGACGTCCACGCGACAGGTGTACGGCCGGCCCCGGTACCTCCCGGTCGACGAGGACCACCCCACCGCGCCGGTCGACGTCAACGGCATCGACAAGCTGGCCTGCGAGCAGCTGCACCTCCTCTACGGCAGCAACTACGACATGGCGGTCACCGTGCTGCGCCTCACCAACGTGTACGGACCGCGTCAGCACCTCGAGCGCGACGGCCTCGGGTTCCTGCCCGTGTTCGTCCGCCGGGCGCTGCTCGGCGACGAGATCGTGCTGTACGGCGACGGGACGCAGCGGCGCGACTGCCTCCACGTCGACGACGTCGTGGACGCCCTGGTGCTGGCGGCGACCGTCGATGACGCCGCCGGCGAGGTCTTCAACCTGGGCCACGACGACTCGCTGACGCTCGCCGAGATCGCTCGCCTGACGCAGGCGGCGGCGCGGTGGGGCGGCGGCGTGCGACGCGTACCGTGGCCCGACGAGCTCATGCGCATCGACATCGGCAGCTTCCACGGCGACTATGCCAAGGCCAAGCGGGTGTTGGGCTGGTCGCCCCGCATCCCCTTCGCCGAGGGCATCGACGCCACGATCCGGCACTACGTCGACCGCTCGTGGTCCCCGTCGTCGACCTGACGCGGCGTCATCGCCGCTTCGGACCGGACTTCGCCCACGCCGTCGAGCGTGTGCTCGCTTCGGGGGCCGTGCTCCTCGGTGACGAGACCGCGGCACTGGAGGCCGAGCTCGCCGCAGTGCTCCACGGGTCCGACGCCGAGGTCGATGTCGTCGCGGTCGCCAGCGGCGCGAGCGCGCTGCAGCTTGTGCTGTCCGGGCTCGGGGTCGGCCCCGGGGACGAGGTCATCGTGCCGGCGTTCACCGCCGTGCCGACGGCATCGGCCGTGTGCGCCACCGGCGCCGTCCCGGTGTTCGTCGATGTCGTCGCCGAGTCGGCGGCGATCGACCCAGCAGCGGCCGCCGCCGCGATGACCTCGCGCACGAAAGCCGTGGTCGTGGTCCACCTCTACGGCCACCCGGCGCCGGTCGAGCCGCTCGTCGCGCTGGGGGTCCCCGTCGTCGAGGACGCCGCCCAGGCTCATGGGGCGCTGACGGGCGTGGCCGGGACGGCGGCGATCTACTCGTTCTACCCGACGAAGAACGTCGGCGGGATCGGCGATGGTGGCGCCGTCGTGACCGCCGACGCCCGGCTGGCGGCCGATGTGCGCCGACGGCGCACACACGGCGCCGAGCAGCAGTACGTGCACGTGGAGATCAGTCAGAACCACCGCATGAGCGAGCTGGAGGCGGCGTGGTTGCGCCTGCAGCTCCCTGCGCTCGGCCCCGGCAACGATCGGCGGCGCGTGATCGCCGCCCGCTACCGAGCCGCCGCTCCACGGCTGCGCTGGCCCAGCGGCCACGTCGACCACGTGTTCCACCAATGCGTGTTCCGCTCGTCCGATCGCGACGTGGTCCGCGGTGCGCTGGCCGAGCGCGGCGTCGCGACGGGCGTGCACTACCCGCTGGCGCTGCCTGATCAACCGGCCTACCGGCGGTTCACGACGGATCCCTGCCCACAGGCCGTGACCTGGGCCGCCGAGTGCATCTCGCTGCCGTGCTTCCCCGAGCTGACCGACGACGAGGTCGACCACGTCGCGTCGGCGCTGGAGGTGCTCCCGGGATGATCCCCCGCAATCCCGAGGTCGCCGCGATCTCGGCCTTCTTCCCCTGCTACAACGACGCGCTGTCCATCCCGAAGATGGTGCGCGACGTCCACGGCGTGCTGCGGGCGAGCGTCGCCGACTTCGAGATCATCGTCGTCGACGACGGTTCGAGCGACGGGTCGGTCGAGGTGCTCGAGTGCCTGGCCGCCGAGATCCCCGAGCTGCGGATCGTCGAGCACCCGCGCAACGTCGGGTACGGGGGCGCGTTGCGATCCGGCTTCGCCGCCGCCACCCGACCGTGGATCTTCTACACCGACGGCGACGCCCAGTACGACGCGTCCGAGCTCGTGCGCTGCATCGACGCCGCGACGCCGGACGTCGACATCGTGCAGGGCTACAAGATCGGGCGAGGTGACTCGTGGTACCGCAAGATCATCGGGCGCGCCTACCACCACTCCGTCAAGCTCTTGTTCCGGCTCCAGGTCCGTGACACCGATTGCGACTTCCGGCTGATCCGCCGCGACCTGCTCGACCGCGTCGAGCTCACGTCGACATCAGGGGTGATCTGCGTCGAGATGATGCGCACGTTCCAGACCGCTGGGGCGCGGTTCGCCGAGGTCGGCGTCAGCCACCAGGAGCGACCCCACGGCCGCTCGCAGTTCTTCCGGCTCCCTGCGATCGCCCGGTCGGCGCGCCAGCTGCTCGAACTGTGGTGGCGGCTGATGGTGCGACAGCACTGAGCGGCACTGTGCGTCAGCACTGAGCGTCAGCACTGAGCGGCACCGTGCGACAGCACGTGCGCCCGCACAGGTGTGGCGCGTGGCGCAACGGTAGGTTCTGGCCGTGGCAGCCTGGACAACCGCGTCGTGACCGTGCTCGTCACCGGCGGAGCCGGGTACATCGGCTCGCACACGGTGCGGGCGCTGCGCGAGGCGGGACGGGACGTCGTGGTGCTCGACACGCTCGAGCTGGGACGGGCCGATGCGCTCCTCGGCGCGCCCCTCGTGGAGGGCGACATCCGCGATGCGACGTTGGTCCAGCAGGTCTGCAACGAGCACGGGGTGACCGCGATCGTCCACTTCGCCGCGTACAAATCGGTCGGCGAGTCGATGCAGTCGCCCGCCAAGTACTGGCACAACAACGTGGACGGGACGGCCACGCTGGTCGAAGCGGCGATGCGGGCCGGCGTCCGAGACATCGTCTTCTCCTCCTCGTGCTCGGTCTACGGAACCCCCGCGTCCGTTCCGGTCGCCGAGTCGGCGCCGATCGCGCCGGAGAGCGTCTACGCCGAGTCCAAGGCGATGGTCGAGCGCATCCTGCAGTGGTACGGGGTGACGCACGGCGTGCGCTCGATCTGCCTGCGCTACTTCAACGCCGCCGGCGCCAGTCGCGACGCGGCGATCGGCGAGGACTGGACGTTCTCGATCAACCTGGTCCCGGTCGTGATGAAGGCGCTGCTCGGCGCGGCACCGCCGGTCAAGGTGTTCGGCAACGACTACCCGACCCCCGACGGGACGTGCATCCGCGACTACATCCACGTCGAAGACCTCGCCGACGCGCACATCCGAGCGCTCGACCAGCTCGGCTCCGGTGAGGGCCGGAGCATCGCGGTCAACGTCGGCACGGGCGTCGGCTCGTCGGTCCTGCAAGTCATGAGTGCGGCCGAGGAGGTCGCCGGACGGCCCGTGCCCCACGAGGTGGTCGCCCGCCGGCGGGGTGATCCGAGCGCGACGTACGGTGATCCGACGTACGCCGAGTCCGTGCTCGGGTGGCGGTCGCGCCAGGGGCTGGCCGAGATCGTCGAGTCGGCGTACCGCTGGCACTCGACGAGATAGAGCGTGGCCTCCGATCGGGGATCCGCCGCGCCCTCCGGGACGTCACCGGGTTGTAACGTGACCGTCATCTTCGCTCGCCCCGGTGGGAGCGCAAGCGAACGGAGGAACCACATGCAACGGCGTCTGTTCGGTCTCTTGGCCATCCCGATGGTGATGATCTCGCAGTGCGCGCCGCAGTCGTGCGCGCCGACGCCCGCCGCAGGCGGGTTGC
>JBEVOM010000187.1:0-13443 GCA_040507575.1 Ilumatobacteraceae bacterium
CTCGATATCGGGACCCTGCGCGCCCAGATCGCGTGCGGCGAGCGAACTGGGGGCAACCGCATGCGTGATCCGTCGGCGACACCGTCGTCGTACTTCGAGCAGGCGTGGGCGCACTCGGCCGACCCGTGGGACCACGCCGGTCGGTGGTACGAGGCCAGGAAGTACGACCTGACCACTGCCGCGCTGCCCAACGAGCGCTATCTGCATGCCGTCGAGCCCGCGTGCGGCGTCGGCCTGCTCACGATGCGGTTGGCGGCACGCGCCGACCGGGTCAGCGCGTCCGACCGCTATCGCCGAGCCGTCGACGTCACCGCGGCACGTTGTCGGGCCCTGGGCAACGTCGACGTCCGGGTGGCCGACGTTCGCGACGGACCGGCGTCCGACGCGATCCTCGACGTCGACCTCGTCGTCCTCGGCGAGGTCCTGTACTACTTCCCGCCCGAGACGCTCGGAGCGCTGGTGTCGGCCTGGCACGCCCGCTGTTCCCGGGGCGGTCACCTCGTGCTCGTGCACTATCGACCGGTCGTGGACCAGCACGTCCTCACTGGGGACGACGTCCACGAGATCGTCCGCGCCACCCTCGGCACGCCGGCGGTCGCGTGCACCGATCCCCAGTTCCTGATCGACGTCTACGACGCCGGCTGACGCGGCACCTGCCGGCCCATGAGTCGCGGATCCACGAGGCGTAGCTGCCCGACGCCCAGTGCGGCGATCTCGACGCCGCCGTCCCGCCAGAGCTCCTTGTCTCGCGTGATCCATGGACGCGGGTGGCCACCCCGTTGGCGCCGCTGCTTGTCCCAGGTCTCGGCGAAGCCGGGCACGCCGAGCACGTCGACCAGCTCGACCGACCGATGCGCACCTTGCGCTCCAGCAGCCGCGCTCGTACCCACATCCAGGGCGTTCCTCACCGGCGTCGGCCGTCGGCGGTGGGGTTCGTCCGCAGTGGGGTTCGTCCGGGACGACACGGGTAGACCGTCGCGGGAGGCCAACCTGTGGACGAGCTCCGAACGCAACTTGCCTGGTCGCCGGCAGCTCCGGCGGCCGCCCGTCGCGCGGTGACCGCGTGGCTGGCCGACGCCCAGTGCGACGAGGACACCAAGCACGACGTCGTGCTCGCGGCGTCGGAGCTGGTCACTCGCACCGTCAACGCGTGCACCGGACCGCCGGTCCTGCTGGCCGTCGTGCGCGCCGGCCGGGTGCGGCTGCAGATCGACAGCACCGAGGTCCTCGAGCGGCCGGGGGGCGGCGAGGCGCGGCATCGACTCAGTTCCTCGGTCCTCCGCGCGGTGTGCGAGGACTGGGGCGTGGAGTCATCGTCGACCGCCACGAGCATGTGGGCCGAACTGACCTGCTGACCGGAGTCACCAACGGTGTCGGCCGCTTCGTCGCTCAGTGATCGCCGTCGACCGCGGGTACCACGACCACGCAGTTCACGCCGCCGAACTCGTTGCCGACGTAGTCATCGGCCTGCTCGTCGTTGAACCAGTCGCCCCGGGCGCTGCGGTACCGGAACTCGTAACGACCGGGCGCCGTCACCCGCACCACGGCACCGAGCGCCCCGCCGTCGCGGTCGAGCGGCGTCGCCGTCCAATCCCAGCCGTTGAAGTCGCCGGCCACGCCCACCGGCTGCCCAGGGTGGTCGCAGGGAAGCCGGAACCGCAGCTCGACCGTGCTGCCCGACGGGGTACCGATCTCGATCACGGCCGACAGTACCCGACGCGTCGATCGGCCAGACGCTGACCCCCGGCTCCTGCGTGGCGGCCGAGCCGGCGAGACTGCTTCGCGCGCCGTCTGCGACAGGGGCGGCACCGGGTATCAGTCTCCCGACGCCACGACAGCGGCGACGATGGAGGTGACGTGAGTTCGGGACACCGAGAGCGGCCAGCCGCTCGGGACACGCCGGTCGGCAACCCAGCCGCCGCACCGACGGCCACCGTCCCCGCCGGGCTCGGCCACGGCCTCGAGGCGCCCGACGTCTTCGCCACGCTGGCCCCGGAGGCCCGCCTGGCGCGCGTGGCCCGCAACGTGGTCGCGACATGCGCGGCATTGGAGGGGTTCTCCATCGACGACCTCGGTGACGTGCGGCTCCTCGTCGACGCGACGTTCCACGCCCTGACGCAGATCGGTGTCGGGCCCATCGACGTGTCGGTGGCCGTGAGCGACGGCGGGTTGGCGGTCGAGATGTCGGCGCGGCGACGCGGGACGCGCACGTGGCACGGCCCCGAACTGGGCATGCTCGTTGCCACGGCGACCGTCGTCACCTCCGATCGTGAGTTCGCCGTCGTGGGCGACCGGTTGGCGTTGCGCTCGGTCGTGCACCGCACCCCGTTCGACGACGATGCGTGAGGTGACGTCCAGCCGCCCTCGTCGTCAGCCCCGACCGCGCAGGCGACTGGCCCGGCCGGGAGACGAAAGAAGTACTGGCGCGTCGAGCCCCGAGGGTGGAGACTTCCCGCTCGTGCCAGCGATGCAGGTCGTCGTCGACCGGGAGGCCTCGACCCCGGTGCTTGTCGTGCACGGTGTGCTCGATGCGTTCACCGTCGTCACGTTGCTCGGCCTGCTCGACGGAGAGCTCGAGCCGACGATCCTCGACCTGGCCGGCGTCACGGCATGTGCAGTCACGTGCCTGGCCCTGGTCGTGCGCGCAGCCCGACAGGTCTCGCCGCGCGGGGTCCGGGCCCTGCGGCTCAGGAACCCGTCGGCTGCCGTCACCGACGCCGCCCGGCGCCTCGTCGAGGTCGACCCCGCGGCCGCCATCATCGGCTGGGGCTGAACCGGACCCGAACCGCGTCCGCGAGCGGGTCGGCGAGCGAATCGTCAGCCCGTGGCGCCGTCGCTGACGAGCGTCCGGGATGCCCGGTGCTCGAGGAGCAGCCTCATCCGACGGTTGGCACTGCGCAGCAGCCGGCTCACCTGGACCTGGCTGACGCCGAGCTCATGGGCGATGTCGGACTGCTTCATCTCCTCGATGAAGCGCATCTCCACGACCCGCCGGAGCCGCTCGGGCAGCAGCCCGGCGATCTCGTGGAACGCGTCGAGGGCATCGACGTCGTCGTACAGGTCGTCGACGCTGCCGCCTCGACGGCCCGGCAGCGAGTCGCTGTCCTCGTGGTCGAGGCTCAGTGAACGGAAGTTGCTGTCGGCGCAGATGCTGTCGATGATCTCGTCCTGGTCGACGTGGAGGTACGCGGCGAGCTCGGGGGTCGTGGGCGAGCGGTGCAGCCGCTCCTGCAGCACCTCGGTCGCGGCTCGGATCTCGTAGCGAAGCTCCTGGAGCCGGCGCGGGACCCGCACGGCCCACGTCGAGTCGCGGAAGTACCGGCGGAGCTCACCCCGCACGGTCACTGCGGCGTACGTGCGGTACTCCACGCCGAAGTCGGGGTCGAAGCGGTCAGCGGCCTTGAGCAGCGCGACGCAGGCGACCTGGACCAGATCGTCGAGCGGTTCGCTCCCGGTCCGGAAGTCCTGGGCGATGACCACCGCGAGCCAGCGGTGCTCCTCGACGACCCGGTTGCGGATCGTCGGATCGCCAGTCTCACGGAACGAGCGCAGCGCATCCTCGGGGGACGGCCACACGGTGGACGAGCGGGCGACACGAGACACGAGATGTCCCCTACCCACAACCGCCCCACGCGCACGTCCCGGACGCAAGTTCACCCGTCGGGGGGACGTTCACACCTGGCGGGGTCCTCACCGTGACGACGCCCGGAGCCTCTCCGGACCGGGGTCAGGAGACGGTGCGCTTCTCGAAGCCGACGACGCCGATCCAGGTGAGGGCGACGCCGAACGCGATCAGGGCGCCGTAGACGAACGGGAGCCCCATGTGCGACACACCGTTCGTCAGGGCGCTGCGGAACCCCTCGCACATGTAGACCAACGGGTTGATGAGCACGGCGACCTGCAGCCAACGTACGGCCTCGAGGGCCCGCCACGGGTAGTAGATGCAGCCGAGGAACGTGAGCGGCAGGACGACGAGCGCGAAGAGGTACGACACCTGCTGCGGTGCCACCCGCGTGCCGAGCACGAGGCCGAGGGCGGCGGCGACCCATCCGGCGAGCGGGGCCAACGTGAGCAGGATCGTCCAGTGCACATCGAGGTGCACGGGGGTCGCCGGCACGACGTAGGCGATCGGGAAGACGAGCAGTGCGGCGATGAGCGCGTTGAGCATGCCGGTGACGATCTTCTGCACGCCGACCATGCGCGTGGGCAACGGCGCGAGCACGCGGTCCTCGATCTCCTTGGAGTAGCCGAACTCCTGCACGAGCGGCAGCGCCACCGCCTGGATGCCCTGGAACACGATCGCCAGCCCGACGACGCCGGCGACGAGCGTGCTCGTGAACGCGGTCTCGCCGCCGCGGGATCCACCGACGCCCTGACCGATCTTCGGGAACACGTACGTGAAGACGAACATCAGGAGCAGCGGCTGCATCACGGCCCGGACGATGAACAACACCCAGCTCTTGAGCAGCACGTGCATGTCGCGTTGCAGCAACGCCACGAACGCCCGCCGATAGGCGACGCGCGCCGGGCGCAGCTGGGCGAGGCCGCGCCGCTCGACGAGTGCAGCGGGCGTGGTCGCGGCGATGTCGCTCATTCGCGCAGGTCCTTCCCGGTGAGGTTGATGAACACGGTCTCGAGCGATGGATCGCTCACGGAGAGGTCGGTGACGTCGACGTCGATCTGCTCGGCCGCCCCGATGATCCGCGGGAGCAGCCCGGTCCCGCTCTCGGCCGAGAGCAGCACGACGCCGTCGACGACGGTGAAGTCCGACGCGCCGTCGACGGTTTCGACGAGGTACGCGCCCAGGCACTCGGCGTCGGCGGGATCAGCGGTGACCTTCACCACCGTGCCCGCACCGGTCGAGCGCTTCAGCGCGTCGGGCGTGTCGAGGGCGAGGATCCGGCCGTGGTCCATGATCGCGACCCGGTCGCAGAGCTCGTCGGCCTCCTCCATGTAATGGGTGGTCAGGAGGATCGTCTCGCCTTCGTCGCGCAGCTCCCCGATGATCTCCCACAGCGCGATGCGGCTCTGCGGGTCGAGCCCGGCCGTCGGCTCGTCGAGGAACAGGATCTGTGGCCGGTGCATGATCGCCCGGGCGACCATCAGCCGCTGGGCCATGCCGCCCGACAACGCCATCACCGGGGCGGTCGCTCGGTCCGAGAGGCGCACCTTCACGAGCAGCTCGTCGGTGACCGCCTTGGCCTCCTTGCTGGTCATCCCGAAGTACCGGCCGTGGAAGAAGAGGTTCTCGGCGACGGTCATGGCCCGGTCGAGCGTGTTCGTCTGGGGCACGACACCGATCACCTGCTTGGCCAGGGCCGGGTCGTGGATGATGTCGACGCCGCCGACCTCGGCGTCGCCGCTGGTCGGGGACACGCGCGTCGTGAGCATCCCGATCGTCGTCGACTTGCCGGCGCCGTTCGGACCGAGGAACCCATAGATCTCCCCGGCCCGGATCTCCATGTCGAGTTCGACGACCGCTTCGATGCCGCCCGGGTACGTCTTGCTGAGGCGCGTGGTGCGAACGATCGGCGGGACGTCGAGCGCCCGATCGTCTCGCGCCATGTCAGCCGGCACGACCGCGGCTCCTCTCGTCCGTCGGGCCGTGGACCGGCGCGGCGACCCGCCGGTGCAGGACGGCGAGCAACGCGTTCAGCGAGTCGTACTCGTCCGCCGACAGCAGCGTGCGGAGCACCGCGTCGCTCGACTCGACGACCCCGTCGAGCTGGCGGCGACGACCCTGGCCGGCCGCCGTCAACGACACCCGCACGACTCGGCGGTCACCCAGGTCACGGGTGCGAGCGATGTACCCGTCGGCCTCGAGGCGGTCGAGGTGGTGGGTCAACGTCGACCCCGTGAGCAGCACGCGGTCGGCCAGCTGACGCTGCGAGAGCCCTGGCTCGTCGCCGGCCGACTTCAGCAGGATCCATTGCGACACGGACGCGCCGGCCGACGCCAGGTCGCCGTCGAGACGCTCCCGGACCGAGCGGAACGTGAGGTACAGCTGTCGTCCGAGACGTTCCATCGACATCGAATCATATGACTTCGAACGATCGTCAACCCGCCCGTTGGGAGAAGAGGAGCGCAACGAGACGACCGATGATCTCGAACGGGATCGGTCCGTTCAGCGGGAACTTGGCCGTGCTGGCTCCCGAGCGGTACGGCGCCACCGCCGCTTCGAAGTCGTGGTCGCCCTCGGGGACGGGGTACACGCTGACGTGGCGCTTCCAGCCCGCGAAGTGGACGAGAGAGGTGCCACCGACGGTGAGGGTGGGGATGTTGTAGCTGATCGTCTCCCCGGCACCCGGCACGGCGGCGTGCATCGTGCGGCGGACCTGCTGGAGGATCTCCTGCCCCCCGGGCGGGAACGAGGCGATGTAGTCGTCGACGGACGCGAACGTGGCCACGATCAGCAGACTGCCACCGCCGGCGCGACTCATCGCGACCTGACCCGATCGACATGCCGGACTCTCCTTGGGCGCCGTGAACCGTCCGCGGCCGCGCCGGGCAAGATGTTCGTCCACGCCATCGAGGAGAGAGCAGGCCATGACCACCACCGATCCACCCGACACGATCGTCCTCATCCACGGGTTCTGGGTGACGCCGCGCAGCTGGGAAGACTGGATCACGCACTACGAGGCCAAGGGTTTCCGGGTCCTCGCTCCGGCGTACCCCGGCTTCGAGGTGGAGGTCGAGGCGCTCAACGCCGACCCCACGCCGATCGAGACCGTCACCGTCCCCCAGATCATCGCCCACCTCGAGGCGGTCGTCGGCGCGCTCGACACGCCACCGATCCTGATGGGGCACTCCGCCGGCGGCGTGTTCACGCAGGTGCTGCTCGACCACGGGTTCGGAGCCGCCGGTGTGGCGATCAACTCAGCGCCGACCGAGGGCGTCAAGGTGGTGCCGCTCTCGCAGATCCGGGCCACGTTCCCGGTCCTCAAGAACCCGGCCAACCGTCACCGCGCCGTCGGCTTCACACCCGAGCAATGGCACTACGCGTTCGCCAACACGTTCAGCGAAGAGGAGTCGCTGGCCCTCTTCCAGCGCTACCACATCCCGGCATCGGGAGCGATCTTCTGGGGCAGCGCGCTGGCCAACATCCACCCCGGCAAGGACGACAACTGGGTCGACTACAAGAACACCTCGCGGGCGCCGTTGCTGTTCATCGCCGGGCTCGAGGATCACCTGATGCCGCCGAGCATCCAGCGTTCCAACGCCAAGCACTACAAGGCCGAGGGCACCATCACCGAGGTGATCGAGTTCGAAGGCCCGCACCTCCTGCCGTCCGCACCCGGGTGGGAGAAGGTGGCCGACACCGCGCTCGAGTGGGCGCTCGCCCACACCGGCCGCACACGGTGACAGGCGTCAGCTTCACGCACATCGGCGGTCCCACGCTCCTGATCGACGTCGGAGGGTGGCGGATCCTCACCGACCCGACGTTCGATCCGCCCGGGCGTCGATACTCGTTCGGGTGGGGAACGGCCTCGACCAAGACCGCCGGTCCTGCCGTCGCCGCGGCCGACGTCGGTCCCTTGGACGCCGTGCTGCTGACCCATGACCACCACGCCGACAACCTCGACGACGCAGGACGCGAGGTGCTGGCGACAGCCGCGACGGTGGTCACGACCGAGTCGGGGGCGCGGCGCCTGGGCGGCGGCGCTCGTGGCCTCGAGCCGTGGCGGACCACGACGCTCGAGCACGCCGACCGTCGGACCATCACCGTCACGGCCACGCCGTGCCGGCACGGACCGCCGGGGAGCCACCCGATCGTCGGCGACGTGGTCGGGTTCGCGCTGCGCTGGCACGGCCAGGCCAACGGCGAACTGTGGATCTCCGGTGACACCGTCCTGTACTCCGGCGTGCGTCAGGTCGCCGAGCGGCTCGACGTGGGCACAGCAGTCGTGCACCTCGGCGGCGTCCGCTTCCCGATCACCGGACCGCTGCGCTACACGATGACGGCGGGCGACGCCGCCGACCTCGTCGCCGCCGTCCGGCCGACGACCACCATCCCCGTCCACTACGAGGGGTGGAGCCACTTCCAGGAGGACCGGGAGACGATCGAACAGTCGCTCGGCGACGTGGCCTGGCTCACACCCGGAGAGCCGCGCTCCATCGTCGTGTGACGCCGTCCAGGCGCTCCCCCGATCGCTCGCCCCTCGACCGCGGGTCAAGATGGCCGGCGCATGGCCACGCCCTTCGATCTCCTCGGGAGCGCCAGCTTCCTCGTGCCCGACCGCGAGGCCGCAGCCGCCGCCAGCCAACGAGCGCTCGGTCTGCGCCCGCCCAAGCCGCACTGGGTCCTCGACACACCTGGTCGCGGCATCACGGTGACGTTCCTGCGACCCGGGCCGTCAGCCGCCCAGGCGCCCACGCCCATCGAGATCGTCGCGTCCGACGACGTCGCCTCGGACACCGCGACGATCGACGCGCTGCCCATCCTCCCGGCCGTCGCCCGGGCCCAGGGCGATCGGCCGGTGAAGGTGCACGCCACGGACATCGCGACCTCCGACATCGACGGGCTCCTCGAGCGCTGCCGGCGCGACGGCCGGAGGCACTGGGTCAAGGCCGACCGCCTCGGCAACCGCAGGGTCTGGATCGGCTTCGACGCCGACGCGCCGGTGGCGTACGTGCCCGACGGAGACGGCGGGCTGCACTTCGAGTTCCTCCCGACGAGCGCGCTCCTCTTGCCAGCCGGCGCGTCCGATGCGCAGCCGCCGGCGCTGGAGGGGCGCGGAGGCATGACCGGGGTCGCGGCGCGCACGTACCTCGTCGGTGATCTGGACCGGGTCCTCGACGACATCGCCGCCGGCTTCGACTGGGAGCCGGTGGACCGGGTCGACACGGCCGACGACGGGACCAGGCGGGCCATCCTCGATTTCCGCTACCGGACGAGTGCGAGGCTGGAGCTGATCGAGCCCCACGGCGACGGCGAGGACGTCGGCGCCCTGTCCCGATGGGGCCCGGGGGCGTGGTCGATCGTCATCGGCGTGGACGGGCTCGACGAGCTCGCAGAGCGCCTCCGTCAGCGCGGGATCACGTTCCACGACGTGTCCACCGGGTTCGACCGCCGCCTGCGCATCGACGCCGCGCAGACCCCGGGATGCCTCTACGACCTCGCCGAGGCCCGAGCCGTGACGGCGACCGCGCTCGACGCCCCGCCCTCCTGATCACGGATCGGCGAACGACCGGACCGTTCACGTTCGCACGTCTGGACCCCGTCGGCGTGCACAGCACGATCCTCGCCCCGGTGTACGATCGGGTCAGCCCGCCGAACATCTCGCGCCACTCCGGTCGCAGTCTTTCGACCCGCTCGAGGGAGTCCGCGTGACCACCACCTCATCGACACCGCGATGGCGCCGTCGTCCTGCGAAAGAGAGCGTGGTGATCATCATCAGCGGGGATCTCGACCTGAGCTCTCGCGACGGCTGCTACGACGCATGCGTCGCGACCACCGGAGCCGATGTGCAGGTCGACCTCTCCGCGACGACGTTCATGGATTGCGCCGGGTACTCGGCGCTCACCACGGCCCGTCGCGTCGTCGAAGCTGACGGCGGAACCCTCACGTGGCAGGGGGCCGGCGGCGAACCGGCGCGGTTGCTCGGGCTCGTCGCTGCTCCACGGCGCCCGGTCCGACACCATGGCTTCGGCCGCCGTCTCCGCAGCGTCGTCGCAGGTTCGAGAGGCGAGTAGTGGCCGGCGTCGCGATCATCACCGAGGCCTGCGTCGACACCAAGGATCGCGCCTGCGTCGACGTCTGCCCGGTGCAGTGCATCTACGAGTTCGACCCGGCGACGAACCGACTCGTCTCGGAGGCCGAGGCCGGCAGCGGGGAAGTCGCCAACACCCACACGCCGGCTGCCGACGCCATCGAGATCTTCGGCGACAGCGTCCTGTACGTGAACCTCGACGAGTGCACGTCGTGCACGGCGTGCTATCAGCCGGACGTGTGCCCGGTCGGCGCGATCTACGCGGACGAGCACGTCCCGGACGGCACGCCGAGCGCCAAGTACAACCGGGCCGACACGGCGAAGGGTCACGACCACACGTTCTTCATCCAGCTCTCGCGCGACGTCTTCGCCGACTGACGGCGAGACCGGGGCCTGCGCCACCCGGCCGTCAACCTGCCGGTCGGGCTCCGTCCACGACGCGGAACCGGCGGCCGGAGATGTCGACGGGCTCGATCCGCACACAACGCGGTTTCGGCGCGGCTTGCCACGAGAACAGCGGGAGGTCGGCGGTGGCGAGGAGGTCGTGCATCTGTTCGACCTCGGTGGCGTGACCCTTGACGACGACGCTCCAGGCCTCGCCGGTGGCGCCGTCGTATCCGTCGACCTCGAACGCGACGCTGCGCCCGAGGACGGCCGCGGCCAGCTTGGTGCCTTCGGCGGTGCGGAACACGATGCAGCCGTGGTCGACGACGAAGTTGATCGGGAAGATGTCCGGGTGGTCGGTGATCGAGACGGCGAGTCGTCCCACGACGCTCGCACGGAGCAGTTCGAGGCTCTCGTTCGTCGCCAGCACCGTCATGCCGAAACGATCCGTGGTGGTGGTGGAGGTGGTCATGCCTCGATCATCCGGCCGGGGACGCCCGGTCGGCCAGAGGACAAGGTCCCTTCACGGTCGCCATGACGCGAGAAGAGGCCCGCCCACGGCCGGGCGCGTGTTCTGGCGCCCGCGGCGTGACGGGGTGGTCGGTGTGCGGCGGTGGTGGACGACACCGAGCACGACCAGGATGGCCATGAGGCCGGCGGCGATGAATGCGCCGATCGCAGCGATCCCGGCGATCATGCCGACCGTGGCCCAGGCGTAGGCCGACAGGAGGAGACCGCGCAGGGTCTCGCCCTTGAAGAGGCTGTTGCGCTGGTTGGTGATGACGTCGGCCTTGGCTTGCAACGTGTCGATCTCGGCCTGGCTCCGGCCGGCCTCGACGGCGGCCGTCACGTCCGCCTTCGCCGCGCTCTCCGGTGCGCCGAGGTCGGCGTACGTGGCGCCTTCGGCGATCCCCTGCAGGTGGCCGTTGATGAAGCTGGCGTACGCCTCGGCTTCGTCGCCCGTGTCGAGTCGCTGGTCGGCGAACTGGACGAGGTCGGCGCGTCCGTCGGCGGTCAGATCTTCGGCGGACGGGAACGTGATGTTCTGTGACGACAGCTCGTCACCGACGTAGTCGCTGGAGAAGTTGTGGCCCCACATCAGCAGGCCACCGGCGACCGCGAACGCGGCCGTGGCCACGACGCCGAACCCGATGAGCACGCTGTCCACGGTGCGGCGCTTCAGCGCGATGACCGGCTCGGCCACGTGCTCGACGGTCTCGACGGTCTCGGTGGGCCCGGGGCGTTGGATGGTTGCGGTGCTCATGGTGCTTCCTCCGGTGATCAGATCTCTCACCCACGACGGTACGAAGCGGGCGGCGAGCTGGTCAGAGGACGACGTCCACTGCCGATGTGACGTTGTGCCCTGTCTGACGGGGCGCCCTGCCTGACGGGTGCCGTGCCTGGTGGATCAGGTGCCAGGGCTGCGGGTTCGCCGCTCGGCCAGCCGGGCGGCGTACACAGCGGCCTGGGTGCGGTGCGCCATCCCGAGCTTGCCGAGCAGGTTCGAGACGTAGTTCTTCACCGTCTTCTCGGCCAGGAACATCGCCGCTGCGATCTCGCGGTTGGTGAGGCCGTCGGCGAGGTGCCCGAGGATGGCCGTCTCCCGCGGGGACAGCGCAGCCGTCCGCGGATCCTGCGGTGGGTTGCGGATGCGCTCGAGGACCTGAGCCGTGGCCAGCGGGTCGAGCAACGACCGACCGGCGGCGACGGTGCGGACGCTCTCGATCAGCTCGCCCCCGCGCACCTCCTTCAACACGTAGCCCGAGGCGCCGGCCATGACGGCGTCGAACAGCGCTTCGTCGTCGTTGAACGATGTCAGCATCAAGCAGCGCAGGTCGGGCATCATCGACCGCAGATCGCGACAGACCTCGATCCCACTGCCGTCGGGCAGTCGGACGTCCAGCACGGCGACGTCGGGCGATGTCGCCGGGGCGCGACGAACGGCGTCGGCAGCCGTGCCGGCTTCCCCCACGACCGAGAGGTCGTCGGCCGTCTCCAGGAGGTCGCGTACTCCTCGCCGGACGACCTCGTGGTCGTCGACGAGGAACACCCGGATCACGAGCCGACCCCGGTGCGACGAGACATCGTGACCGTCATCGTGCACGACGCTACCGGCGGCGGCCCTAGCCTCCGGTGGTGCCCGATCGCTTCCAGTTCGCAGGCGCGAAGCAGTTGCTGCGCCTGCTCGACGCGGTGATGGCCATCGGAGCCGAACACACCCTTGCCGACGCCTTGCGGCGCATCACCGAGGTCGGAGCGGAGCTCGTCGACGCCCGGTTCGCGGCGTTGGGTGTGCTCGACGAGTCGGCCTCCCGGCTGTCCGAGTTCATCACGGTCGGCTTGACCGACGACGAGACGGCGCGCATCGGTGCGCGCCCCGAGGGCCACGGCATCCTCGGCCTGCTGATCCTCGATCCCAAGCCGTTGCGCCTGCCGGACCTGCACGCCCATCCGGACAGCTTCGGGTTCCCACCGGGCCATCCGCCGATGACGTCGTTCCTCGGAGTGCCGATCCGGCTCCGCGGCGTCGCCTACGGCAACCTGTACCTGACCGACAAGGCCGACGGCCAGGTGTTCACCGACGTCGATGAGGAGCTGGCCGTCGGGTTGGCCGCGGCCGCCGGCGTGGCGATCGAGAACGCCCGGCTCCACGAGCAGACCCGCACCGCCGAACTGCTGGATGAACGCGAGCGGATCGCCCGCGACCTCCACGACGACGTCATCCAACGGCTCTTCGCGACCGGCCTGTCGCTGCAGACCGCGGTCCAGACCGTGCGCGACCCACCGGTGGCCGCCCGGATCATGGCCGCAGTCGACGATCTGAACGTGTCGATCCGGCAGATCCGCTCCACGATCTTCGAGCTCAACCAGCGACGATCACCGGTCGTCAGCCTGCGTGGCGACATCCTCGCGATCTGCGCGGAAGCGGCCACCGCTCTCGGCTTCGCGCCGCGCTGCGACATCCGCGGTCCCATCGACAACACGGTCGTCGAGCCGACCCGCAGCCAGCTCTTGCTGTGCCTGCGCGAATCGCTGTCCAACGTCGCCCGCCATGCTCGGGCATCGGCCGTGGACGTGGACGTCAGTGTCGAAGGGGGCCATGTCATCCTCACCGTCGCCGATGACGGGGTCGGCTACCGGCCCACACCCGGTCGACCGTCGAGCGGGCTCGACAACATGCGGGTCAGGGCAGGCGCGCTGCGCGGTGTCTTCTCGATCGAGTCGCCGCCCGAGGGCGGAACGCTCGCCACATGGGACGTGCCGCTGCCGACGTTGTGAATGCAGCCGCGCGTCGCACCGGTTTCGGTCCGGATATTGGTCGGCGGACTCAACCGGTCATCGCAACACC
>JBEVOM010000222.1:0-12845 GCA_040507575.1 Ilumatobacteraceae bacterium
ACCCACTCCATCGTCACTCCATTCGTCACCCGGGCCATGCAAGGTGCCCGGTTCGGGTATTCCTCAGCTCCGGCTCACGACCGGGGCTTGCCCCCGCTTTTCGATCTGCTGCCCCCCGGCCGCCCGGCCGGTGGCGTCGGCTTCTGCTTCGCGGCTGCGTTGCCCGACGCGCCGCCCGAAGGTGTCGGACGACCCTTCGGCGCGGTCGTGCGCTTCGTCGCCTGCTTCGGCGCGTTGGGCTTGGCGGCCGCCGGGCTGCCCTTGGCCTTCGACCCGTTCGACGCGCTCGATCCACCCGATTTCGAAACCGGCTTCCCGTTCGACGAGGGCGGATCCGCCGATTTCGACGCCACCTCACCGCGCATCTGCGCGAAGAAGCCGCCCCCGCCATCCTTGTCCGCGTTGGCGATCTCCCGGGCGGTGGTGCTGGCCCGTTGGGCCTGGCGGCCCAACGATTCCTCGTGACCGTAGAAGCGCCGCGTGATGTAGGCCTGCTGGGCGATGCGCAGCACCGCCTGAGCGGCGTAGTAGATGATCAGGCCGGTGAGGAAGAAGACCTGGAAGATGGCGAACACCACCGGCAGGTACTGCATCAACTTCTGCTGGCCGGGCGACATCGTCGGGCTGACCGCGGCGCGGGCGGCGACCATCCGCTGCTGGAGGAAGTAGAGACCGGCCAGCCCCACGACGAGGAGCGCGTAGATCATGCCGGTCGCCAGGCTCTCCCCGAGCGCCTGCGCAGGCGACTTGGCCAGGTCGAGCCCGAGCGACATCATGTCGGTCTTGTCGAAGTGACCGCTGTTGGTCAGCGACTCGTACAGCTCGCTCGACTGGGAGATGTAGCGCGGGACGAACCCGAGCTGTGGCGGGGGCTGCTGACCGGCGGCGACGAAGATGCCATTGATGACCGGGGAGGCGGCGCCCTGCGGCTTGTACGTCAGGCCGTGGAGGATCCGGAACATGATGATGAAGACCGGCATCTGGGCCACCAGCGGGAGGCACGAGGCCATCGGGTTGACCTTGTGCTCCTGGTAGAGCTTCATCATCTCTTCGTTGAGCTTCTGGCGGTCGTTGCGGTGCAGCTGCTGCAGCTTGCGCATCTCCGGGGCCAGGCGCTGCATCTCGAGCATGCCCTTGGTGCTCTTGAGGGTCAGCGGGGTGATGATCAGCATGACGACCACAGCGATCAACGCGATCGACGCCGCGTAGTTGTGGGTGATGCCGTAGAACCAGGACAGCAGCCAGGCTGGGATCTCGAACATGGTCAGCGATCCTTCGAGATGACGAGCGGCCGCACCGCCTGGCCGGCGCACGCCGACCCGGTTGGCGTGATGCGGTCAGTGACAGGAGCGTCGTCGTGGTGGACGTGGGGCCCGGGCACCGGATCCCACCCGGACGGCCCGAAGGGACGGCACCGTGACAGCCGGCGGACCGTCAGCCAGACCCCACGGCGGTTGCCGTGGACGATGAGCGCCTCGCGAGCGTACGTCGAGCACGACGGGGTGAAGCGGCACGGCGACGGCCGGCCCTCGGCGACCCGCTGGTACCAGTCGACGAGGCGGACCAGTCGTCCTGACCCGGGTACGGGAGGTCCGTTCACGAGCTCGCCCCGGCCAGGCCGACAGCGCCGACATCGCGCAGCAGCACCGTCAACTCGTCCCGCAGCTCATCGAACGAACGTTCGGATGCCGACTGGTGAGCTCCGATGAGCAGGTCACCGTGCTCGAACGGCGCGCTCGACGACAACGCACGCAGCCGGCGCCGGAGACGGTTCCGGACGACCGCCGAACCGACCGGGCGACCGATCGCGAAGGCCACGCGGCCCGGCACGACGTCGGGGTCGTCGACGTAGCGGCACCACAGCGAGCGGGTCCGGGCGCGGCGACCATGGCGGTTCAGTCGCTCGAAATCACGTCGCTCGTGGATCCGGCCGATCAAGCCGACAGACGGGCGCGACCCTTGAGCCGGCGGGCCTTGAGGATCGATCGGCCGGCGCGAGTGCTCATCCGGGCGCGAAACCCGTGCTTGCGAGCCCGCCGGCGGGTGTTCGGTTGGTAGGTGCGCTTCACGTGAGAGCTCCGGGTGGTGGGAACGGGTGGCGCGACGGGTGTCACGCGCCGACCCATTGAGGCTACGGCGCCGGGCCCGACACCGGCAACGTGGTCTCCCCAGGCAGCGCTCGACGCACCACGGCAGGGCCGACAGTGGTTACGGTCTCGTGTCAGCGGCTCTCCGGGGCGTGGTAGCGTCGACCGCTCGACTGGATCGTTGTCCACAATCTGTGGACAATCGTGTGGATCGCCTGGTCGAAGGTAGGAGGACAGGTGAGCGACCAGGATCAGGTCTGGACCGCCGTCGCCCTCCAGCTGCGGGACCAGCTCACGGAGGCGGTGTGGCTCTCCACCTTCCAGGACGTGATCCCGCTCGAGGCCAACGGCCAGCACCTCACCGTCAGCGTGCCGAGCAACCACGTCCGTGACCGGATCCTGACCCGCTACCTGCCGCTCGTCACCGACGCGCTCGACGAGATCGTGGCGCCCGGCTGTGGCCTGGAGATCATCGTCACCAGCGGTTCGACCGCCGCCGACTCGCCCGACGACAGCGTCAACAGCCCGCCGCCATGGACACCGAACGGCGGTGCCGCGCCGTTCGGGTCCCGGCTGCGCACGGGACCCGACGGTTCGGCGCTGCTCGACGAAGCCGGCCTCAACCCGCGCTACACGTTCGAGACGTTCGTCAAGGGTGCCTCCAACCAGTTCGCGTTGGCAGCCGCCCTGCGGGTCGCCGAGACGCCGGCCCGGTCGTACAACCCGCTGTTCATCTACGGCGCCGCCGGTCTCGGCAAGACCCACCTGCTGCACGCCATCGGTCACTACGTCCACCACAACTACCAGCACCACGAGGTGCGCTACGTCTCGACCGAGACGTTCCTCAACGAGTTCGTCGACGCCATCAGGACCAACACCGGCAACGCCTTCAAGCGGCGGTACCGGGAGATCGATGTCCTCCTCATCGACGACATCCAGTTCCTGGAGAACCGCGAAGGCCTGCAGGAGGAGTTCTTCCACACCTTCAACTCGCTGCACGGCGCCAACAAGCAGATCGTGATCTCGTCCGACCGCGTGCCCGACGCGATCCCCACGTTGGAAGAGCGCCTCCGGGGCCGGTTCAAGTGGGGCCTGATCACCGACATCCAGCCGCCTGACCTCGAGACCCGCCTGGCCATCTTGCGCAACAAGGCCGAACGTGACCAGGTCGTCGTGCCCTCGGAGGCGCTCGAGTTCATCGCGACGAAGATCTCCACGAACATCCGCGAGCTCGAAGGCGCACTGATCCGGGTGACGGCCTACGCCAGCCTCAACGGCGTGCCGATCACGATGGAGCTGACCCAGCACCTGCTCACCGACCTCCTGCGCGAGTCATCGACCCGGCCCCGGACCGACGAGGAGCTGCTGGCCGAGATCGCGTCCATCCTCGGCTTCGACGTCATCGCGCTGAAGGGGAAGAGCCGCCAGCGGCCACTCGTCACCGGACGGCAGATCGCGATGTACGTCTTCCGTGAACTGACCGACCTCAGCTACCCGGGCATCGCCAGGATCTTCGGCGGCCGCGATCACACGACGGTGATCCATGCCGTGGAGAAGATCCAGCGCCTGATGAGCGAGCGCAAGCAGATCTACGACCAGGTCACGGACCTCCTGCAGCGCCTCAAGTCATGACGCGGCCGCGACGAGGGACGGTGTCTCTCCCCACCGCCGACGACATTCGTGCCGACATCGTGTGGACATCGTCCCGTCATCCGGTGGACAACTGCCCGTCATCCCCCGAACGACAACGGTGTCATCTTCACCATGGGGACGGAGGTGGACAACCCGGCGCGGTGACACCCACCCTCTACGCTGCCGCGACGAGGGCTCGTCCCCAATCCACAGCCCCTATTACCTCTACTACTTCCATCCATCACCTCGATGTGGGAAAGGCTGCCCTGTGAAGTTCCGATGCGAGCGTGAGGTCCTGGCCGATGCACTGGCCACTGCTGGGAGGGCGGCCACCAGCCGCACGGGCACGCTGCCGGTGTTGTCAGGACTGCGCCTCGAGGTCAAGGGGGACCAGCTCTCGGTGATCGGCACGGACCTCGAGCTGTCCATCCGCCTCACCGTCGCCGTGGGCGGGGAGCGTGACGGAGCGGTCGTCGTACCGGCGCGGCTGACCGCGGACATCGTTCGCTCGTTGCCAGCCGGCGCCGTCGAGGTCTCGCTCGGCGACGACGGCAGCGGGGCCGGCGACACGGTGAGCATCAGCGCGGGGCGCTCCCAGTTCTCCATCCGGCCGCTGGGGTTGGACGACTACCCGAGCCAGGTCGAGCCGGCGGTCGAGGCGGTGACGTTGTCATCGTCGGCGGTGTCCGAGGCGTTGCGACAAGTGGTGCGGGCGGCCAGCACGGATGACGCCCGTGCGGTGCTCACCGGTGTGCTGATCGCCGCCGAGGACGACGGAGTGCGGATGGTCGCCACGGACTCGTACCGCCTCGCCGTTCGGGACCTGAAGGACACGGACATGCTCGCCGGCGGCCAACGGGTGCTCGTGCCGAGCCGGGCGCTCAACGAGCTGCAACGCATCCTCGGCGGCAGCGAGGAGCTGCAGGTCCGCCTCGGCGCCCGGGACGCCGTGTTCGAGTCGGGTGGAACGCGCCTGACGACCCGGTTGATCGAGGGTGAGTACCCGAACTACCGCAACCTGCTGCCTCCGTCGTACCCGAACGTGTTGACCGTCGGGCGTGATTCGCTGCTCGAGGCGTTGCGCCGGGTCAAGCTGTTGGCCCAGGACGCCACGCCCGTGCGCCTGGCGCTCGGCGGCGACACGCTGGTGCTCACGGCCATCACGCAGGATGTCGGGAACGCCTCCGAGGCGATCGACGCGACGTACGAGGGCACGGAGATGACCGTGGCGTTCAACCCTGACTACCTCGCGGCTGGTGTCGACGCCGCCGAGGCCGAGGAGGTCACGCTGTCGACCGCCGACCCGATGAAGCCAGCGGTGATCCGGCCGGTGGGGCGCGACGACTACCTGTACCTGCTGATGCCCGTGCGAGTCCCGTGAGATCGTGATGGCTCGCTCCGGCGTCGGGCCGATGTGAGGTCGGCGTGATCGTCGAGCGCCTGGAACTGGTCGATTTCCGCAACTACCCGGCGGCCACGTTCCAGCTCACGTCGGGGACCACCGTCGTCATCGGCGACAACGGCCAGGGGAAGACGAACGTCGCCGAGGCCCTGGCGTACCTGGCGTCGTTGTCGAGCTTCCGCGGCGCGCCGGCCGACGCGCTGGTCAGGGTCGGTGCACATGCAGCGATCATCCGTGCGCACTTGCGCGACGACGACGGGCGGGCGTCGCTGATCGAGGCCGAGCTCGTCCCGACGGGTCGCAATCGGGTGCAGGTGAACCGCCAACGTTTGTCGCGGGCCCGGGATCTGCTGGGTGTCGTCCGCGTCACGGTCTTCTCGCCCGACGACCTGGCCCTGGTCAAGGGCGGGCCGGGTGACCGACGGCGCTTCCTCGACGACACCCTCGTCGCGCTCGGCGTCAAGTACGACGCCGCCCGGCTCGAGCTCGACCGCATCGTGCGGCAACGCAACACGTTGCTGCGCCAGCTCGGTGGCCGGCTCGACGATGTGGCCGCGACGACGTTGGACGTCTGGGACGCCCGCTTCGCCCAGGCCGGCGACCGCTTCGGGTTCGCCCGAGCGACGCTGGTCGACCGGATCACGCCGCACGTGGGGGAGGCGTACCTCGACCTGGCCGGTCGGCCCACGGACCTCGAGCTCGGTTATTCAGCGCCCTGGCGCGCCGCGGGGTTGGCGTCCTCGTTGGCCGAGGCCCGCGTCGCCGATGTCCGCCGTGGTGTGTCGACGGTCGGGCCGCACCGCGATGAAGTCGTGCTGGCGATCGCCGGCATGCCCGCCCGCACCCATGCGTCACAGGGGGAGCAGCGCACGCTCGCGCTCGCCATGCGACTGGCCGCTCATCGTCTGGTGGCCGAGCGCACCGGTTCGACGCCCGTGCTGGTGCTCGACGACGTGCTCTCCGAGCTCGACCAGGGGCGGGCGACTGCGCTCCTGCACCACCTGCCTCCGGGTCAGGTCGTCATCACGACGGCGGCATCGGTGCCGGCGGCGGCGCGTCCCGAGCGGGTGATCCGCGTCCACGGTGGATCGGTCGTCGACGACGGGCTTGGCCCGGAGGCTGCGACCTTCGTCGGGGAACAGGATCGGGCATCGTGAGTCGTCGTGGATCGTGACGAGCCCGTTGCACTGACCGAGGCGCTGGACGGTCTGCTCGGGTCGCTGCGCGGTGGGGGGACCCGCGCCGAGGTCGGAGGCCTGTTCGGGCGCTGGGAGGATGCCGTCGGTCCGGCGTTGGCGGCCAACGTCAGACCGGTCCGGCTGGAGCGCGGCGTCCTGTTGGTCGAGGTCGACGACCCGGCGTGGGCGACCCAGGTGCGCTTCCTCGCCGACGACGTGCGGGCCCGTCTGGCCGAGGTCGCGGGTGTCGACGTCGAGCGGCTCGAAGTGCGCGTCGCCGGCCGCGGCCGCCCCGGCCGACGCTGAACCCGCTTGCCACGGCCGCGCCGGCGAGTCACGCTGCGGTCGTGGGTGAGACGTGGTTCTTGAAGGTCGACGGCGTGACGGGGGAGTCGGCGGCCGTCCACCACGCCGGTGAGATCGAGGTGCAGTCGTGGTCGTGGGGGATGTCGACGTCGGCGAGCACGCACGTCGGCTCGGGCGCGGGATCGGGGAAGGTGACGCTCGAGGACATGACCGTGACCGGGCGGATCACGGCGGCGTCGCCCAAGCTGGTCGAGCTGTGCGCCACGGGCCGGCACGTGCGCACGGTGACGCTGACCGGCGAGCGGGGTGGTGGCGGCCCGGCAGCCGACGCCTACCGCTACGTCCTGACCGACGTGGTGGTCGTCGCCGTCCACCACGGCGACGACGACATCGCCAGTCCGACCGATCGTGTCGTGCTGCGTGCTGCCACGATCGAGGTCACGTATCGGCCGCAGTCGCCGACCGGTGCCGCGGGGGCTCCGGTAACGGTCGTGGTCGGTGCGGCGCGCCACCGCTGAACGTCGCGACGACGCCGGTGCCTGCGGCTGTTCCGCCCCGCCGCGACACCCCCTTGGTAGACTGATCACATCGCAGACACGTCCCGCTCGGCCCTCTCCGCCCTGGTCAGGGCCCATCCGGCCGGCACGTGAACGCCTCTCGCACTGTTGCTGCCGCGCAACCCGTGACCCGATCGGAACCCATCGCGACCATGACCCTCCAAGGAGCCTCCCGTGTCCACTGACGACACGTCCCCCGCCGCCGCCCGGCCGACCCGGCGAGATGGCTCGGGGGACTACGGCGCCAAGGACATCCAGGTCCTGGAGGGGCTCGACCCGGTGCGCAAGCGCCCCGGCATGTACATCGGTTCCACCGGGCTCGCCGGTCTGCACCACCTCATCTGGGAGGTCGTCGACAACGCCGTCGACGAAGCGATGGCCGGTTACTGCACGCGCATCGTGGTGACGCTGCTCGCCGACGGCGGCTGCCAGGTGTGGGACAACGGTCGCGGCATCCCGGTCGACCCCTACCCGTCGGGGCCGCACAAGGGCAAGAGCGCGGCCGAGGTCGTGCTCACCGTGCTGCACGCCGGCGGCAAGTTCGGCGGTCAGGGTTACAAGGTGTCCGGTGGGTTGCACGGCGTGGGCGTCAGCGTCGTCAACGCGTTGTCCGAGCGTCTGCTGCTCGAGGTCGATCGCGACGGACGGCGCTACCGCCAGGAGTACGCGAAGGGCGGCAAGCCGCAGGGGAAGATGGAGGACGTCGGTCCCACCCCGAACCGCAGCCGCAGCACCGGGTCGACGGTGACGTTCTGGCCCGACCCGACGATCTTCGTGGCCGAAGGCACCGAGTTCCTGTCGCGCACCGTGCTCGAGCGGTTGCAGACGATGGCGTTCTTGAACCGCGGTCTGGAGATCGTGTTCGAAGACGAGCGGCCCGAGAAGGAGCAGCGGGTCACCTACCAGTACCGCGGCGGCCTGATCGACTTCGTCAAGCACCTGAACGCGTCCAAGGAGGCGCTGTTCTCCAAGGTCTGCCACTTCGAGGACGACGACGAGGACAACCAGGCCCTGGACATCGCCATCCAGTGGAACACCGGGTATTACGAGGGCATCCACGGTTACGCCAACGGCATCTCCACGATCGAGGGCGGGATGCACGTCGAGGGCTTCCGCACCGCACTGACCACCGTCGTCAACAAGTACGCCCGGGCCAAGGGCATCCTCAAGGAGAAGGACGAGAACCTGCTCGGCGAGGACATCCGCGAGGGCATCACGGCGATCGTCTCGGTGAAGCTGCGCGACCCGCAGTTCGAGGGGCAGACGAAGGCCAAGCTGGGCAACGTCCCGATGCGCTCGTTCGTCCAGAAGGTCACCAACGAGCGCCTCGCCGAGTGGCTCGACGAGAACCCACCCGAGGCCAACAAGGTGGTCAAGAAGGCCCAGGCGGCGGCGCAGGCCCGGGTTGCGGCAAAGAACGCCCGCAACGCGATCCGCCGCAAGACGGCGCTGTCCGGCGCCGGCATGCCCGACAAGCTGAAGGACTGCTCCAGCCGGAACGCCGCCGAGAGCGAGCTGTTCATCGTCGAAGGCGACTCGGCCGGTGGTACGGCGGTCGATGCGCGCGATCCGCGCACCCAGGCGATCCTCCCGATCCGGGGCAAGATCCTCAACGTCGAGCGGGCGCGCGCCGACAAGATGCTGAAGAACAACGAGATCCAGTCGTTGATCACGGCGATCGGCGCGGGTGTCGGCGAGGAGTTCGACGCCGCCAAGGCCCGGTACCACAAGGTGATCGTCCTGGCCGACGCCGACGTCGACGGCAGCCACATCCGCACGCTGCTGCTGACGTTCTTCTTCCGTCAGATGCGCCCACTCGTCGAGTCCGGCTACGTGTACATCGCCCAGCCGCCGCTGTACTCGACCGAGGTCGGCAAGGAGAAGGTGTACCTCAAGGACGACGCGGCGAAGGCGACGTTCCTCCTCGACCGGCCGAACCACAAGAAGGAGTTCGCCAGGCTGAAGGGCCTCGGCGAGATGGACTGGGAGGAGCTGCGCTCGACCACGATGTCGCTGTCGACGCGCACGCTGCTGCAGGTCACCGTCGAGGAGGCCGCACTCGCCGACGAGATCATGAGCGTGCTGATGGGCGACGACGTGGAGAGCCGCCGCAAGTTCATCACGACCAACGCCCGCGACGTCCGGAACCTGGACTTCTGACCGTGGCCCGCACCGCGGTCATGCCGACCATCGTCGGCCCCGTACGCCACCTGACCCTCTGGGACTGCTGAGATGCCTGACGACACCACACCCGAGCTCCCGCTGGAGCCGATCCAGCCCGTGCAGCTGCAGGACGAGATGGAGAGCTCGTTCCTGGACTACGCGATGTCGGTCATCATGGCTCGGGCGCTGCCCGACGTCCGTGACGGCCTCAAGCCGGTGCACCGGCGGATCATCTGGGACATGGACCAGCAGGGCTTCCGGCCCGACCGGCCGTTCGTGAAGTGCGCCCGTGTCTCCGGCGACACGATGGCCCGCTACCACCCGCACGGTGACAGCGCCATCTACGACGCCCTGGTGCGCATGGCCCAGCCGTTCTCGCTGCGCCATCCGCTGATCGACTTCCACGGCAACTACGGCAGCCCCGACTTCGGGCCTGCCGCGTCGCGTTACACGGAGTGCCGCCTGCACCCGTTGGCGATGCAGCTCCTCGCCGACATCGACGAGGACACCGTCGACCTGATCCCGAACTACGACGGCAGCACCGAGGAGCCGCGAGTCCTCCCGGCCCGGTTCCCGAACCTGTTGGTCAACGGCAGCCAGGGGATCGCCGTCGGCATGGCGACGAACATCCCGCCGCACAACCTCGGTGAGGTCATCGACGCCACGATCCACCTCATCGACCACCCCGACGCGACGCCCGACGACCTCATGGGGTTCGTCAAGGGCCCCGACTTCCCGACCGGTGCCAGCATCCTCGGGCGGGCCGGGATCATGGATGCCTACCGCACGGGGCGCGGCAGCGTGAAGATGCGAGCGACGGCGACGATCGACGAGAACCGCAAGGGCACGACCGAGATCGTCGTGACCGAGCTGCCGTACCAGACGAGCTGCTCGTCGATCGCGGCCCGGATCCAAGAGCTCGTCGACGGTGGCGACCTCGACGGGATCGCCGACGTGAACGACGCCTCCTCGGGAGGCAAGACCGAGCTCGTCATCACGCTCAAGCGCGACGCCAACGCCAACGTCGTGCTCAACAAGTTGTTCAAGCTGACGCAGCTGCAGACGAGCTTCTCGATCAACATGGTGGCGCTCGTCGACGGGGTGCCCCGCACGCTCAACCTGCAGCAGGCCCTCGCCGGCTACGTGGCCCACCAGGTCGAGGTCATCACGCGGCGTTCGCGATTCCGCTTGCAGAAGGCCCGCGATCGCGAGCACATCCTCGAGGGCCGCATCAAGGCGCTCGACGTGATCGACGCGATCATCGCCCTCATCAGGCGAAGCGACGACGCCGCGGCGGCCAAGGCCGGTCTCATGGCCGAGCCGTTCGAGTTCTCCGAGCGGCAGGCGGTGGACATCCTCGACATGCAGTTGCGCCAGCTGACCCGGTTGTCGCGCATCGACCTCGAGACCGAGCTGGCCGATGTGCGCGAACGCATCCAGGGGCTCGAGGCGATCCTCGCCGACGACGTCCTGTTGCGGTCCGTCATCAAGGACGAGCTGCTCGCCGTGCGCGAGGGGTTCGCCACGCCGCGCGTCTGCCAGATCACGCTCGACTCCGGTGACATGTCGATCGAGGACCTCGTCGACGACAAGGAGCTCGTCGTCGTGATGACCGAGGCGCAGTACATCAAGGCCGTCCCGGCCGGCTCGTTCAAGACGCAGTCGCGCGGTGGTCGGGGGGTCGCCGGGGCCCGGCTGAAGACCGACGACCTCGTGCGCCACGTGATCTTCACGACCGCCCACGCCCACCTGCTGTTCTTCTCCAACTTCGGCAAGGTGTACCGCTTGCGGGCGCTCGAGATCCCCGAGCGTGAGCGCACGGCCAAGGGCATGCCGATCGTCAACCTGTTGCCGCTGCAGCCGGGCGAGACGGTGCAGGCGATCATCGACACCCGCGACTTCGCCGGCGAGCGCTTCTTGTTCTTCGCTACCCGCAAGGGCACGGTGAAGAAGACGGCGTTCGATGCCTACGACTCGAGCCGGCGTGATGGTCTGATCGCCATCAACCTGCACGACGGCGATCAGCTCGTGAAGGTCATCGAGACCGGTGGCGGCGACGACATCTTCATGGTGAGTCGCAAGGGCATGACGATCCGCTTCAACGAGGACGACGTGCGTCCGATGGGTCGTTCGGCAGCCGGCGTCCGCGGCATGAAGTTGCGCGCCGGCGACGAGGTCGTGTCGGTCGACGTCGCTCGGGACGACACGGCGATCCTGATGGTCACCGAGTCCGGGTACGGCAAGCGCACGCAGCTGCCGCAGTACAACACCCAGGGTCGCGGTGGCCAGGGGGTCATCGGCATCAAGCTGACCGGGCGCAAGGGCGAGGTCGTCGCCGCGTTCATGGTCGGCCTCGACGATGAGATCGTCGCCGTGTCGTCCGGCGGGGTGACCATCCGCATGCCGGTCCGCGAGATCTCGTCCCAGGGCCGTGGTGCCACCGGGGTGCGGGTGATGAACCTCGACGACGGTCAGACCGTCGCCTCGGTCGCACCGATCCTGGCCAGCGACGAGACCTGAGCGTCGTCGCCGCGTGGCGACCTGATCGGCGGCCCGAGCCGCCCTCATGACACGTCCGCCCCCGGGGCGGTCGATCACAAGGACGTCGAGGATGTGGTTGCGATCAACACGCGAGGATGACGGCCAGGCCGTGCCCCTGGTGGCGGCGCTGGTCGCGATCGGCGCCGTGCTGGCCCTGGCGATGGGCACGCTGGCCGGTGACGTGGTGGACGCCGGCCGGGCCCGATCGGCCGCTGACGCCGCGGCGCTGGCCGGCGCGCACGGCGGCGCCGGCGCGGCGGCCCGGTTGGCGATCGCCAACGGCGCCACGCTCGTGTCATGGCGCCGGGACGGTGCTGACGTCGAGGTCACGGTCCGGGTCGGGGCGGCATCGGCCACCGCTCGGGCCACAGCGGGTGGTTGACGTGGCGGTTGCCGTGGGCCGCAACGGGTGCGGCTCCGACCGGTCGTCGCCGTGTCGTGCGCCCCCGTTCGAGCAGGGTCGTCACGTACACTCGGCCGGTGTGAGCCCGAGCAAGCGCGCCGGCGACACGGAGGTCTCCCACCGGGAGTCGTCCGGGGAACCGCCGGACGACGCGGCGACCGATCGCTCGGATGCGAACGGCAACGGCTCGAGCCGCACCGGCTCCGGGGAGGCCACGACACGACGTCCTGCGGTGGCTCGGCCGAAGCGTCGGTCGACGAC
The DNA here is from genome assembly GCA_040507575.1 of Ilumatobacteraceae bacterium. Taxonomy (GTDB): domain Bacteria; phylum Actinomycetota; class Acidimicrobiia; order Acidimicrobiales; family Ilumatobacteraceae; genus JALZMG01. Next base: position 12,531 of record JBEVOM010000222.1, read on the forward strand.
GACTGCCGCGGCCGCCACCCCGTCGCCGGAACGGGGGACCGATTCACAGCGGGGCGCGTCGTCCAGCTCGATCACCCGCCGCTCGGTGACCGGCACGCCTCCCGTGGCCGGTCCGTCCGTGGCCGGTCCGTCGACCGTCGGGGGAGCGCACGTCGACGAGCACGTCGATCAGCCGCCGGCCGAACCGCTGGTCGCGCCGATCCCGCTCGTGGTCGACGTTCCGGTGGCGTCGGATGTCGTCAGCGACGTTCGGTCGCGCACGCTGACCGACGCCGACGCACCCGGCAACCTGCCGGCACCGATCCCGACGTTCGA
>JBEVOM010000237.1:0-7262 GCA_040507575.1 Ilumatobacteraceae bacterium
AGACCGTGCGCGCCCAGACGTGCCGGCGAGACCGTGCGCGCCCAGATGCGTGGGGGGTGGGGCGGCCTGCGCAGGGCGCGACATCGCGATCTCCACACACGCCTGACGACACAGCACGGCGGGATGCGGATGCTGGGGGCATGACAACGTCACGTTCCGGCCCGGCCGTCCGGGTCGAGGGCCTCACCAAGCGCTATGGCGAACGGATGGCCGTCGACCACCTCGACGTCGAGCTGCCCCGCGGCGTCGTCGCCGGCTTCATCGGCCCCAACGGGGCGGGGAAGACGACGACGATGGCGATGCTGCTCGGCCTCGTGGCGCCGACGAGCGGCACCGGCACGGTCCTCGGCGAGCCACTGGACGCGCCGGCCCGCTACCTCTCGCGCGTCGGCGCGCTGATCGAAGGTCCTGCGCTCTACCCCGGTCTCACCGGCCTCGAGAACCTCCGCGTGTTGGCGGCGATGGGTGACCGTGATCCGGCCCGCATCCCGGCCGTGCTCGAGCAGGTCGGTCTGGCCGACCGGGCTGGCGACCGGTTCAAGGAGTACTCGATGGGGATGAAGCAGCGTCTCGGGATCGCCGGCGCCCTCCTCGGCGATCCCGACCTGCTCGTGCTCGACGAGCCGACGAACGGGCTCGACCCGGTCGGCATGCGCGAGATCCGCGAGTTGATCGGGGAGCTCGCGTCGGCGGAGCGCACCGTGCTGGTGTCGTCGCACCTCCTCAGCGAGATCGAGCAGGTCTGCGACTTCCTCATCGTGATCGAGGGCGGCGCCGGCGTGTTCGCGGGGCCAGCCGCCGAGTTCGTCGGGGGCGCCGAGCCGACGATCGCCGTGGCCCCCGAGCACGTCCGCGACGTCGAGCTGCTTGCGCGGTTGCTGGCGGCCGAGGGCTTCGACGTCGAGCGCCGCGAGGACCGGCTGTTCGTCGACGCCGGTGGGCGTGACGCCCGCGCCCTCGCCGTGGCCGTCAACCGACTCGCCCACGAGCACGGTCTCGTGCTCGCGGAGCTGGAACAGCACCGTGCGAACCTGCAGGACCGCTACCTCTCCCTCGTCGAAGGAGGCTCCCGATGATCCGCTCCATCCGCGCCGAACTGGTCAAGCTGACCCGTCGACGGTTCCTGCTCGTCACGACGCTCGTGACGACGATCTTCGCCGTGGGCGCGACGGCCATCGTGGTCATGGCCGCCGAGTCGGTCCCGGTGGGCGGTCCCCGGTCCGGCATCGACCAGCTGTTGTCGGTCGAGGCGCTCGGCGCGGCCGGCGGCGGGACAGCCGTGTTCGCCCAGACCGCCGCGTTCGGCGCCGTGTTCCTCCTCGCGGTGTTCATCGCCACCGTCGCCGGGGAGCTGTCCCGCGGGACGTTCCGGACGATGCTCCTGCAACAACCGCACCGCGGTCGGGTGCTCGCCGGAAAGATGATCGCGGTCATCGGCTTCGCCGTCGTCGTGTCGCTGTACGCCGAGGTGGTCGCCTGGATCACAGCGCGGCTGATCGCCCCCGGTCAGGGCATCGACACGACGCGCTGGACGTCGTTGGACGCGCTCGGCGCAGCCGGGGAGGACTTCGGGCGCCTCGTGCTGTTCATCGCCGGGTGGGCGGTCATCGCCACCGTGGTCGGCGTGCTGGCCCGCTCGGTGCCCGTCGGCGTCGGCGTCGGCCTGGTCTGGGCCGGCCCGGTCGAGAACGTGATCGGCGACGGATGGTCGCCCGGCGAGCGGTTCTTCCCCGGCCTCGTCCTACGGTCGATCATCAGCCCGGCGGCGGCGACGGTGTCGTTCGAGCGGGCCGTGATCACGATGTCGGTCTACGGCGCGATCGCCGCCGCCATCACCGCTGTCGCGCTGTCCCGGCGGGATGTGACGTCCTGACCCCGCCACTCGTGGCGGTGCCGGAACGGTGCGCTACAGCCAGTTCGTGTGCTTGAAGCGGGCGTAGAGGCCGACGCAGACGACGAGCGTGAGGAGGCTGACGACGGCGAACCCGGTCCAGTGCTCGGCGAGCGGGATGCCCCCGAGGTTCATGCCGAACAGTCCGGCGATGATCGTCGGGAAGATGCCGATGGCGGCCCAGGCCGAGATCTTGCGGGTGTCCTCGTTCTGCTGTCGGTCGGCCTCGGCCCGGCTGGCCGTGAGCGCGTTGTTGAGGAGTTGGTGGACGGTCCGTCCCCGCTCGACGATCTCGGCGAGGGCGTCCTCGACGTCCCGGAACAGCGGGACGATCTCGGGGTGGACCCAGGGGATGCACTCCGACGACGTCAGCTTCTTCAGCGACGCCGACATCGGCTCGAGGGCAACGAGGAAGTCGAGCACCTCGCGGATGAGGAGGTAGATGCGCTTGGTCGGCTGCGACCGCTCCTCGCTGAACACGTCCCGCTCGACCTCCCGGACGTCGTGCTCGAGGCCCTGGATCACCGGTTCGTAGGACTCGACCACGTGGAGCAATGCGGCTTGCAGCACGGCGCCGGGGCCGTGGGCCAGGCGGTCCGGGTGGTCCTCGAGCCCGTGGCGGACGCCGGCCAGCGGCGCCGCCCGGCCGTAGCGCACCGACAGGACGTAATCGCGCCCGGCGTAGAGGAAGAGCTCGCCGAACTCGACCTCCTCCAGGGCGTCGTCGTAGCGGGCGGTCGGCACCACGGTGAGCAGGCAGTCCCCGTGGTGCTCGACCTTCGGACGGTCGTGCTTGTGGCGGGCGTCGGCGATCGCCAGCTCCGGGAGGTCGAAGGCGTCGCGCACGGCGTCCAGCTCCCCGTCACTCGGCATCCGCAGACCGAGCCACCCGAAGCCGGCCCCGCCCCGCTCGGCGGCGAGCTTCTCGATCGAGTCCGTCTCGAGGGTGCGCCGGCCCTCCACGTACCAGGCGGCGTCGACGATCACCGTGCCATCGTGGCACCAACCGCGCGCCTGGGCGACGTATCAGGCGGTCGTCTGCGCGATCAGGATGACGTGAGGAACGGCACCACCGGGCAGCAGGGCAGAGGCGTAGGCTCCGCGCTCGTGGAGGCGCAGGAGCTGCTGTCGCGCGTCGTCGCGGGTGATGAGCGGGCGTGGGACGAAGTGGTGACTCGATATGCGGGGCTGGTGTGGTCCGTCGCTCGGTCCTTCCGCCTGTCCTCGGCGGCGACCGACGACGTCGTGCAGACCGTCTGGCTGCGGCTCGCCGAGCATTGCGGCCGCATCCGCCAACCCGACCGCCTGGCGTCATGGCTGGCCACGACCACCCGCAACGAGTCGCTGCGGGTGATCCGCGGCAACAACCGCCTGACGCCCCAGGCCGACGTGGACGAGCTCCCCGAACTGACCTCGCCCTCGGTCGAGGAGCGGGTCTCCGACGACGTCACGCTGCGTGCCGTGCTCCAGGCCTTCGCCCAGCTGTCCGCCGCCGACCAGCAGCTCATGCGGCTCCTGTGCACCGTCCCACCCCTCGACTACCAGACGATCGCCGAGATGATCGGCCGCCCGATCGGCAGCATCGGCCCGACCCGGGCCCGTTGCCTCGAGCGCCTGAAGAAGCTCCTCCCGCCCGGCTTCGACCCGAAAGAAGGCCTGTCATGACCGTGTCCGACGACGAACTGCTCGAGCTGGTGGCCCGGGCGCTCGGTGCCGCCGAACCGGTGCCCGACCACGTCCTCGCCGGCGCCCGGGCCGCCCTCACGTGGCGCACGATCGATCAGGAGCTCGCCGAGCTGGTCTTCGACTCGGCGTCCGAGCTCTCCGGGGTCCGGGCGAGTGACACCGCCCGGCAGCTGACGTTCCGCTCGCCCGGCGTCGAGATCGAGGTGATGGTCGTCGACGACGACTCCCGACGCATCGTCGGGCAGCTCATCCCGCCCGACAACTGCACCATCCAGCTCGCCGCCGGTGACCTGGTCGCGGAGGAGTCGACGGACCACCTCGGCCGGTTCACGTTCGAAGGCGTCGCCCCCGGCCCGGTCCGGATCACGATCGTCGACCCGAGCGGCACCCACATCGTCTCCACCGAGTGGGTGGTGCTGTAGCGGCGGCCGTCGACGCGTGGGCGCCCGGGTTGTCCTGGTGTCCCCCGACCCATAACATTGCAGGGTCCTGTGCACAGGCCCCGGAGAACGGCGCCCCGACCACAGCTACCGTTCGATCTCGAGAGGTTTCGCGTGCCCACGATTCAGCAGTTGGTCCGACAGGGCCGCAGCTCGAAGTTCACCAAGACCAAGACCCCGGCGCTCAAGGGTTCCCCGCAGCGTCGGGGTGTCTGCACGCGTGTGTACACCAACACCCCGAAGAAGCCGAACTCGGCCCTCCGCAAGGTCGCCCGAGTGCGCCTGTCGAGCGGCGTCGAGGTCACGGCGTACATCCCGGGTGAGGGCCACAACCTCCAGGAGCACTCGATCGTGCTCGTTCGCGGCGGCCGTGTCCGCGACCTCCCGGGCGTCCGTTACAAGATCATCCGCGGCGCGCTGGACGCGGCCGGGGTGAAGAACCGCAAGCAGGCCCGTAGCCGCTACGGCGCCAAGGCCGAGAAGTGACAGTGAGCCGCTGATGCCGCGCAAAGGACCTGCCCCCCGTCGCGACCTGGTCGCCGATCCGATCCACCACTCGGTGCTGATCACCCAGATCGTCAACAAGGTGATGCTCCACGGCAAGCGCACGCTGGCCGAGCACATCGTGTACGAGGCTATGGACATCATCGCCACGAAGACCGGCGAGGAGTCGCTGGCGACCGTCAAGCGGGCCATCGACAACGTCAAGCCCCCGCTCGAGGTCAAGAGCCGCCGCGTCGGTGGCGCCACCTATCAGGTCCCCGTCGAGGTCCGGCCCCGCCGTTCGACCACGCTGGCCATCCGTTGGGTCGTCGACTTCGCCCGTGCCCGTCGCGAGAAGACCATGGCCGAGTGCCTCGCCGCCGAGTTGATGGACGCCGCCAACGGCCTGGGCGCCGCCGTCAAGAAGCGCGACGACATCCAGAAGATGGCCGAGTCGAACCGAGCCTACGCGCACTACCGGTTCTGACATCCGACGCCGGCGTCCGTGGGGCGACGGTGACCCCTCGTCTCGGCACACGAGCCCGAGCCGCTAACCTCATGTGCGGGGGTGGAGCCGCAGCGTCGCGGGTGGGCAGAGCACACGCCAACACGTACGAAGGGGGCTTCGGATGAACGTGCAATCGATCCTGGGGACCAAGGGGACGGAAGTGGCCACGATCGGCCAGCGGGCCTCGCTGGCCGACGCCGCGGCGCAGCTGCGCGATCGAGGGGTCGGCGCGCTCGTGGTGTCCGATGACGACCGTCACATCGACGGCATCGTGTCCGAGCGAGACGTCGTGCGGGCACTCGCCGCGCACGGCGCGGCAACCCTCGGGCGCACCGTCGGTTCGGTGATGTCGACGACGGTCGTCACCTGCCGGCCCGAGGACTCGGCCGACGAGCTCATGTCGTCGATGACCGAGCGTCGCATCCGCCACCTCCCGGTGCTCGACGATGCCGGGCTGCTGGCCGGCATCGTGTCGATCGGCGATGTCGTCAAGGCCCGGGTGGGCGAGCTGAAGCTCGAGAACGACGCGCTGACGGAGTACATGCACCAGGGTCGCTGACCCCGTCGCCGCGTCGCCCGGGCGGCCGCGTCCCGGTGCAGTCGACGCTGCCTCCCGCTAGCCTTGAACAGGCCCTGAAGACCGGTCCCCGGACCGTCGACGGGCTTCTCGACCCGAGCGAGATCTCGCCCGGGTCCTTCGTGTGTTCGTACGTCGCGAGTCAAGGTGATCAGGTAATGGCCAAGCGTGAGTTCCCCCTCGAGCGCTACCGCAACATCGGCATCATGGCGCACATCGACGCCGGCAAGACCACGACCACCGAGCGCATCCTCTACTACACCGGCAAGACCTACAAGATCGGCGAGGTCCACGAGGGCGCCGCGGTCATGGACCACATGGCTCAGGAGCAGGAGCGCGGCATCACGATCACGTCCGCTGCGACGACCGCGTTCTGGAACGACCACCGGATCAACATCATCGACACGCCCGGCCACGTCGACTTCACCATCGAGGTCGAGCGGTCGCTGCGCGTGCTCGACGGCGCGGTCGCCGTCTTCGACTCGGTCGCCGGTGTCGAGCCGCAGACCGAGACCGTGTGGCGCCAGGCCAACAAGTACAACGTGCCCCGCATGTGCTTCGTCAACAAGATGGACCGCACGGGCGCCAACTTCTTCCGCACCGTCGAGATGATCGAGAGCCGCCTCGAGGCCACGCCGGCCGTCGTGCAGCTCCCCATCGGCTCCGAGGGCAACTTCGCCGGCGTCGTCGACCTCGTGAAGATGAAGGCGCTCATCTGGGACGGCGACGACAAGGGCGCGACGTACCGCGAGGAGGAGATCTCCGCCGGTCAGCAGGCCGAGGCCGACGAGTGGCGCCACAAGCTGCTCGACACCGTCGCCGGCGAGGACGACGACGTGCTCGAGAAGTACCTCGGTGACGAGCCCCTCACCGAGGCCGACCTCAAGAAGGTCATCCGCATCGGCACGCTGGCCGGTCACTTCGTCCCGGTCCTCACCGGGTCGGCGTTCAAGAACAAGGGCGTCCAGCCCATGCTCGACGCCGTCGTCGACTACCTGCCCAGCCCGCTGGACATCCCGCCGACGCGCGGCACGAACATGCGCGGCGACGAAGAGGTCACCCGCGAGGCCGATGACAAGGCTCCGTTCGCCGCGCTGGCGTTCAAGATCGTCGCCGACCCGTTCGGCAAGCTGACGTACTTCCGCGTGTACTCGGGCACCATCAACAAGGGCGAAGAGGTCTTCAACTCGATCAAGGAGCGCCGGGAGCGGCTCGGGCGCATCCTGCTGATGCACGCCAACCAGCGCGAGGACCTCGACGTGGCCTACACCGGCGACATCGTCGCCGGACTGGGGTTCAAGGACACGACGACGGGCGACACGCTCTGCGATCGCGCCGATCCCGTGATCCTCGAGCGCATGGAGTTCCCCGAGCCGTTCATCCATGTCGCCATCGAGCCGAAGACGAAGAGCGACCAGGACAAGCTCGGCAAGGCGCTCAAGTCGCTGTCCGACGAGGACCCGACGTTCCGCATCCGCAGCGACGAGGAGACCGGCCAGACCGTCATCTCCGGCATGGGCGAGCTGCACCTCGAGGTGCTGGTCGACCGCATGCAGCGCGAGTTCGCCGTCGAGGCCACAGTCGGCAAGCCGCAGGTGGCCTACCGCTAGACGATAACCCGACCGGTCGAGTCGGTGGAGTACCGCCACATCAAGCAGACCGGCGGTACCGGCCAGT
>JBEVOM010000251.1:0-22365 GCA_040507575.1 Ilumatobacteraceae bacterium
GGGGGCGCCGCCGACACTCGGACTACCGCCAAGACTCGGATGGGCCGTCCAGGGATGCGGCGTCGAGGTCGGGGGTGGCGGCCTCGGAGGGCGGTCGCCAGTCGAGCGTCGCGGCGAGCCGCCAAGCCAGCACGGGGAGAGCGGCCGCCGCGACGAGACCGCCGACGAGTCGCGCGGGGTCGTAGCGGGGGGCCGGGGCGGGGACGAACGGCACGTCCAGGGTCGTGCTGCTGACGCCGGCGACGACGGTGAGCCCGCAGTCGCGGCAGCGCTCGCCGATCGTCACGTCGACGACAGCACTCCCGCCCGGTCCCGCCTGGGCGCCGTGCCGCGCGCCGCACTGGGTGGCGCAGAAGCCGGCACTGACCTCGGCGCCGGGCGTGAGCCCCGAGATGTCGACGCGCACCGCCTGCCCCGGCTCGTAGGGCCCGGGGGGCGTCAACGTCGCCACCGGGGCCGGGGGTGCCGGGCCGCCGAACACCGTGAACGCCAGCGCCCGGCGGGCGGCGTCCAGGTCGTCGACGACGAGCACGCACGGCATCGTCCCGTCGCACCCACCAGGGTCGATCGCCTGGTACTGGAACGACGCCGTGCCGTCCTCGCGGAACTGGACGGGGAACGCGTTGGTGCACCGCGCGACGTCTCGCACCGTCGCGACGCACTGGCGGACCTTGCCGCGGCCGTACGCCGATGCGCCGCTGACGTGCACGCGCAGCACCTCGCCGTCGACCAGTTGGTCGACCGTCTCGTCGCCGACCATGACGCCCCCGCGCTCACCGAGTCGCAGGTCGACGGTGCGCTGATCGGCGGCCGCGGCGGCCGGCCCCGGGCCGCCGAGCGCGAGCGCGAGCGAGAACGCGAGCGCCGCCGCGCATGCGGCGCGGCGGGTCGGCGCGGTCATCCGTCCTCGACCGGCGGCGTGGTGTCGTCCAGGCGCCGGTTCAGCGTCAGCAGCCGTCCCATCACCGGCAGGGTCAGCAGGTTGACGCCGTGCAGCACACCGATGATCAGCAAGATCCCCGCCACCCGTGCTGTCTCGTGCTGCATCTGGGCCGCGGTCACGGTGTCGCTCCACGACTCGCGCGGCGCGAACGACACCGTGAACAGGATGTAGGAGAAGAAGATCAGGTAGTACGCGATGTCGGTGAGCATGATGAAGCTCTTGCCGGTCCGCGGATTGCCGCGGAAGACATCGGCGGCGTAGCTGCGCCCGAAGCGCTTGATCAGCGGACCGAGCCAGCACGCGATCGCGACGAGCACGGCGGTCGTGGCGACCTCCAAGATCCACCAGTCCATGAGCAGCTCTCCTTCTTGAAGATCGACGACGCTGACGAAGATCGACACGAGCGCGCCGAGGATGCAGCCGGCGATGGCGAGCAGGCCGCGATGCTGCGTCCGCAGCCGGCGATCGTCCTCGATGCTGAGCTCGACGCGGGCGAACAGGTCGGCGCTCTCGGTGATGGTGGCGGCACCGTCGTGCAGCGCGTCGCGCAGCCGCCCCTCGAGCGAGCTCACGTCGCCGCCTCCGGGGTCAGCCGCGCCTCGAGGGCGGCGAGGCCGCGCTGGAGGTGGGTCTTGACCGAGTTGCGGGAGATCCCCAGCGTCGCCGCGATCTCGTCCGGCCCGAGCTCGTCGTAGTACCGCAGGACGAGGCACGATCGCTGGCGGGCGGGCAGGTCGCGCAGCGCGTCGAGCACGTCGCGCTGGTCCTGCCGAACCGCCAGCTCGTCCTCGATGCCCGGACCGATCTCGCCGAACGGCAGTCGGTGGCGCATCGACACCAGGCCCCGCCGGTTGTGGTCGCGGGCGAGGTTGAGGACGATCGAGCGGAGGTAGGCGGGCGCCCGGCGGACGTCCTCGATGCGATGGACGTTGCGGGCGAACCGGATGAAGGCCTCCTGCACGAGGTCCTCGGCGGCGTTGCGGTCGTCGGTGAACAGCCGGGCCAGGCGCACGAGCGAGCGGCCCTCGACGGCGAACAGCTCGGCCACGAGACGGTCGGGGTCGTCGGCGACCCGGCGATCGAGAGCGACCGGGACGTCCGTCGTCAGCCACGCCAGCGGTCCGAGCCACTCGTGCAGCGCACCAGCGAGCAGCCCGCTCACGAGGGTCCCCACCACTGGATCGTGACAGGTGCTCCCCCGACGGTCGAGGGGCTGGCATCGCTCACGTGAGGACAGACGAGCAAGCACCGCTCGCGGGTGACCATCAGGTCACGTGCGCGTCGAGGAACTCGTCGACAGCCGCCCGCGCCGCGGGCGCGTGGTCCGGGTCCTTCCAGTGCTCGATCAACGTGGCGGCCGGGGCGGCCTCCGCCAGCAGGCGCGAGGCCGACGTCGGGTGGTACCGGTCAGCGCCCTGCAGCACCAGGATCGGTGTCGGCACCGACGCAAGGGCATCGTCGGGTGCGCTGAACAGCACGTCGTCACCGCCGAACATGTTGGACCAGCACCCGTCCCAGTCGTCCTCGCCGGCTTCGGGGTGGGCCTCGGAGATCTCGGACCGCCACGCGTCGAACATCTCGCGGAAGGCGTCGCGGTTGGCGTCGAGACCGACCGGCTGCATCGCCACGGCCGCGGCGACCCGGGTGGGCGCCTCGGTGAGCAGCTCGACGATGAACGCCCCACCGATGCACATGCCGACGACGCCGAACCGCTCGAAGCCGAGGTGGTCCATCACGGCGAGCTGATCGGCGGCGTACGACGGCCAGCCGTCGGCCGCGGTGATCGGCGCGAACGACGGCCCGGTGTTGCGCTGGTCCATGCCGACGACCGTGAAACGGTCGGCCAGCGCGTCGATCGGGCTCCACGGCGCCGCACTCCAGGTCGCGATCCGTGACGCCCGCAGGCCGCCGGGGGCCAGCAGCAGCACCGGTGGGCCCGACCCCCATGTCTCGAAGTGGAGGCTGGTCGGACCGTGCTCGATCATCGCCACGTCGCCGACGGTAGTGGCCCCCGTCACTGCGATGGCGATCCGTGTCACCCGCGAGGACTCGCCGCTCGTCTGTCGGTGTACGAGGCGGCGGACCGACATGGGCGCCGGCGACGACGAGGAGGGAGTCCGACATGGGCACACGATGGATGGCAGCGGTCGCGGCGGGAGTGGCCGCGGCAGCGGCCGTGACCGCGATGGTGCTGTCGCCGGCTGAGCCGGCGGCCGGCGGGAGCTGGCAGGCCCGGGCCGTCCTGCGCGACGCGGGCGGCGTCCGCATCGGCACGGTGAAGTTCGACGGCGACCCGCGGTCCACGACGGTCAAGGTGACGGTGGACGGCTACACGGCCGGCGCCGGCACGTTCCACGGTCTGCACATCCACGCCAACCCGACGGGAGGGCCGTGCGACCCGGCGACGGCGTTCGCGAACGTCCAGGGACACTGGAGCCCGAGCGGCATGCCGCACGGCTTCCACGAGGGGGACCTCCCCAGCCTCCTGGTCCAGGCCGATGGCAGCGGGACCGGCCAGTCGGTGACGGACAGGATCGACCCGGGTGCGCTCGTCGGGCGGGCCGTGGTCCTCCACATCGGGCCCGACAACCTGGCCAACATCCCGCCCCGCTACACCGCCGGTGGCGTCGCCGGACCGGACAGCACGACGCTCGCCACAGGGGACTCCGGCGGTCGCGCCGCCTGCGGGGTCATCACCGGTGAGTGACACGTTGGCGTCCGTCACGCCAGCGCTACCGGCGTCCACCCGCCCGTCGGCGACATCGTCGATCCTGACGGTGCTGGCGTTCGGCGCCGGCGGGTTCGTGTGGGGAGTCGTGGCCCGGCTGTGGATGCGCGTCATCTCCGGCGATCCCGAGTTCAGCTGGTCGGGCACGCTGTTCATCATCGGGCTGTTCACGGTGGTCGGAGGCGCGCAAGGCCTGGCACTCGCCGTCCGGCGCCGGCGGTGGCCGCGCTGGGCCCAGACGATCGTGCGGATCCCGACGACCGGGGTGGCCGTGCTCCTCGGCGCGGCCGCCGGCATCGTCATGCTCCCGGCACTCGTCACCGGCTCGCTCGGGCTCGGCCGCACCGACTGGCCGCGCGCCGTGCGGGTTGCGCTCGGCGCGGTGGCGGCGGTGAACACCGTCGCCGTCTTCGCCGTCGTCGCGGACGGGATCGGCTGGGGCAGGGCGGTCGTCGGGTGGGCCCTGATGGTCGTCGTCTACGCCGTGATCATCGCCGCCCTGGCGTTGAACCTCCGGCCGCTCGACGATGGGTGGCGAACGTCGCGCCGGGCGCTGTCGGGGTTCGCCGCCGGCGCCGTTGCGTTCATCGTCGTCCTCGTTGCGCTCGCGTCGCGGGGTGTGTGAACCGACCGGTTTCCTACACTCGGCGGATGCCGCTGCGCAGTGCGATCAGCGTCGGTCCCGTCGTGCGCGATCCCGACGAGCAGCACCGGGCGTCGACACCGCTGGAGCTCTTCTTCGACCTCTGCATCGTCGTCGCCGTCGCCGAGGCGGCCGCCGGCCTGCACCACGAGGTCGTCGCCGGGCACGTGGCCGACGGCGTCATCGGCTTCGCCATGGGGTTCTTCGGCGTGTGGTGGGCATGGATGAACTTCACGTGGTTCGCGTCGGCCCACGACGCCGACGACCTGCCCTACCGCCTCCTGACGCTGGTGCAGATGGCCGGTGCGCTCGTCTACGCGGCCGGCGTCTCGCGGGCCGTCGAGGACCACACGTTCACGGTGTGCGTCGTCGGGTACCTCATCATGCGGGCGGGGCTGATCACGCAATGGGTGCGGGTCGGGCGTCGCTTCCCGGAGCAGCGGGTCCGGTGCTACCGGTACGCCGGTGGCATCGCCGTGGTGCAGGTGCTGTGGCTCGGCATCCTCGCGACGCCTCCCGAATGGACGGCACCGCTGTTCCTGCTGCTGGCGGTCGGCGAGATGTACGTCCCCTGGTGGGCCGAGGGCGGCGCCGGTCGTCTCGCCGTCCGTTTCCGGCTGTTCCACCCGGACCACATCGAGGAGCGCTACGGACTGTTCACGATCATCGTCCTCGGTGAGTCGCTGCTGTCGGCGACCGTCGGCATCAAGGAGGTCGCGGAGGGCGGAGTGTCGGCCGGTCTCGTCGCGGTGGCGAGCGGCGGCCTGGTGCTGGCGTTCGGCGCGTGGTGGCTGTACTTCGACCACCCCGGGCACCTGCGCCCGACCGAGCGCCTGGCGTTCCGATGGGGATACGCCCACAGCATCGTGTTCGCCTCCCTGGCCGCGCTCGGCGCCGGCCTGCACGTCGCCGCCGAGGCCGCACACGACGAGGTCAGCTCCCGCACCGGGGCCCTCTCGATCGCCATCCCTGTCGCCCTCTACCTCTGTGGCCTGGCCCTGCTGATGCTGCTCACCCACCACGCCGCGACGGTCTTCAACGTCGGCTCGAAGCTGATCGGCGCGGTCGCGATGGTCCTGATCGGGCTCACCGCCCCGGTCGGCGTCGCCGTCGCCGGGTGTGCGGTCGTGATGGCGGCGCTGGTCGGGCTCATGCTGGCGATCGACCCGCCGTCCGGCCGCCCCGCCGATCCCGCCGTCGTCTGATCGGGCGGGGTCTGATCGGGCGCGCTCTGATCGGGTCCGGTCACCAACCGCCGGCGCGGATGTCGTCACCGTCGGCGTCGAGCGGGCGGCCGGCGTGGCGGATCGCGCCCGGCGTCCTGCTGAGGCGGGCGATCAACGCCTGCATCGGCGTGCCGTCGACGTCGACGATCATCGAGCGCGACGCGTAGTGCTGGTCGGCGCTGATCTCAGCCATGTCCATCACCGGGCCCGCCGCGGCGTCGACGGCCGACAGCTCGCCGAGCGCGACGTCGGCGGTCCGCGCCGCGCACCATGCGACGACGATGGCCTCGAGCTCGTCGCGGTGCTCGGCCCGTCCGGCGAACGAGCCGAAGCGCTCGTCGTCGGCCAGGCCGAGGAGGGTCATGACGCGCCCGGCCACCGAGTCGCTGGACGTCGACACCGCGATCCAGCGGTCGTCGGCGCACCGGTACGTCCCGCGCGGGACGGTGTACGGGAGGCCGGCACCGAGCCGGGCCTGCTGCTCGCCGCGCACCGCGTACACGGAGGGCAGCGGACCCATGAGCTGGAACATCGTCTCCAGCAGATTGACGTCGACCACCTGGCCGACGCCGCTGTGCAGCGCGACCATGGCGGCGAACGCAGCCGCGAGTCCCGTCGCCTCGTCCGTCAGCGCGATCGGCGGGAGCAGCGGCTGGCCCCCGGGCTCCCCGCTGATCGCCGCGAGCCCGGACATCGCTTCGGCGATCGTGGCGAAGCCCGGCCGCCCGGCGTACGGACCGTCCTGCCCGAACCCCGACACCCGCACGATCACGAGTCGCGGGTTGGTGGCGTGCAGCACATCGGGTCCGAGCCCCAGCCGCTCCAGCCGGCCCGGGCGCAGGTTCTCGACCAGCACATGGGCCTCGGCGGCCAGCGTCGCGACCAGCGCGAAGTCCGTCGGGTCCTTGAGGTCGGCGACGACCGTGCGCTTGTTCCGATTGGCCAACTTCCACCACAGGCCTTCGCCGTCGCGATCGTCCTTCCACGCCATGTTGCGCAGGCTGTCGCCGCCGGGCCGCTCGACCTTGATGACGTCGGCGCCGAAGTCGCCGAGGTAGCGCGCGCAGTTCGGCCCGGCGATGACCGTCGAGATGTCGAGCACCCGGATGTCGGCCAGCGGCAACGAGGTCATGGGCACCTCACGAGATGACGGGGTCGATGATCGGGGCCGCCGCGCCGACGCGCAGCTGGGCGGCGTAGCGACCGTCGAGGGCGATGAGCTCGTCGTGCGTGCCGAGCTCGACGATGCGGCCCGCTTCGAGGACGGCGATGCGGTCGGCGTGACGGATGGTCGACAGGCGATGGGCGATGACGAGCGCCGTGCGGCCGAACATCGCCGTCTCGAGCGCGGCCTGGACTTGGCTCTCGTTGTCGTTGTCGAGGTGGCTCGTCGCCTCGTCGAGGATCATCACCGCCGGATCCTTGAGCAGCAGTCGGGCGATGGCCAGGCGCTGCTTCTCGCCGCCCGACAGGCGGTACCCGCGCTCGCCGACGACGGTATCGAAGCCGTCCGGCAGGTCGCGCACGGTGTCGAGGATGCGGGCAGCGCGGCAGGCACCGACGAGCTCGTCGATCGTGGCGTCGGGCTTGGCGTAGCGGAGGTTCTCGCCGATCGTGTCGTGGAAGAGGTGGGGGTCCTGGGCGACGACACCGATCGCCGCCCGCAGGGAGTCGAGCGTGAGGTCGCGGACATCATGACCGTCGAGCAGCACCGCACCGCCGGTGACGTCGTAGAGGCGCGGGATCAGCGTGACGAGGGTCGACTTGCCGGCGCCCGACGAGCCGACGAGCGCAACGGTCTCGCCGGGCAGGATGTCGAGCGAGACGCCGGCCAGCACGTCACGGTCGGGATCGGCGGACGGACCCTGCCGATCCATCGAGGTGATGGCCGTGGCCGACGCCGGTGGGTAGCGGAACGTCACGTCCTCGAGCGTGACCCGACCGGTCGGGGCGACGAGGTCCACGGCGCCGAGCCGGTCGGTGATCGGCTCATCGACGTCGAGCACCTCGAAGACCCGCTCGAAGCTGACCAGCGACGTCATCAGGTCGACGCGGGCGTTGGTCAGCCCCGTGAGCGGTGCGTAGATCCGCGCCGTCAGGGCGGCCAGGGCGACGAGCGTGCCGGTCGTCATCTGGCCCGAGACGACGAGGTGGGCGCCGAAGCCGTAGACGGCGGCCGCGCCGACGGCGCCGACCATGCCGAGCGCGACGAAGAACACCCGGCCGTACATCGCGCTGCGGATGCCCGTGTCGCGCACGCCGGCGGCCTGGCGCTCGAACGCGGCGTCCTCGCGCCGGTGGTCGCCGAACAACTTGACGACCATGGCGCCGGCCACGTTGAAACGCTCGGTCATCTGGGTGTTCATCGTCGCGTTGAAGTTCATCTGCTGGCGCGAGATGTCCTGCAACCTCCGGCCCACCCGGCGGGCCGGCAGGAGGAACAGCGGCAGCACGACGAGGGCCATCAGCGTCAGGCGCCACTCCAGGGCGAGCATCGCGAGGAGCGTCGTGACGAGCACGACGACGTTGCTGACGACGCTGCCCAGCGTGCTCGTCACGGCCGTCTGGGCGCCGATCACGTCGTTGTTCAGCCGTGATGTCAGCGCGCCGGTCGGGGTGTGGGTGAAGAACGCGATCGGCATCCGCTGGACCTTCGCGAACAACGCCCGGCGGAGGTCGTAGATGAGGCCCTCCCCGACGCGAGCGCTGCACCAACGCTGGACGATGCCGAGGGCGGCGTCCCCGACGGCCGCCCCGACCGCGGCGAGGGCCAGCCACGTGATCATCGCCCCGTCCTTGGCGGGGATCGCGGTGTCGAGGATGGCCCGCACGACCAGGGGCGGGACCAGGGCGAGGAGGGCCGCGGCCAGGATGGCGACGAGGAACAGCACGATCGTCGCGCGGTACGGGCGGGCGAACGACCAGATGCGCCGGACCGTGGCGCGCGAGAGATCGCTGGTGGCCGCCTCGGTCCGATCCCGAGGCATCAGGTGGTGGGGGCCCATGCGCATCTGTCACCGAGGCTACGAAGCCAACTCGCCGGATGTGCCCCCTACCATTCCCATCCATGGCGAGAAGATCCCGGCGCGGCCACTTGGCCGCGCTCGGTGCCCTCGCGCTGCTGGCTGTGACCGCCTGCGGCGCCGACGACGGTGTCACGACAGAGCACGCTGACGCCGGTCCTGGCGGCGTCGAGGTCATCACCGATCCGGCCACCACCGATCCGAGCGACACGACCGGTTCCACCGACCCGGCAGTGGAGACGTCCTCGTCCGATCCTGGCCTGGCGCTGCCACCCGGTGTCGGGGCGCTCGACTGGCTGGCCTACGGCGAGGACACCGACACGTCCATCCTCACCGTCCCCGTCGACTACGACGACCCCGAGGGAGCGTCGTTCGACCTCCTCGTGGCCCGTCACCGTGCCCACGATCCCGAAGAGCGGATCGGGTCGCTGCTCGTCAACCCGGGCGGGCCCGGCTTCGGCGGCACGGACTTCGCCCTGGCTGCTGAACACGTCTTCCAGGACCCGATCCTCGAGCACTTCGACATCGTCGCCTGGGACCCGCGGGGCACCGGGCTGAGCCTGCCCGCCATCGATTGCATCGACGACTACGACGCGTTCTTCGGGGCACTCGACATCACGCCCGACGACGAGGCCGAGAGGCAGGCGATCGTCGACAACTCCACGGACCTGACCGAGGCATGCGTGACCAAGAACGCCGACATCCTCGACCACGTCGGGACGAACGACAGCGCTCGCGACATCGACTCGCTGCGGCGGGCGCTCGGTGAGGAGACGATCAGCTACTTCGGGTTCAGCTATGGCAGCGAGCTCGGAGCGACGTGGGCCACGCTGTTCCCCGAGACCGTGCGGGCCGCCGTGCTCGACGGCGCGGTCGATCCGGAGGCCGGCACGCTCCAGCAGGAGGTCCAGCAGCAGGAGGGGTTCGAGGGAACGCTGGATGCCTTCCTGACCCAGTGCGGTGCCGACCCCGGGTGCGCGTTCAACAACGGCGGCAAGGCCGCCGCCGCCTACGACGTGCTGATGGACGGGCTCGACGAGCAACCGATCCCCAGCTCTCAGGGCCGTCCCGACGTCAACCGAGCGGTCGCCCGGCAGGCGTCGATCCAGGCGATGTACAACGACGACCTCTACTGGGGCCCGTTCGCCGATGCCCTGGCCGCCGCCCAGGACGGTGACGGTGCCGGGCTGCTGGCCATGTACGACGACTACTTCCAGCGCGCACCCGACGGCACGTGGGGCAACGAACTGGAGGCGTTCCTCACGATCAGCTGCATGGACCGGTCCGACCGCCCGACGGTCGCCGACTACGACGCCACGATGCCGGAGATCTCGGCAGTGGCCCCGCGGCTCACGCCTCCGGGCACGAACAGCGACTACCAGTGCGCGTTCTTCCCACCGTCGAAGAACCCGCGGGCCACGATCACCGGCGCCGGCGTCGGCCCCATCGTGGTCGTCGGCACGACGGGCGACCCGGCGACCCCGCTGGCCAGCACGCGTCGGATGGCTGCGGCGCTCGAGGACGGGCGACTGATCGTCGTCACCGCGGAGACGCACACGGGCTACGGCGAGTCAGCGTGCGGCGACGACCTGATCCACGGCTACCTCGTCGACCTCGAGGCCCCGCCGGCCGAGACCGACTGTTGAGCGTGGCGACGCCCCCGCCGCGCGTCAGCCGACGAACAGGGTTCGCCAGGCCGCCAGCTCGTCGTCGGTGATGCCGTGGCCGCGCAGGTAGCCGGCCCCACCGCCCCACGTCGTGTCGAGGTGGCGCACGAAGTGCGCCATCGTGTCGGCCTGGGCGCCGAACACGAAAGCGGGCACACGTGCGGCGGCGTCGTCGGGGCGGTTGGCCTGCTCGTAGCTTGCGCCGACGCCGAACCGTTCCAGGATCGGCGCCATCCGTCCGTCCGTGGCCGCGTAGTCGGCGATGATGTCGGCACGGTCGACCCCGGCGACGTCGAGTAGCAGGGCGATCATCACGCCCGTGCGGTCCTTGCCTGCCGCGCAGTGCACGAGCACCGGGGACCCGCCCGGCTCGAGGATCCGGCGGAACGCCGTCGAGAACGACTGCCCGCCGAGGGCGAGCAGCTCGACGTAGCCGTCGGACATGATCTCGGCCGTCGGACGGCCAGCGGCAACCGCGGTCTCCCGCTCGCCCTGGCGGCGGGTCATGTCGTCGACACCGATGATCTCCAGCTCGCTGTAGCGGATGCCGGTGCCCCCGAGGAGCCCTCGCCCGCGGCGCTCGCGCTCCGACCCCGAGCGCAGATCGATCACGTGGGACAGCCCGACCACCTCCGTCAGGCGCTCGACGTCGCCCGGCGTGAGCTGGTCGAGGGCATCGGAGCGCAGCAGCACCCCCGACCTCGTCGGACCGTCAGGAGTGGTCAGGCCGCCCATGTCGCGGGCGTTGTGAGCGCCCTCCAGCTCGATCCAGGCCGGGATCATCGGACGAACACCGGGGGCCGCTTCTCGATGAACGCCTGCACGGCCTCGGCGTGCTCGGGCGACGCCCAGCACTCGACGAGCGAGTGGTGCTCGGCGGCCTGCACCGCAGCGAGCTCCTCGTCACTGGCCCCGAGGAGTCGTTTCGTCATGAGCAGTTGCGGCGCCGGATTGGCGGCGTAGGACTCGGCGATCTCGATCGCCGTGGCGACGACGTCATCGGCGATGCGGTCAGCCAGACCGATGCGCCCCGCCTCCTCGCCCGAGATGACCCGCCCGGACAGGCACAGATCGCTGGCCTGGCCGAAACCGACCCGCTCGGCGAGCAGCCGGGTGCTGGCCAGCTCGGGCACCAGGCCGACCTTGATGAAGCCCATCCCGAGCTTCGCCGTCGGTGCGGCGACGATGTGGTCCATCGGCAGGCACATCGTGACGCCGATCCCGATCGCCGCCCCGTTGATCGCCGCGACCATCGGCTTCGATCCCCGAACGAGCGCCACCCAATCGAGCCCGGCCGGCATGCCGCCGCGCCCGCCCTGGGTGTCCTGCCCGGGATCGACACCGTCGATGCGCGACTGGAACGTCGCCTCCATGTCGGCGCCGGCACAGAACCCGCGCCCGGCACCGGTCGTGACGATCGCCCCGACGGCCGGGTCGTCGTTCGCCCTGCGGATCGCGTCGGCTTGCTCCTCGGCCATCGACGGCGTCCAGGCGTTGAGCTTGTCGGGCCGGTCCAACGTGATGACGGCGACCTCACCGCGCACGTCGTAGGTGATCTGGGTGTACACCCCGAAGACGTCCATGTCGTCATGGTCCCACGGCGGCCCGCGTCGAGCGCTACCCGCCAAGATCTGGCGTGCGTGGCGGAAGGAGTGGGATGCGGCGCACGCGTCTCCGGGCGCTGAGCCGACGGTTCTCGTGCGCGCACCGCGTCAGGCGGTGCGCAGGGAGCGAGTCGACCAGGCTCGCGCCACGCAGGACGTTGCCAGCGCCCGGCTGGCTGTCGGCCGGCGAGGTGCACCGCGACTTCGTCGGCCGGCCGCCTGGACTGACGCCTCCCGGATGACGCGACACGAATGGTCCAGCGGGGCACACCCAAGAGCCCGCCGACGTGCGCTGGTCAGAGGTGGCTGAATCCGGATGCTTCCTGTGGGGTCATCGGGACGGTGATCGGGTGCTTGGTGAAGTGGGCGACGGAGTCGCGCATGTCGTCGAGCAGGATCGTCGCCAGGTCGCGGCTGACACCTTGGCGGACGAGAATGCGCTGAACGGCGACTTCGGAAATGGATCCTGTGAGGGGGTAGGCCGGCACCTGCCATCCGCGGATGCGGAGGCGATCGGCAAGGTCGTAGAGCGTGTAGCCGGGATCGGCGCCGACAGTCAGCTTCCACGCCACGGATGGGATGCCGGTCTCGGGGTTGCTGTCACAGATCAACTCGAACGGTCCCAGCTTGGCGATCTCTTCGGCGAGGAACCTGCCCGTGTCGTAGGAGGCCATGTGGACGCGCCGGTAGCCCTCTCGTCCGAGACGGACGAAGTCGTAGTACTGGGCTGCGATCTGGCCGGCGGGTCGGGAGAAGTTGATCTGGAACACCGGCATGTCGCCACCGAGGTAGGACACGTGGAAGATGAGGTCGTCGGGCAACTCGGCGACGTCGCGCCAGACGACCCAGCCGACACCGAGCGGTGCCAGACCGAACTTGTGGCCCGACGTGCTGATCGACTTCACGCGAGGCAGCCGGAAGTCCCACTCGATGTCGGGGGCGCAAAAGGGCGCCAGGAACGCCCCGCTGGCTCCGTCGACGTGGATGTCGATGTCGAGACCCGTCTCGGCCTGCAGACGATCCAGCGCATCGGCCAGCGGCTTGACCATCTCGTAGGCACCCGTGTACGTCACGCCGAACGTCGGCACGACCATGATGGTGTTCTCGTCGACGCGGGCCAGCATGTCGTCGGCGTCCATCGCGTAGTGCCCCTCGGACATTGGGACCTCGCGCATCTCGATGTCCCAGTACTTGGCGAACTTGTGCCACACGACCTGCACCGGACCGCACACCATGTTGGGCCGGTCGGCGGGCTGTCCGGCGGCCGCCCGCTTCGCCCGCCAGCGCCACTTGGCTGCCATCCCGCCGAGCATGCAGGCCTCCGACGAGCCGATGGCGGACGCCCCGACGGTGTTGGCCGACTCCGGAGCGTTCCACAGGTCGGCGAGCATGTGGACGCAGCGGCGCTCGATCTCGGCCGTCTGCGGGTACTCGTCTTTGTCGATCATGTTCTTGTCGATGGCCAGATCCATCAACCTGTGGACTTCCGGCTCTTCCCACGTCTGGCAGAACGTGGCCAGGTTCATGCGCGAGTTGCCGTCGAGCATGAGCTCGTCGGCGACCACGGCGTAGGCGTCTTCGGCGCGCCATTCGGTGTCGGGGAAGCGATACTTGGGAGCCGCCTTCGCCAGGTCCTGACCGGCGTAGACGCAATCATCGAGCGAGGAACGGACGGACTCTCGAGGGTGCAGCGCCATTGGACTCATCTCCGGAACGTCCCGGCCGGTTCGCCGGGAACGACCAACAGTACGGACGGGCCGCAGCCGCGCACCTCACCCAGTTCGGACGATTCTCGATGACTGCGGGGCCGGAGATCACGAGTCCACCACACCAGGTGCGCGGGCGCGACTGGTGGATCTCCGTGCTGTTCATCGTCGGCTCAAGCCTGTTCGCGCTCGGCGCCGTCCCGTACTACGCCGAGGCCGTAGGCCTGCGACTCACGGCGGTGACGTTCTTCGTCGGCTCGGTCTTCTTCACCTCCGCGGCCTTCCTGCAGTACCGCGAGAGTGTCGATGCACTGCCTGCGGACGGCGTCACCCCGCGCGGCCATTTCTGGGCGTGGGCACCAGGCAACGTCACCTGGGTTGCGTGCGCTGTGCAGCTGGCCGGCACGCTGTGGTTCAACTGGAGCACCGCCAACGCAGTTCGCGTCAACCTCGACGCAGCCGTCGCCGACCAGCGGGTGTGGCGCCCCGACACCCTCGGCTCGATCGCCTTCCTCGTCGCCAGCAGCCTCGCACTGATCGACGCCCGCGGCGAGGTGGTCGACGGCCGGCCCCGGCCGAGGGTGTGGTGGAACAGCGTGATCAACCTGGCCGGCTCGGTGGCCTTCGGCGTCTCCGCCGTCGCCGCCTACGTCGTCCCGGCCAGCGATGACGAGTGGAATGCCGAGCTGTCCAACTTCGGCACCCTCGTCGGCGCCCTGTGCTTCCTCGTCGGAGCGGTCATGCTGCTGCCGCCCCCGGAGGCGCCAGCTCCGCCACCGCCCGTCAGGTAGACGGCGGCGCATTCGTCACCCTCGAATGCCTTCTCATGGAGCTCTCCCTCTCGAGTGGGAACCGACCACCGGCCCCTTTCGAGCGTGACCCAACAGGCGGTGCAGTTCCGTGCGGTCGAGCGCGCCGCCACGGTGTCGGGTACGACACGACCGCCGGGCTGCCTCGTCGCTGACGACCCGACCCAGATGGCGTGACCCGACACGACGTCACCCCGGACCACACCCGGCTCGAACGAGTAGCCATCCCCGTCTGGCTCGGCCGCCAGCGCGTCCGGATCCCGCGGAGCCGCAACACGCCAGCAGAGCCCGCACCGCCGGATCGACGCCCTCCTCGCGCGCGTTCCATCGCTCGCGGCGATGGTGAGGATGTCGGGACGGCCGCCGGCGGCACGGATTGTCGACACTTCGGCGCATTGGGCACGGGTCGCATCACATGAGGGGCCGGGGCCGTCCGGCGCGGGTGCGGCGGTCCGGCGAGGGCGCTCGTTCCCCGTCGGCGCCCCAGCCTCGCCCGTGCGCCCCACGCGCCGCCATCCTGCGCGTCGAGCGTCTCGACGCCGCCGCAGCCCAGTCGGGTCCCCGTGCTGCCGACGCGCCGTCCACGCGCTCGGCCCCGACCGGGCGGGGCCCGCGGTCGCCCGTGCCGGCCGATCGAACGGAAGACCACCGCGTCGACCTGAGCCTCAGGGGCCCGCCGCCCAGCGCGGCGCGACATCGCCGGGCGAGGGTGTGGACGGTCATTCGGGCCGTCTCGCTCCCATCGATCCTCGTGGTCGCCGCGGTGACGATCGTCCACGTGGCCGACTCCGCCTCGTGATCCCCGGAGTCGGGCAAGATGCCGCCCACCACGGCCACTCTCGGACTCGGAGATGACATGAAGCTCGACCGCACCGAACTCCGGAACCGAGGCGTCGACGCCAACGACGGGATCATCGCGACAGCCGGCATCGTCGAAGGCTTCGTCGGTGCGGGCGCCAGGGGGTCAACGATCTTCGTCGCCGCCTTCGCCGCGATGGTGTCCGGGGGAATCGCCCTCGGCGGCACCAAGTACTCGGAGGAGGCCGCCGAGCGCGACGCCGAGCGCGCCCTGATCGAAGAGGAGCGACGGCAGCTGGCGATGCTTCCCGACGAGGAGCTCGCCGAGCTCGCCGCGCACTACCGGACACGTGGCCTCAGCCCCGATCTCGCCGCGCGGGTCGCCAACGAGCTGAGCGCACACGACGCCCTCGCGGCGCACGTCGTCGCTGAGCACGGCATCGACCTGGCGATGCCGCGTTCGCGTCCCATCCTGGTCGCCGTCGCATCGGGCGTGGCGTTCGCGATCGGTGCGGCCGTGCCGCTGATCACAGCACTGCTCGCGCCCGACGACCTGCGCGCAGTCGTGACGTTCCTGGCCGTCGCCCTCTCGCTGTGCGTGACATCGTTCATCGTGGCGCGCGCTGGCGGGACACCGATCGGGTGGACGATCGTACGGACCGTCGTCCTCGGCATGCTCACAATGACGATCACCCTCATCGGTGGCTCGTTCTTCACGCCCTGACCTCGCATCGGATCAGAAGCTGACAGGACACGCCGCTCGGCCTCGCGGAGCCGCGCTCTGCAACCCGTCGACCGCTCGGTCTTGTGGCCGTCAACGTCGCGACCAGTTCGACGGGAGTGTCCTCGAACGACGGGAGCAATCCGGTGTGTCGCGTCCTCTACCACCGGGCGGATGACGCGCCATCCGACCGAGTGCCTCGGACCCGGTGATATGGAACGGCTGCCTGCCTGGGTGCTACTCGGAGAGCATCGATGGTGCTCGAAGACGCTATGTCTCCGACCCGGACGACGACTCCAGCACGAAGATCCGCACCTCCCGGGTGGTGATCCGCTGGCGATACTTCGGAACACCGCTGTACATGGTGCTCGCCGTCGCCCACACCGCCTCACGTTCGTCGGGTGTCGCGACGCGAGCGATCGCGTCGACCGTCACGCCGCGGCGTCGCACGGTGGCGTGCGGCTCGGTCTCGAGGTTGAGTGCCCACGCCGGTGTCGTGCGCTGGCCGAAGTTCGTGCCGCCGAACGCCAGGTCGTCGCCGATGGGCACGCCGAGGAGTGGGCTGCTGCGCGGCTGGCCGCTGCGGCGTCCTGTGGTCGTGACCCATACGATCGGCAGCCCGGCGAGCAGCTCGGGTCCGGTGAAGCGGCCGCCGGACAGCTTGTCGATCACAACGTCGAGCGGCTTCATCGTCTTGGAGAAGAACCACGCGCCCGCTGCGGTGGCAGCGACTCGCTGCACCAGCCGCTGAAATCCGTTCGCCGGACGGCGAAGGTAGCCCAACTCCGAGGCGAGCCCCACGATCACGCACACTAACCACGAACCGAATCGGCGCCTGGCGGACTCCCGCTTCTGTTACGAGGACGGCCTGCGACCCGCATTGGAGTGGCGACCTCGACATTCCTCGTCCAGCGCTGATCACCGGTAGGAGATCGTCTCGCCCGGGTGGATGCGGGCGTCGATGTAGTTCAGTCGGCGCGCCGGACAGGAAGGAGGGTCGGAGGCGGCTCGTCGGACGCCAGGAAGTCGACGATCAGAGTGGCCACGAGCGCCGGCTGCTCCAGCGGCAGCGCATGGGACGCGCCGGGCACGACAGCCAGGCGGCCCGCCGGCAGGGCCGAGTAGATGGCGCACGTGTGGTCGAGCGGGAAGAAGTCATCGTCGCCGACCATCACGAGCGTCGGCGCCGTGATCGCACCGAGGTCGCCGGGTGACATGGTGGGTTCCGTGGTGACCATGACCTCGAAGCGATCGGAGATGTTCCCGAAGTGGTCGGCGCCGTCGGGGGACAACGCCGCGTAGTCCTCGTAGATCCTCGTCGCGAATGGTCCGCCCGGGTCGACGTCCACGGGGAGCAAGGCGTCATGGTGGACGTTCGTGCCGATGACGACCATCCGCTCGACGAGGTCGGGCCGGCGCAACGCGACGAGCAGCGCGATGATGCCACCGTCGCTCCAGCCAACGAGGTGGGCGGGGCCGCCGACGACCGACTCGAGCACGCCGATCGTCTCCGTGGCCATGTCGGCGTAGTGGAACGGACCGGTTGTGTCGGACGTGCGGCCCAGCCCTCGGCGATCGTACGACACGACCCGATGGCGGGCGGTCAGGGCACCCCCGAACGCGTCGAGGAGGAGACCACTGTGGGACATGCCGCCGTGGAGGAGCACGACCGTCTCGTCGCCTGCGCCGCGGTCGTCCACCCACGTCGGGTGCCCGCCGATGTCGATCATCCGGTTCACGAGGGTTCAGCCTCGGCGGGATAGGCGTCGTGGTAGTTCCACCACTGGTACGGCGGCGTCTGCGGATGGCCCTCGGGCGAGTCCTCCCAGTCCTCTTGACGTCCGAGCGCGGTGAGGTCGAGGTAGTCCCAGGTGTTGCCCATCTGCTCGTCGCCGCGGCTGTCGACGAAGTACGTGCGGAAGATCTGCTCGCCGTCACGGATGAAGGCGTTGGTTCCGTGCCACTGGTCGACACCGAAGTCAGCATCGAAGTCGTCGGTGAGCGTGTACCAGGGGATGTGCTCCCAACCCATGCGTTCCTGCAGCCCGCGAATGTCGGTCTGCGGAGCTCGCGACACGAACGCGAGAGATGTGTCTCGGGCGTTGAGGTGAGCGGGATGGGCAACCTGGTCGGCGCCGAACGAGCAGCCGACACACGCGCGCTCGGGGTACGACCCGCCCGACGGCGGATACGTGGTCACGTCCGGTGCAGAGAACGCCCGGTAGACGATCAGCTGGCGGCGACCGTCGAACAGGTCGGCAAGGCTGGCGTCGCCGCTCGGGCCGTCGAACCGGTACTCCTTGGTGACCGCAGTCCACGGCATCCGCCTGCGTTTGGCCGCCATGGCGTCGCGCACCGGTAAGCGCCTTCTCCTCCACCAGCAGCTCCTGACGGGCTGCCTCCCACGCTTGGGATGAAACGATCGGTGGTTGGTGCATCGTGCGTCCTCCTTGAGGTTCTCGAGACCCACGATCGCCGCGACCTTCAGAACCGCCACCGGGTCGAACCCGGCGTCTCTTCAGCCGTACCGACCGCGGTGGCGGTGCGCGGCCTGACTTCGTAGACGAACCACGGCGGCGGTCCGAGCGTCGGCGCGTTGAACGGCGCAGTGATACCGATGCCCGAGTCGTCGGGCCGCGCCGGCCATCCGCTCTCCGCCCACAATGCCGCGATCTCGGCCACGATCGTCGGGTCGGTCACCTGCCGGGCCTCACCCGAGACCATGACGTCGAAGCCTCTGGTCGCCACACTGATCGTGCAGCGCGGGTCGCGCCCGACGTTCTTCGCCTTGCGGGTGCGTTCGCCGGTCTGGAACCAGCCTGAGCCCGCATGCCACAGCGCACCAACGCTGGTCACGTGCGCGCTCCCGTCCTCGTTCAAGGTCGTCAACCAGAACGTCGAGCGGTTCGGCGAGCGTGGGTCGTCATGCGTCGAGAGATCGGCGAGCTGCTTCTCGACCTCGGACCACTCGATCGTGGGGAGCCCTTCGGCCTCAGCAAGATTCGTTGTCTTCATGGGTGATGAGACTCCACCTCCACCTGAAGCTCAGCGGTCTACGCGAGCGGCAACGGCTCGCCGAGCGTGTAGGCGCACACGACGATGCCCGACGGCAGGGCCGTCGTGCGGGTGAGCTCGAACGTCCGGCCCGGGGTCCCCTCGGCGAACAGCCGCTTCCCGGTGCCCACCAGGACGGGGTTGATGGGCAACACGAGCTCGTCGGCCAGCCCGTGCTGGAACAGCGCCGAGGTCAGCGTGGAGCTGCCGCAGCACACGAGGTCCGGTCCGTCGGACTCCTTGACGCGGTGGACGCCCTCGACGAGGTCCGGTCCGACGGCCTCGACCGGACCCCATTCCAGGCTCTCCGGCCGGTGGGTGACGACGTACTTCGTCGCCGCCCGGAGCCGATCGCCGAACGGGTCGCCGGCGGGCACGTCCGGCCAGAACGTGGACCACATGTCGTAGGTGCGACGCCCGATCAGCGCGTCGTAGCGCTCTCCGTACGCCTCGAGCATGACGTCGCGCCCCTCGGGGCTCCGGTACGGCCCACCCCAATCCGAGTACGGGAACCCGTCTTCCGGCGAGTTCTGGATCACGCCGTCCAGGGACATGTGGTTGATGACCTTGAGCTTGCGCACCTACGCCTCCGTTCCGTGTCCACGATCGCCGGTCTGACGGCGCGGAGCCCGAAGACTCATCGACCAGCAGTTCAGCGCACCGCCAGCTCGTAGACCGGGCTGCGCACGACCCCGCGAAGTACGTCGTCGGGATATGCCGCGCCGCGCTCGTCGGCCTCGTAGCAGGCGATCACCCGGTGTGCTCCGGCTGCGAACCGGTACCAGTCGAGCAGGACGAACGCACCCTCGACAACAGCGCCCGGAGGAAGGGGGGCGAAATCGTCGGGACCGGCGTGTTCCCGCTCGTAGTCGCGTCGGCTGACATCCTCTCGACCACCCACCTCCAGCCACACCTCGCGAGCCCGACTCGTCGCGTAGCCCGGCGCCATCCGCGTGTTGACGACGACCGGCTGGTCGCCGGCGTTGCGCAGGCGAACGGTGACCGGCGCGTGGTCGGATCGGCGCAGCGCAGCCGGTAGGACCAGCGTGAGCTCGACGGTCATGGCCGGACGACTGCCTCATACCGGGCCAGCGTGAGCAGGTGCGGGAGCCGCTCGAAACCCGACGCCGCGGCGAGACGGGCCCTGACCTTGGACCGGACCTCCTCGAAGCGGGCGAAGTTGACGCGCTGCAGGGCGGCTGGCACGTTGTCCCACTCGTCGATCGCTCGTCCGGCGTCGTTCATGAACCCGGTCAGATCCTCCTCGTCCATCCCGATCGACAGGATCTCGATCCGCTCGCCGAGGAACTCGCGCAGCGGCTGGTCCTGGATGCCGACCCGGCGCTGCCGGACGTGCTCGAACTCGTGGGCGATGGTGTGCACGAGCCCGGCGAACCCCTGGGCGAACGCGCGCGGCGCGATCCGCACCACCGAGTCGCCGGGGATCGCGTTGGAGCCCGTCGAGGCGTTCGCCGTCTCGCCGGGGTCGAAGGACACGTCGACCAGTCCGTCCTCGTTGAGGTCGTAGAAGTCCACGATCGCCCGGATCGCGCTGTCCTGCTCGCCATTGGCGTCCCACTGCGAGACGAGGTGGCTCAGCGTCACCGGCCCGACCTTGCCGTCCACCAGGATCGCCGCAGTGTCCTGGAACGCGGCGACTCGTTCCACGGTGTCCGAGCCCCAGATCCCGTCGGCCCCGCCGTCCACTGCGGCCTGGATCGCCCGGACCGCCCGCGGGTCGGAGAACTTGCTCCTGTCGAAGGACACGGCCGAGGCCTCCTGCGGCGGTGTCAGCAGATCCGGGCGCGGCCCGACGACCGGCGCGGCAGGCGCGGGGACAGCGAACTGCAGCACGACCTGGTCGCCGATCGCCTGCGCCGAGACCATCGCCGTCGCGCCGATGGTGATCACGCGCAGGCCGCCCGGCTCGAACCTGTTCGCCGAGTCGACGGCGAGCGCAGGATCGAATCGCAGCGACAGGGTGTCGGTCCGGACCGGCAGGTCGAAGAAGTCGGCGACGGCGTAGATCGCGTAGTCCTGGTCGCCGGTGCTGACCGCGGACGCCACGACGGCGTCCAAGGTGGGCTGGTCGACGAGGCCGGTCTGGGCGAGACCCTGTCCGCCCTGGAACGTGGCCACCGCTTGCGCCGAGATGGGCCCGAAGTCGCCGTCGACCGTCGTCCCGACGACGACCTGGATGACCCGCACCGAGTTCTGGTCGTAGCGGCCGCGGTTGAAGATGACGGCGCCGGACTCCTGCTGCGGCGTCAACGGTCCCGGCGCACGCTGGACGACCGGCATGCCGACCGAACGCGACACCGCTGCGGGATCGCGGAGGTGGCGGAGCACGGTCGCGGCCGGCCCGCCGGCGCGCGTGACCAGTCCCGCCACGGCCCGGTTGCCGGCCTGCCGCTGGAGCAACGACGCGGCCGTGGACTCGCCCCGGTCTCGGGTCCGCGCTGGGACCCTCGGGCCTCCGGTCGGACCCCGTGCGGCCCGTCGTGCTTGCTGCTTCGTCATCGTCCCCACCCGTTCAGGCTTCGGTCGACGCTGGCGGCGGACCGCTCGAGCGCGACCCGCGAACCGTCTGGCATGTGGCGGAAGGAGTGGGATTCGAACCCACGGAGGCCCGAAGGACCTCAACGGCTTTCGAGGCCGTCCCATTCGTCCGCTCTGGCATCCTTCCGGGGCGGGAGACTATCGCCGCGACGACCTGACGACATGCGCCTCCCAGCGAAGAACGAGCGCAGCAGGTCCCCGCACTCGAGGGCCAGCACGCCGGCGATGACCGGCGGTCGGTGGTTGAGACGGCTGTCGGCGGGGACGTCGTAGAGGCTACCGACAGCGCCGGCCTTCGGGTCGCGGGCGCCGTACACGAGGCGCCCGACTCGGGCGTTGACGACCGCCCCTGCGCACATGACGCACGGCTCGAGCGTGACGACGAGCGTGCAGTCGTCGAGGCGCCAGTGCCCGACCACGGCGGCGGCGTCACGCAGGGCCAGCACCTCGGCGTGAGCCGTCGGATCGCCGGTCAGCTCACGTTCGTTGTGGCGGGCGGCGATGACGGCACCGGCCCGGACGACGACAGCACCGATCGGCACGTCGTCGTGGTCGAGGGCCCGGTTGGCTTCGGCGATCGCCGCGATCATCGCCGACGTGTCCTGGTCAGCGACGTCAGCGGCCATGGGCGGAGGGAGTGGGATTCGAACCCACGGTGGGTTGCCCCACACACGCTTTCCAAGCGTGCCGATTCGGCCGCTCTCGCACCCCTCCTCGGGTGGCAGCAGGCTAGTCGCCGACTACCCTGACCCCACCTCGATCCGTGCGTGACGAGGCGACGGTCGGGTCCTGTGCAACGGGTGCCCGCGAACCAGGTCAGGACCGGGAGGTAGCAGCCTTCAGCGGCACCACCCGTGTGCCGCAGATCGCCTGGCCGTCGCCTC
>JBEVOM010000023.1:0-6107 GCA_040507575.1 Ilumatobacteraceae bacterium
ATGACCTGGGCCACCCAGTAGTAACCCGCTTGGACGAGCGTGATCTTACGACCGAGCCAGAACGACAGCGTGACCGCCGGGTTGATGTGGCATCCCGAGATGTGGCCGATCGTGTACGCCATCCCGAGCAGCGCGAGACCGAACGCGAGCGCGACGCCGAGCGTCCCCATCGAATCCGAAGCCAGGATCGCCGTGCCCGGCCCGATCATCATCAACACGAACGTGCCGACCGCCTCGGCGGCGAAGATCTTGACGTTCGTCGGTCCACCCACCGCGATGGTCACGGACGGCTTCGCGACGGGAGCCGTGGGAGCCGGATCGTACGCGGGACCGGATTCCGGGAACGGACCCGGTGCACCCGGCGCGCCCGACGGAACGGGCGGCGGAGCGGGCGGCGGGACGGGACCGCCGGGCGGGGGCGGCGGAGGGACGTTCGACACAGAGGTCTCCTTGATGCGGGCGGGTGCGGACGGGCGGTGGCCAGCGCACCACGATCGCACAACCGCACGAGCAAGTGGTGAACCTCCGCCCCGCCACCGGCGCCCGTGGTAGACACGACGGCCGTGAAGTTCCGCCCGCTGACCATCGACGGCGCCTTCGAGATCACGCCGCAGCAGCACGGTGACTCGCGCGGGCTGTTCCTCGAGTGGTTCAAGGCGCCGACGTTCCGCGAGGCGGTCGGCCACGACCTCGACGTCGTCCAGGCGAACTGCTCGGTCTCGGCGGCCGGCGTGCTGCGGGGCATCCACTTCTCCGACGTCCCGCCGGGTCAGGCGAAGTACGTCACGTGCGTCGCCGGCGCGGTGCTCGATGTCGTCGTCGACCTGCGCGTCGGCTCCCCGACGTTCGGCCGGTGGGACAGCGTGGTCCTCGATGACGTCGAGCGCCGCGCGCTCTACAACGGCGAGGGCCTCGGCCACGCGTTCATGTCGCTGGTCGACGGGTCCACCGTCGTCTACCTGTGCTCGACCGGGTACGCCCCCGAGCGCGAGCGCATCGTGCACGCCCTCGATCCGGCGATCGGGATCGCCTGGCCGCTGACCGGGCTCGATGGCCGACCCATCCAACCGGCCCTCTCCGCACGCGACGCGGCCGCTCCGTCCCTCGCCGAGATGGCCGGGCGAGGTCTGCTGCCGTCGGTCGACGCGGTGACGTCGTACGTCGGCTCCCTGCGCGACGACAGCTGAGTCGGCGTACGCCACGGCACCGACCGGTACGTTGCGCAGCGCGTGGACACGGAGGGATCGAGGCGCGGGATCGGACGAACGGTCGCGTCCCGCCCGGTCACCGCGTACCTGGTCACCGCCGCGGCCGCGCTCTGGGCGACTCGGTCGTTCTGGTGGCCGGGCCGGTACGTGGTCGGCTACGACGCCTACACCTACTCGGGACCCAACCTGCGGGTGACCGCCGACGGGTGGCGGGCCGGACGGATCCCGCTCTGGAACGACGCGATCTTCGGCGGCGTGACCCACCTCGGCAACTTCCAGACGGGAGCGTTGTACCCCCCGCACCTGATCGCGCTCCTCGTCGAGGAGAACCGTGCCCTCGGGCTGCTGTCGGCGGCGCACGTCGTGCTGCTCGGGACCGGCATGGTCGCCCTGGCCCGACGTTTCGGGCTCGGCGTCCCGGCCAGCGCCTTCGTCGGCGTCACCGCCGTGCTCAACGGCGCCGTGCTCATCAAGGCGACCCAGGTCGAGCAGATCTCCGTGCTCGGGTGGACCCCATGGATCCTCGTCGTCGTCCACGTCGCGCTGACCGGGCGCCGAGTGGTGCCGGCCATCGCGGCGACGGCCGCGGTCACCGCCGCGATCCTCCTCGCCGGCCATCCCCAGATGGTCTACGAGACGGTCGTCCTGGCGATCGCGCTCACCGTGGGGCTGGCCGCGACGGGTGGTCGCTGGCGCCGGCTCCCGGTGCTGGCCGCCGGCGTGGCGCTCGGCGCGCTCGTCGCGCTCCCGCAGCTCGTCGCGTCGGCGGTGGCGACGTCCCAGAGCATCGTCAGGGTCGGGCGCGACCAATCGCAACTCCTCGACGTCGACCTCTCGCTCGTGCCGGGGACGGCGGCGCAGGCGCTGTTCGGCAGCGTCCGCCGCGAGGTGGAGGCCAACTTCCGCGTCGCGTACGAGAGCATCGCGCCGGTCGGCGTGCTGCTCGCCGGCCTGGCGTTCATCGGTCTCGTCGACGGTGTGCGTCGCGACCGCAGCCGGGCGTGGACGATCGCCCTTTCCGTCGCCGCCGGCGTCGGACTGATCTGGGCGACCGGTCCGCGCACCGCGCTGTTCCGACTGGCCACTGACGTGTTGCCGGGCTTCGACCTGGCCCGGGTCTCGGCACGTTGGCTCGTGGTGGTCGCGCTGGTCTGCTGTCTGCTTGCCGGTGCCGGCCTCGAGGCACTGAGCCGCGGCCTGGACCGCCGAGCGCTCGGGCTGCTCGTCGGCGCCGTGGTCGTCTCGGGCATCGCCATCGCGTGGCGTCATCTCGACGGCGCGAGCGGCGCCGGGCTCGAATGGCTCGCCGCCGGAGCGGTGCTGGTCTCTGCCGGTGCGGCGTCCACGCTGCGCCCCCGTCGGCGGCCAACGGTGGTCGCCGGAGCCATCGCCGCGCTCGCGATCGGCGTGCTCGCGACGATGGCGGACCACGGTGTGGTCGAGCAGTTGGCGACGGACACCCCGTTCACCAGTGACACGTACCGGACCGCCACGACCGAGTGGCTCCAGGGACGACCCGGCTACGTCATCTCGTTCACCGACGACCTCAGAGGACCCGAGTACGTGGTGCCCGCGCTGCGCCCCAACGCCAACGTGCTCGTCGACCTGCGCTCGATCGACGGGTACGACGGTGGCGTCCAGGTCACCGATCGCTGGGCCGCAGCCCTGCGGCGGATCAACCCCGATCCCGAAGTCGACTTCCCGCTGCGGAGCAGCGCGATCGCCCCGTTGGACCCTGTGACGTACGCCCGCCTCGGCGTGCGCTACGTGCTCATCGACCGCTCGCGACCGATCGGCGATCTCGTGCCCGGCTGGGTCGGGCCACAAGCCACGGATGCCACGTTCGAGGTGTGGGAGAACCCGGCCTGGGTCGGTGAGGCCATCGCGTGGTCGTACGCCGAGGTCGTCGCCCCCGACGATGCCCCCGACCTCCTGCGCGAGGCCGGCGACGAGCTCGTGAACACGGCCCTGCCGGCGCGCCTCGAACCACCACTGACATGTGATGCACCCGACGCCGCGTCGTGCGCCCAAGCCGGCCTGGACCTCGAGCGCCGGACGCCCGAGCACGTCATCGTCCACAGCGACTCCGACCACCGCACGCTGGTCACGCTCGACCAGCAGTACGACGACGGCTGGCACGTCACGATCGACGGCCGGACGAGCGAGGTGCTCGAGGTCGACGGCTTGGTACTGGGGGTCGACGTGCCAGCAGGACCGCACACCATCGAGTGGCGCTACCGGCCCCGGTGGCTGACACCGACCGAGGGCATCGCGGTCACGGCGGTGCTGGCTGTCGTCGTGCTGGCGCTGGCGCCGACGGTCACGGCGCGTCGCCGACGCGTCAGATCAACAACGACCTGATCTCGCCGGCGAACCGCTCGGCCGAGAAGTCCGCCACCCGCTCGCGCCCGGACGCCGCGAGGCGGTCCCGTTCGGCGGGGTCCTCGACGAGTCGGCGGGTCAGGACGGTCAGCTCGTCGAGATCGTGCCAGTGGTACCCGTCGATGCCGTGGCGGACGATCTCGGCCGGACCGGCAGCGCCGTAGACGAGCGGGACCGCCCCGGACGCCATCGCCTCGAGGACCGTGATCCCGAAGTGCTCGAACCGCTCCGGGTGGCGCTGCGGGTCCTCTCCGAGGCCTCCGGCATGCCAGTAGATCGACGCCGCCGCGAAGAGGTCCCGGACCACCGCGCCCTTGGCGTTGACGTGGACGGCGATCGAGGTGGTCTCCAACGCCGCCCGTCGCGCCGCGAGCGCGTACTCCCGGTTCGGGGCGTCGCAGCCGCCGGCCAGCGCCAGATCCCACCCGTCGAGGCCCATCCCCTCGAACGCGTGGATGAGCTCGAGCTGCTTCTTGGAGTGCCCGAACCGGGGGTCGAAGAACCGACCCACGTTGAGCACCAGGGGTCGCTTCTCGCCCGGGCCGACACCGGGCCGCACGGGCGGGTACACCACGTCGGCCGGCACGCCCCAGAGCCGCGTCACCCATCCTGCCGTGAACGCCGAGTTGGCGAGGTACCGGTCGTACGTGGGGACGAACTCGACGCGGCGGACGCGGCGGTCGAAGCCGGCGCGGACCTCGACGAGTCGCTGCGGCAGGCGCGGATCGCCGAGGAGGCGCACGCCGGCCACCCCGATGCGGTGGCTGATCCCCGCCCACCTCCCGGCCGGGGGCTGCGGGAAGTGCACGTAGTACCAACCGACCGGAGCCCGGTTGATCGCCGTGCTGAGATACGTCCCGTTGACGAACAGGTCGAAGTCGGCGCTCGCGTCCGACGCGTCCTCGTCGTCGGCGACCAGACGGTGGTCGCACTGCGAGAGGTCGACGCCGAGCCGCTAGTGCATCCGCTCGGCGTCGACCGGCTCGGGACCGAGCAACGTCACCTCGTGATCCTCAGCGAGCACGCTGGCGATCGTGCCATCGACCTGCTCGCCGCCGCCCAGGGTCGACCAGTACAGGTCGTACACGCCGACGCGCAGCCGTGTCATGCTGCCGTCTCCTTGTGCTGCTCCCACCGCAGCAGCTCGGAGCGGGCCACCGCCGGACGCGCCCGCCAGCGGTCGCGCAGCATCCCGGGCACGAGGCGCAGGTACCCGGCGAAGATGCGCCAATGATGAGCGGCGTCGGCCCGCATCGGCATGCGCATCGTGAGCGGCCGGAGCACCACGCCGCGCACCGTCGACGAAATGGCGCGGCGACCGAGGCCTGCGCCGGCCCGCCACGCCATCGCAGCAGGGGCGTTCTTCACCAGCACCAGTGGCCGGTTCCGTTCGGTGAAGTACCGGAAGACGGGCGACCCGACCCCGCTCGACTGGGCGTGGCGGTGCCGGACCACCGAGTCGGGGACGAAGACGTAACGCCACCCCCGCAGCCGTCCGCGCCACGACAGGTCGGTGTCCTCGTAGTAGAGGAACAGGCGCTCGTCGAAGAGACCGACGTCGTCGAGGTACTCGCGCCGCATCACGACGGCGCCTCCACACCACGCGAACACCTCGGCCGGCTCGTCGAACTGGCCGCGGTCGGCCTCCAGGAACCCACGGTCGCCACCGAAGCCGTTCGGGTACAACGCCGACCCGGCGTTGTTGACGACGTCGAACGGCTCGGCACCGAGCGTGACGTCGACCCAGCGCGGCTGATCGGCGACGAACACAGGGACATCGGCGCGATCGGTGACGAGGTGGACGTTCCGCGGCTCGATCGCGGCGAGGCGCAGCGAGAGCGTCTGCGGTACGCGTCCGTCCGACCCGATGCGCACCCGGATCAGGCCGCGACGCCAGGACCAGCGGGCGAGCTCCTCGCCGAGCTTGCGGACGGGGGCCTCCGGTGGGAAGAACCCCTCGTCGAACGCCAGGCGGTCATCTGCGCGCGTCCCGTCGATCCGGGCCGCGGTGAGCCGCACCCCGAGCGTCCTCGGGTCGGCCCCGATGCGGGCGGCGTCGTCCACGCGGACGTCGACCTCGACGAAGCGGCCGTCGAACAACATCTTCGGGCTGGCCGCGCCGACGCCTCGATCGGCGTGCACCGCCTCGACCAGCGGCCGCAACCATCCCGGGTCGACGGTGGCGTCGTTGTTCACCAACGCCACCAGGTCGAAGTCCCCCGGGGCGCGGATGCCGAGGTTGCACCCGGCGGCGAAGCCGGTGTTGGCCATCGGCTCGATGACCCGCACACCCGGCAACTCGTCGCGCACCCGCTCCACGACGTCGTCGAGCGAGCCGTTGTCGACCATCACGATCTCGAACCGATCAGCCGGCCAGTCCGACGCCATCACGGATGCCAGGCAGTCCATCGTCATCTGTCCGCCGTCGAAGTTCAGCACGACGACGCGCACGAAGGGAGAGGCGGTGTGCATCAACGTCAGGCGAGGGTATCGGTGGGCCCGACGACGGTCACGGCG
>JBEVOM010000024.1:0-7311 GCA_040507575.1 Ilumatobacteraceae bacterium
TGACCGTCGGCGGCTCGACGGCAAGATCGCACTCATCACGGGATCGGCGTCAGGGCTCGGTCGGGTCGCCGCCGAGCTGTTCGCGCGTGAGGGCGCGCGCGTGGTGATCGCCGATCTGATCGACGGGTCGGGCGTCGTGTCGTGCACATCCCGATGGGCCGGTTCGGCCAGCCGATCGAGATCGCCGACGGCGCGCTGTTCCTGGCTCCGACGAGTCGTCGTTCATGACCGGCCAGTCGTTGCTGATCGACGGCGGCATCACCGCCGCGTACACGAGGCCCGACTGACCGACCGCTCCGCGGACGCCGTGGCCACCCGATCGCGCCGCTACGCGACGATGCCGCGCGACCGCATCGCGGCAATCTGGTCGTCGGTCAGACCCAATTCGCGCATGACGTCGTCGGTGTCCTGACCGAACACCGGCGCCGCCTTCAGGTCGCCGATCGGCCGCTCGTCGAATTGGGCCGGAGATGCCCCGGTCAGGTAGTGGCCGTCGTCGCCGTTGCCGTACGACACCGGTGTGACGAACCCGTTCTCGAGCGCCTGGACGTCCTCGATGACCTCGCCCGGGCTCTTCATCGGCGCCCACACACCCTCCATGTGGAGGAGCTGGGCCTCCCACTGGGCCAGCGTCTGGGTGGCGAAGATCTCGTCCAGCTCGCCGATCAGCGCCTTGCTGTGCGTCGCCCGGGCCGCGGCGTCCGCGTAGCGATCGTCGGTCAGCCACTCGTCGTGGCCCATCTGGCGGGCGAAGTCCGGCCACCATTGGTCGAACAGCAGGCACAGCACGAGCCAGCGGCCGTCGCTCGTGCGGTACACGTTGTTCAGCGGGTCGGGCACCTCCGTCCGCGGCGGCGGACTGCCCGTCGGCTTCCAGCCCATGCTGGCGCTGATGAGCGACTGGCTCATGATGTACGTGCCCATCAGGTACAAGGCGTGATCGACGACGCAACCCTTGCCGGTGCGCTCGCGACGGAAGAGCGCCGCCGCGATCGCGCCGGCCAGGGTGGCGCCGCCCGTCAGATCACCGACCGAACCGGGCTGGCTCGGTGGCGGGTTGCCGTCCGTGCCCGTCTGCACGAACGCCGAGCCCGAGCGGCACCACGACGACGGGAAGTCGAAGCCGCGCGCCCTGGCCAACGGGCCGTGTTTGCCGTAGCCGGTCCCGCTGGCGTACACGATCCTCGGGTTGACCTTCAGCAGGTCGGCGGGCTCGATGCCGAGCTTGACCCGCGCGTCGTCGCGCATGTTCGTGATGAACACGTCCGCGCCCTCGACCAGTTGGTAGAGCCGGGCCCGGCCGTCCTCCTGGGTCAGATCGAGGCCGATGCCCCGCTTGCCCCGGTTGGCGGCTTCGAAGTAGGGGTTCGAGCGCAGTCCCGGCCGCTGGATCACGCGCATGTGACGGGACGCGTCGCCACCATCGGCGCGCTCGATCTTGATCACGTCGGCACCCCAGTCGGCGAGCACCATCGCGGCGGCGGGAACGAACGTGTGCTCCGCAACCTCGATCACCCGGACACCCTGCATGACGTCGTACATCGGCGATATCCCCCGTCTGGTCAGTGCCGCCGAGACTACCGACCGGACCCGTGACCGTCCGAGTGCGGGGCCCGAGGAGCGAGCGGTTGGTCGAGTCCGCGGACGGGGTTCGCCGCCGGCGTGGACGAGCTGATCGAACTCGAGCGGGCAGGTTGGACGTCGCTGTGCGACGGAACGGGCGACGCGTGCTCCGGCACGACGATGATCGACGACGGGGTGATGGTCCGCGCCGACGGCAGCGTGATGACCCGCACCGATGTCGTCGCCGCTCTCGGGCATGCACCCGCATGGGCGTCGTTCGACATGCAGGACGTTCGTGTGGTGCCGATCGGGGACGACTCGACTGCGCTCGTGTACGTCGGGACGGGCCACCGCGACGGGGACGCCCCGGCGTTCGTCGGCCCGATGACGAGTGTCGACGTCCGACGCGATGGACGATGGCGACTGGCGATCTACCAGCAGACACCGACGAGGACCTCGCCCGCACAGGCGAGCCGGACCTCGCCGGCCTCCGCCGTCGCGCCGCACACTCCGACGCCATCACGGACGACACCCTCGTCTACCGCGTCGAGTTCCACGTCGTGAGGTGACCTGGGGACGCGCCGACCTGAACGATCCTGGGCCTAGTGTCCGGGACCGATGACGGGAGCGCCGATCCGAGTCTGGTACGCGGACGGGCCGGGGGCGCCGCGGATGTCACCGGCAGCAGCCGTCGAAGCCGCCGGACTCGATCCCGAGCGCCCCCTCGAGGTCACGCTCGGGTGGACGCTCGAACGTCCGACCTGGCTCGACGCCGACCCGCCGGCCACCGTCCGCACCCTGCTCGCCGGCTACGGCATCGGGCGGGCCGTCGACGACGGACGCGTCGATGCGCCGCCTGTCCGCCTCTCGGCCGTGCCGTCGTTGATCGCCGCCGCCCCGCCGCACGTCGCCGTCATCGGCGGCATCCGTCGCGGGTCGCGGCTCGCGTTCGCCCGCTCGCTCGGTTGGTTCGACGTGCTTGCCGCGGCCGCCGACGCCGTGGTCGTGGAGCTCGCCGACGAGGGCGACGCCACCGATCTCGGTGCGCCCCTCATCCCCGGAACGATCGTCGCCACGATGCCCCGACCGTCGGCACCCGACGGTGCGAGTGCCGCCCGCTCCCCGGACGAGGTCGATCTCCGCATCGGCGCCCTCGTCGCGTCGCTCCTGCCCGACGATCCGACGTTGCAGTTCGGACCCGGCGGCATCGGTCTCGGCATCGCGCGGGCCGTCGACCGGCCGGTGCGGATCTGGTCGGGCCTCGTCACCGAACCGATGGCCGCGCTGCACGAGCGCGGACTGCTGCGGGCCCCGGCGGTCGCCGCCTACACGTGGGGCGGCCGGCCGATCGACGAGCTCGCCGCCGCCGGGATGCTGCACCTCACATCGACCACGGTGACCCACGACATCACCCGGTTGTCCGCGATTCCCCGCATGATCGGATGCAACACCGCGGTCCAGGTCGGTCTCGACGGCTCGGTGAACGTCGAGCGAGTGAGTCGTCGCACGATCGCTGGCGTGGGCGGGCACTCCGACTTCTGTGTCGGGGCATCGCGCTCCCCCGGCGGCCTCGCCGTCGTCGCCCTGCGGTCGACCACGACGGCGGGCGCTTCCACCATCGTGCCGGCGGTCGACGTCGTGTCGACGCCCCGCTCCGACGTCTCCGTCGTCGTCACCGAGCACGGCATCGCCGACCTCCGCGGCATCGGTGACGCCGAGCGGTCTCGGCGCATGACTGCGATCGCCGCACCGGAGCATCGTGACCGCCTGGCGTCATCCGCGACGTGACTGCGTGCCGAGCCCAGCCGCGAGCTCGTCCGCACCGCTCTCGAACCCCACGAGTAGTGTCGACACGTGATGGGTGTGACGAGCCGCGAGCGGATGCCGGCGGCGATGCTGTCACCGTCGGACGCGGCCATCGAACGTCGCGTCCCGTCGATCCGCCGCACCAGCAACATCGACACGCGCCGCGTCGACGGGCAGGTGCTCCTCACGGGCGCGGTCCGCGACCTGGTGACGACGTCCGCCGGCGCCGACGTCACCGGATCCGCATCGGTCGACGCTGTCATCGACGCCGCCGGCCGTTTGTCGTCGATCGAGACGACGCCGGTGCGATCGACGGGAGGACTCGTCGGTCGGACCATCGGTCCCGGCTTCCGGGATGCCGTGCGCGACGCCGTGCCCGACGAGGTCGCGACCGGCACGCCGCTGGCCCTGCTCCTCGACGACCTTCCCGTCGCCGCGCTGATCTCCGGCTACGCGCTGCTGTACTCGGGAGAGTCGCCGGTCGCCCCGGCCGGCGGCGGTTCGCTGAAGGCCGACATCTGCTCCGGCTGGCGATCTGACGGCACCATGATGGTCGCCATCGCCCGAGGACGCGGCGTACCCCTGAGCATCGGTCCCAGCGCGCCCGTGATCGCCGACGAGGAGGCCCGTGAGCCGCTGGCGTGGCACCCGATGGCACCCCTGCCGGCCAGTTCGATGCGTCGGCGACGTCTCCTCGACGTCCACCCGACCGACGATGGGTGGCAGATCACCGCCATGTTCCGCGACACCCACAGCGATGGCGACGCGGTCGAGACCGTGCTGCACGAGTACGTGCTGACCGCCATCGCCGATCCGACGACGGGTGTGCTGACGACGTGCGCGGCGGTGCCGAGGGTTCTCCCCTGGGTCGAGTGCCCCGTGGCCGCGGCCAGCGCCGATCGCCTCGTCGGCCGAGACGTCGGCTCCGTGCGCTCGATCGTCCGCAGCGAGCTCCGTGGCACGTCGACGTGCACGCACCTCAACGACCTGCTGCGCTCGCTCGGCGACGTGCCCGTGCTCGCCGACGCGCTGACCCGCTGAGCGCCACCGTCGCCCGCACGTGCCACGGCCGACGCCCCCGGATCCGTCCCGCTCAGTGATCGAGGTGGGGGAGCACGTCATGCTCGAGCACGTCGAGCATCTCCCACGCCATGCGCGGTGAGATTCCGGCGAGCAACGGATGGAAGATCAGCTCGCCGTCCGGCCCGAGCCGGTTCGCCATCTCGATCGCCTCCTGCGGCCCGACGACCTCGTACGGAGACCGTTCGCCAGGTTTCGGCACCCACGGTCCCGGCGACTGCATGCCCGACTTGTCGGCCTGGGCCTGGTAGCTGCGGGCCTGGTGGTCGAAGTGCGGTTGCAACTGCTCGCGCACACGTTGCGGGTCGTCCTTCGTGACCCACAGGAACATCGGCCCCCTCGGCACCCGTGGCCCCGGGTCGCCCTTCCCGTGCGCCACGCACGCCTCCCGGTAGTACTCCCAGTACTCGGGCGTCGCGGTGTGGAACCCGTCGGCGAGCCGGGCGGCGCGGTCGGCGGCCCGACGCGAGCCCCCGCCGAGATAGATCGGCAACGGATCGCGCACCGGCCGGGGCGTGACCCGCACGGTCCTGCCCTGGTACTCGAACGGTTCACCCGTCCAGGCCGTCCGCAGCATCGGGATGAGCTCTTCCATGAGCTGACCGCGACGCGTCCGGTCCACACCGAACGCCACGAAGTCGTCGGGGACGTTGCCGAGGCCGAGCCCCAGCTCCAGCCGACCCTGCGTGCAGAGGTCGGCGACGGCCACCTCCTCGGCGAGGCGGAGCGGATGGTA
The DNA here is from genome assembly GCA_040507575.1 of Ilumatobacteraceae bacterium. Lineage (GTDB taxonomy): Bacteria > Actinomycetota > Acidimicrobiia > Acidimicrobiales > Ilumatobacteraceae > JALZMG01. The sequence goes on from JBEVOM010000024.1 coordinate 5,186, forward strand.
GAGCGGAGCCAGGATGACTCCCGTCCGCACCGTGATCCGCCGAGTCCGCGCGCCGAACGCGGCGACGACCAGCAGCGGGCACGAAAGGTACCCGTCCTCGTTTTGGTGGTGCTCGGGGACCGAGACCCGCTCGAAGCCGTGCTCATCGGCCCAGGCGGCCATGTCCAGCGCCGCCGCGTACACCTCGGCGCCGGTGGTGGAGAACCGGGCGGGATGACGCAGGTCGAAGTTCATCACCTTCCTCGGCATCGAGTGCCCCCTTCTCCGGGTGACCGGGTGCTCAGTGGTCGGCGGCTTCGAGCTCGAGGAACGCCGCCAGCTTCTCGCGGGCCGCGGCCCGGCGGGTCGGGAGGTGTCCGTTCGGGAAGAGGCCCTCGTGGGGCTGGAACTCCTTCAGGACCTGACGGGCGACGACGAGCTTGTGCGTCTCGGTCGGACCGTCGGCCAGGGCCAGCGACTCGGCACTCACCATCCAGCGCGAGAACGGCATCTCGTTGCTGATGCCGAGCGAACCGTGGAGGTGCATCGCCCGCTGGACGACGTCGTACATCACCTTCGGCATCGCCGCCTTGATCGCCGAGATGTCCTTGCGCACTCGCTTGTAGTCGTTGTACTTGTCGATCAGCCAGGCGGTGCGCAGCACGAGGAGCCGGAACGACTCGATCTCGATCCACGAGTCGGCGATGCGCTCCTGGGTCATCTGCATCGACGCCAGCGTGCCGCCGCGGACCTCGCGGGCCAGCGCCCGCTCGCACATCATCTGGAACGCCTGGCGGACGACGGCGATCGTGCGCATGGCGTGGTGGATGCGCCCGCCACCGAGCCGCGTCTGGGCGATGGCGAACGCCTGCCCCTCGCCGCCCAATGCGGCATCCAGCGGCACGCGGACGTTGTCGTAGTGGATGTAGGCGTGCGAGCCCTCCTCCGGTTCCTCCGTCCCGAGGCCGACGTTGCGGATGATGTTCACGCCCGGGGTGTCTGCGGGGACGATGAACATCGACATGCCCTGGTAGGCGCTCACATCCGGGTTCGTGACGACCATCACGATCAGGAACTCGGCGAAGCGCGCGTTGGACGAGAACCACTTGTAGCCGTTGATGACCCACTCGTCGCCGTCGCGCTCGGCCCGGGTGACGAACAAGGTCGGGTCGGCGCCGGCGTGCGGCTCGGTCATCGAGTAGCACGACGAGATCTCACCCTCGAGCAGGGGCTGGAGGTACTTCGCCTTCTGCTCCTCGGTGCCGTAGTGGGCCAGGATCTCGGCGTTGCCCGAGTCGGGGGCCTGGCAGCCGAAGACGGTCGACGCCCACGCCGAACGCCCGAGGATCTCGTTCAGCAGCGCCAGCTTGACCTGTCCATACCCCGGCCCGCCGAGCTCGGGTCCCAGGTGGCACGCCCACAGCTCGTGCTCGCGCACGGTGCGCTGGAGCGGCTTGATCAGCTCGATGACCCGCGGGTTGCTCTTGTCGTAGGGGTTGCCGAGCACGAGGTCGAGCGGCTCGCAGTCCTCACGGACGAACTGGTCGGCCCAGTTCAACTTCTCCTGGTAGTCCGGCTCGGTCTCGAAGTCCCACATCGCTCGCTGCACACCCCTTCCACGGACCGGCCTGGCTCGGTCCCGTCGGCGGCCGATACTACGTTCGTCGGACCGGGCGACCGTCACCCCGAGGATCGGGGGCGCGTATGACCCGGACGCCCGCAGCTCAGCCGTCACTCCCCTGCCGTACGAGCTCGTCAGGGGCGACGACCCGTTGTCGACCCCGATGGGCGGACCGATCATCGGCTTCGGGAACTCGAAGAAGCGCAGCACCGGACCGACGAAGAGCTGCCGGCTCCCGAGGTCGTTGGACTCGGGGTACGTGCCCGGACCGGTGATCATGTGGCCGGCCAGAAGCCCTTGCGTTGCCCTGATCACGACGACCTTCACCGACATGTCGTGCTCGGCCATGTCCACGCACTCGTCGACCTGGTGCGCCGCCCCGCACGCACCCAGCCGGTCTTGGTCCGGATATTGGTCGCACACGCGACGGCGGACTCAACCGGTCATCGCAACACCGGGCGGGTTGAACGGTTCGGAGAGTAGTTCTGCGAGGGCCTCGGCTGGGGTCTTCCAGTGGAGGCGTTTG
>JBEVOM010000051.1:0-14354 GCA_040507575.1 Ilumatobacteraceae bacterium
TCGAGCACTATCGCCGCACGAACATCCTCGCCGAGGACTACCTCACGCCCGACGGCACCCCGTACTGAGCCCGGCCCGCCGCCCCCGGTCAGAGGGTTCTGACTCCGTTCCGGGGCCAGAAATGGCCCCGGAACTCACAGAGAACACGGTGCCGAGAGCCGGGTGCCGGGATCGAACCGGCGACCTCATGATTACAAGTCAAGTGCTCTACCAACTGAGCTAACCCGGCGCAGCGCACGAGCGTACCGGGGCGACCGCGGCGGCCCGAGATGCATCGGCGCACGTCGCAACGGGCGCGAGGGGCGGGGTGGGCTGGGGTGGTGGTGGCGGCGGTGGCGTGGCCCGGTAATTTTCGGGAGCCGACCAATCCGGCGCCCGAACTGATCCGAACCCACCACCACACAGGCGGCGAACGGACCTCGGTGCCGCCGACGACAGTCGGCGCGACGAGCTCCAGATCCCTGGGCCACCGGGTTCCGGCGACGGAGCCCGGTGGCGGCGGGGTCAGACCCGGTGCCGGGCGACCTCGTAGGTGGCCAGCGCGGCAGCCGCCGAGACGTTGAGCGACCCGACCCGGCCGAGCATCGGGATGCTGACGACGACGTCGCAGCGCTCCCGCACGAGGCGCGACAACCCGGCGCCTTCGGCCCCGAGCACGAGGCAGATGCCTTCGCGGGCGAGGTCTCCGATGTCGAACAGCGAACGGTCGGCGGCGTCGTCCAGCCCGACCACCCAGATCCCGACCTCCCGCAACCGGGCCAGCGTCGCCGGCATCCCGCCGACGAGCGCGATCGGGACGTGCTCGATGGCGCCGGCCGACGCCTTGGCGACGGTCGGCGTCACGTGCACGGCCCGGTGGCGCGGCACCAGGACGCCGTCGACGCCGGCGCCGTCACAGTTGCGGATGATGGCGCCGAGGTTGCCCGGGTCGGTGACGCCGTCGATCGCGACGAGGAACGGCGCCCGCCCCGGGCGACCACGGATCAGCGCGTCGAGCTCGGCCTCGGGGAGCACCGCGGCCATCGCGATGACACCTTGCGGCGCCTCGCTGCGCGCCGTGTGGTCGAGCTTGGTGCGGGCCACGTGGGCGATCGGGACGCGGTTGGCTCCGGCGAGGGCGACGATGTCGGCGACGCCGTCGTCCGGCGTGCCGTCGCGCCCGATCAGGTCGGTGGAGATCCACACCTCGTGGACCTTGCGGCGTCCGGCGATCAACAGCTCCCGCACGGCCTGGCGGCCCTCGACCTGATCGCCGCCCAGCCCCTTGGCGCCGCGCGCCGGATGAGGATCGACGGCGTCGCGCCGGGCCGGCCCGGTGCGCCCGGCACCCCTCGAGCGCGGGGCGGCACCGGCGGCGGAGAGGCCCGTGCGCCGGCCAGCCGTCGTGCGTGGTCCGGTCTGCTTGACCGGCGTCGCCGGCCGGCCTCGCGGTGGTGTCCGGCGACCGCTCGCGCTCCCCGCGCCACCGGACCCGCCCGATGTGACCGGACCGCGCGACTTCGCCGGTCCGCGCGACTTCGCCGGGCCAGCCGCCTTGCGCGGGGCGCCCGACCTGGCCGGTCCACCCGCCTGCCGCGGGGTACCGGCCCCGCGGGTGCCGCCCGACCGTCCGTCGCCCGGACGACCACGACCGCCTGCCGCGCCACCACCGGTCGCCCGCCCACCACCGCCGGTCGGCGGGCGTCGTGGGGTGGTCATGGGGCACCTTTCACGAGGACGGCGACGGCGAAGCACGCGATGCCCTCCCGGCGGCCGAGCGCGCCGAGACCCTCTGGTCGGCGGCCCTTCACGCTCACGGGCGCGCCGATCACGTCCGACAGGCGGGCCTGCATCTCATCTCGCATGGGCGCCAGTCTGGGCTGCTCGCAGATGACTGAGCAATCGGCGTTGCCGATCGTCCACCCATCGGCGGCGATCGCGGTGGCGACGTCGCGCAGCAACACGAGCGAATCGGCTCCCGCGAACGCCGGGTCGGTGTCGGGGAAGCGCTGTCCGATGTCGCCGAGGCCGGCCGCGCCGAGCAGCGCCTCGGCCACCGCATGGGCGACCGCGTCGCCGTCGCTGTGACCCACGAGACCGGGAAGCCCCTCGAAACGGCAACCGCCGAGCACGAGCGGTCGATCCTCGTCGTCCCCGCTGCGGTGGATGTCGAAGCCCTGGCCGACGCGGACCTGGAGACCCGTCATGGGGCGACGCGACCGGCGAGCCACCGGCGGGCCCACTCGAGGTCGTCGGGCGCGGTGATCTTGCGGTTCCAGGCCTCGCCGGGCACGGTGACGACCCGCCCGCCGATGCGCTCGACGAGCGCGGCGTCGTCGGTCCCGTCGGCGCCGGTGGCCAGCGCCCGGCGCAACACGGCGGCGCGGAACGCCTGCGGCGTCTGGACGGCGACGAGCGTGGCGCGGTCCGGCGTCTCGACGACCACGCCGTCCGCATCGACCACCTTCACGGTGTCGGCGACGGCGACGGCCGGTACGACGGCGTCCGCTCCGTCGTGGACCGACGCGACGACGGCGGCGAACAGGTCGACGGTGGCCAGCGGTCGGGCGGCGTCGTGGACGCACACGATGGTGGCCTCGGCGGGCACGGCGGCCAGCCCGGCACGCACCGAACCGCTGCGCGTGGCACCCCCGGCGACGGCTCGCTCGCGCTCGGCGTCCGACGGTGGGACGACGACCACCACGCCGTCGCTGGCGCGCCGCGCGGTGGCGACCGCGACATCGATCACGCGGCCCTCACCGAGGGGCTCGTACTGCTTCGGCGCCCCGAAGCGCATGCCTCCGCCGGCTCCGACGACGACGGTCCAGATCACCTCGTCGGCGACGTCGGTCACAGGGGCAGGGTAGTACCCTGCCCGGGTCATGGCGCACGAACACTCCGTCCAACGGGACGTGCTGGCTCGTACCGATTTCTTCGCCGACGCCGATCCCGCGACGATCGACGTGCTGGCCGCCAACGGGACTGATCGCCAGCTCGTGCGCGGCGACACACTGTTCGCGGAAGGTGATCCGCCCGACGCGTTGTACGTCGTGACCAGGGGCCGGCTGGCCATCGCCATCGCCAACCCGATCGATCGCCGGGAGAGCGTCGTCGCGCTGATGGAGCCGGGCGACCTGTTCGGGGAGCTCGGTCTCCTCGACGACCGGCCGCGCTCGGCCATGGCCCGGGCGCTCGAGCCGTCGAGCGTCCTGGCCATCCCGTACGCCCCTGTCCTGCAGATGTTCGACGAGCACCCGCGCCTGCTGTGGAACGTCACGCGCCTGCTCGCCCAGCGCCTCCGGGCGATGGACGAGGCGCTGGCCGACTCGGTGTTCCTCGACGTCACGGGCCGGACCGCGAAGCGGCTCCTCGAGCTCGCCGACGGCAGCGACCAGTTCACGCTGCCGGTGACCCAGGAGGAGCTGGCCGGCATGGTCGGCGCCTCGCGGGAACGGGTCAACAAGGCGATCGCCAGCTTCATCCGTCTCGGCTGGCTCGATCAACGCGACCGGCAGTACACGATCACCCAACGCGATCGCCTCGAGCTGCGAGCCCGTTGAGCGCCGCCGCTCAGGCGTCGCGGCGGTGGGTGCGCACGAGCCCGGCGGCGACGATGGCGGCGACCCACACGAAGAAGTAGATGCCGCCCGCCACCCGACCGAAGCTGTCGGGATCGGGCTCGGACACCGCCATGTTGAACCCGGCCGAGTAGGGCAGGAACCGCACGGCGCTGTCCGCACCGATCACGGTCAGCAGGCCGGCGATGATGCCCTCGCCGATCAGCGGCCACAGCAGCAGCACGCAGATCGCGGCGGCACTGTTGCGGATCAGCAGGCCGAGGCCGTAGCCGAGCAGCGCCAGGCCGACGGCGAGCACCACGACACCGACGAGCGCGGCTCCGGCCCCGTCGTCGAGGGAGGTCGGGCGGGACGTGATCGCCGCTCCGACGACCCAGCCGACGCCGACGATGAGCGCGGCGAGGACGAGAGCGATGGCCACCTGCACGATGAGCTTGGCCGACAACGGCCGCCAGCGGTCCGGCAGCGCGGCGAACGTGGGGCGGATCGTGCCGTGGCTGAACTCGTTCGTGATGGACAGGCAGGCGACGACACCGAGCAGCATCGCCGAGACGAGCGTCGTGCCGGCCAGGACGTCGGCGAGGTCGCCCCGGTCGAGGTCGTCGGCCAGCGCGGCCGTCAGGATGGTGACGACAAGCGGGAACGCGACAGCGACGACGACCAGCACCCACGTGACGGTGATCGTCGACACCTTGATCCACTCCGAGCGGATGGCCGCGATCACGACGGTCCTGCCGGCGGCGGGGCGAACGAGCTCGCGGACGGCGGACCGGCCGCCGCCGACGGACCGGCCGTCGACGATGGACCGGCCGCCGGATCGGAGCGATACTCCTGGACGTCGGCCGTCGCCCGCAGGAAGGCGTCCTCGAGCGACTCGGTCTGGGACGACAGCTCGTGGAGCACGACGCCACCGCGGGCCGCCATCTCGCCGACCTGCTCGATCGTCAACCCGTGGACCTCGATGCCGTCGGCACCGGACGGCTCGTAGGTGCCCCCGGCCTGACGCAACTGCTCGGCGAACGCCGCCGGTTGGGGCGTGCGCACCCGCACCCAGCGGGTCGAGTAGCGGTCGATGAACTGGCTGACCGCTCCCTGCTCGATCAAGCGGCCGCGTCCGATGACCACGAGGTCGTCGGCCATCAGCGCGATCTCCGACAACAGGTGGCTGCTGACGAGCACCGTGCGGCCCTGCCGGGCGAGGTGCACGAGCACGTCCCGGATCCAACGGATGCCCTCGGGGTCGAGACCGTTGCCGGGCTCGTCGAGGATCACCGTGCCCGGGTCGCCGAGCAGCACGCCGGCCAACCCGAGGCGTTGCCGCATCCCGAGCGAGTACCCACGGACCTTGCGCTTGGCGACCTCGGTGAGGCCGACGAGGGCCAGCACCTCGTCGACGCGCGCCGACCCCACGCCGTTCGTCGCGGCGAGCCAGCGCAGGTGGTTGCGCCCGGAGCGGGCAGGGTGGACGTACCCGGCATCGAGCAACGCGCCGACCTCGAACAGCGGCGTGCGCATGGACGTGAACTGCCGACCGTCGAACGACACCGTGCCCCGCTCGGCCCGGTCGAGACCGAGCATGCAGCGCATCGTCGTGCTCTTCCCCGACCCGTTGGGACCGAGGAAGCCGGTGACCCGGCCGGGGTGGACGTCGAAGCTGAGGTCGTCGACCGCGAGGACCGTGCCGAAGCGCTTCGTCAGACCGCGGATCTCGATCACGCGGTCAGCCCAGCGATGCGAGCCACTCCGTGGCGACGACGTCGGGCGCCGATGCATCGACCTCGATCTTCACCATCAAGCCGGTGAGGATCTCGGTGTCGAGCTGGCTGCTGATGTCGTCGAGCGTCGCGACCAGCTCGTCGGTCGCGATGTCGGTCCGCACGAGCGGCACCACGGCTTCGTTCGGCACCAGGCCCTGGTCGTCCTCGAGGGGCACGAAGCCGGCGGTCGAGATGACCGAGTTCGTCGAGAACAGGTTGCCGCAGTCGATCTGACCCGCGGCCAGGGCGTCGGCGACGGCACCGATCTCGAGGGGCACGAACTCCTTGAACTCGGCGCCGAGGATGTCCCTGAACCCGGCGATGCCGAACGGGGCCCGGGTCTCGAACTCCGGCGGTCCACCGATCGTGATGTTCGGTGCCGCTGCGGCCAGCTCGGTCAGGTTGGTCAGGCCGTACTCCTCGGCAGCGTCGGACGTGCAGACGATGACGTCCTTGTCCTCGGCCGCCGACGGCGTGAGCACCTCGAGGCCGTCCGGGAGCACCTCACCGAGCTCGGCGATCTGCTCGTCGACGTTCGTCGCCGTCGGGACGGCATCCGGATCGGCCCTGCGCACGTACTCCGCCAGCAGGGCGCCGGTGTACTCGGGCATGACGTCGACCTCACCGCTCTCGACCGCCGCGAGGTAGATCTCCCGGGCGCCGATGTCGGGCTGGTAGCTGACGTCGAAGCCGGCGGTGGCGAGGGCCTGGCCGTAGATCTGGGCGAGCAGCTGGCTCTCGGGGAAGTTCGCCGACCCCACGGTGATCGCGCCGCCGGCCGCGCCGTCGGTACCGGCTGGCGCCTCGGTGCCGGCCGGGGTCGACGCAGCGGTTCCGCTGTCGGTGTCGTCGTCGTCGTCGCCGCACGCGGCGGCGAGGACGAGGAGTGGGACGAGGACGAGCGGGATCGTTCGACGGATGTTCACGTGGCGGCCCTCCTTGGGGGTCGTCCCAAAGGCTAGTCAGCCGGTCGGCGATCCGGGGGATGCCCGGTCACGACGGTTCCGACATCTCGGACAGCTGCGGGATCGTCGGCACGGTCGCGGCACGCCGCAGCCGGCGGGGTGTCCGCGCCCGCACTCCGGGCGAGACGAGAGCCCGCTGCAGGAGGGCGAACATCCCTTCGACGAGGAGCACGAGCAGGATGATGGCGATCGAGGCGCCGGCCATGATGTCGCCCCGCGCCGTGCGCGAGGCGGTGAAGATGAACACACCGAGCGTGCCGAGCCCGACGAAACCGGCCACCGAGACGGTGGCGATCACCTGGTTCGCCGCCGAGCGCACCCCGGCGAGGATGAGCGGCAAGGCGTTCGGGATCTCGACCTGGAACAGCGCCTGCCGACCCGTCAAGCCCATGCCGGTGGCAGCGTCGCGGACGTCGGCCGGGATGCTGTCGATCCCGGCGACGGTGTTCAGCACGATCGGTGGGATGGCCAACAAGACCAGTGCGATCAAGACCGGCCAGATCGACAGTGGCTGCCAGCGGAACACGAGCGTGACGACGCCGATCGTCGGGATCGCCCGCCAGAGACCGCTCACGTTCACCGCGACGAAGCGGCCGCGCCCGGTGTGGCCGATGAGCAGCCCGATCGGCAGGGCGATGATCACCGCCAGCAGGGTGGCGACGAGCGAGTACCAGACGTGCTGGAGCACGGCGCGCCCGATGCCGTTGCGGCCGCCCCAGTTGTCCGGGTCGGTCAGCCACTGGATCCCATCGAGGATCGTGCTCACGCCGGCGTCCAGCTGATCACGCGCGGGCGCTCCTCACCCGGGTCCACGGGGTGGCCAGCCGTCCGGCGGCGTAGATGACGACGTCGAAGAGCAGGGCCAGCGCGATGACGGCGAACATCGCTGACCACAGTTCGACGGCGATCCGTCGTTGGTAGCCGTCACTGAACATCTTCCCGAGCGCTCCTCGGCCGATGACGGCGCCGACGCTGATCAGCGAGACCGTGCTCACCGTCGCCAACCGGAGGCCGGCGACGATGCCGGGGAGGGCCAGCGGCAGCTCGACGGCGACGAAGCGCCGCATGGGCCGGTACCCCATGCCGTCGGCGGCCCGGATCACCGGTTCGGGCACGGCGCGGATCCCCTCGACGATGTTCCGCACGAGGATGACGAGCGTGTACAGCGCCATGGCGACGATGATCGGCTTGTCGTTCAGGTATCCGAGCCACGGCGACAGCAGCGCGAAGAGCGTGAGCGCCGGGATGGCGTAGATGATGTTCGTCGCCGCCAGCAGCACCGGGTAGGCGACCCTCCGGCGGGTCGCGACGTAGGCCAACGGGACGGCGAGGACCAGTCCGAGCGTGACGGCGATGACGGTGTACCGGGCGTGCAGCGCCGTGTAGTACCAGATCACGTCCCAGTTGCCCGACAGCTGCCGACCGTTCCACTGCGGCGGCGACGCCGCCAGCATCGTGAGGGTCAACGGGGCGCCTCGGCCCGGCCGGCGGCGATCGCGAACGACGTGTCGATGCGGTAGCCGACGGCCACGCCGCCGTCGTACTGCAGCGCACGCGGACCGAGGAAGTCGGCGACGAACGCCGACGCCGGGGCGGCGAGCAGCTCGGCCGGTGTCGCGATCTGGGCCAGGCGACCACCGTGGCCGAGCACGGCGATGCGATCCCCGAGCACGATCGCCTCGTCGACGTCGTGGGTCACGAACACGACCGTCTTGGCGAGCTCGCGCTGCAGGCGGGCGAACTCGCGCTGCAGCTGGGCCCTCACGATCGGGTCGACGGCTCCGAACGGCTCGTCCATCAACAGGACCGGCGGGTCGGCGGCGAGCGCGCGGGCGACGCCGACGCGCTGCTGCTGGCCGCCCGACAGCTGGGCCGGGTACCGGTCGGCCATCGACGGATCGAGACCGACGAGCTCCATCAGCTCGCGGGCCCTGGTCGTCGACCGCTTCTTGTCCCACCCGAGCAGGCGCGGCACGGTCGAGATGTTGGCCAGCACGGTGCGGTGGGGGAACAGGCCGGCCTGCTGGATGACGTAGCCGATGTCGCGGCGCAGCTCGTGGGCGGGCAGCGTCGAAACGTCGCGACCGTCGACCGTGATCGTGCCGGTCGTCGGCTCGATGAGGCGGTTGATCATCCGGAGCGTGGTCGTCTTCCCGGAGCCGGAGCTGCCGACGAGGGCGACGATCTCGCCGGCCGCGACCGACAGGGAGAGGTCGTCGACGGCCACCGTCTTGTCCGCCCCGTCACCGAACGACTTCGTGACGTGATCGAGCTCGATCATCCGCGCACCCTAACGGGCCCCTTCCCTCAGGGCAGCGGGAACGGCTGGGGCGCGCCCCGGTTGCCGGCCTCGTCCTCGCCCATCACGCACAGCACCGCCGGGAGCTCGTCCGCGTCGAGCACGATCGGGATCCGCCGGTAGATCGAGTACGCCGCCAGGTTCGCGCAGTCGACCTGGCCCACGGGCCCGGCGAGCACGAGGAACGACGAGTACTCGGGTGGGGCGAAGATCGGCTCGACCCGGACACCGGACGGATCGACGTTCGTCGCCAGCGCGATCGGCTCCGTCGGCGGCGTCGCATCGACCTGCATCACGGCGTAGCCGGCGTCGGCGGTCGACGGCGCGCCATCGGCATCGGCACGGGCGGCGCAGAGCACGTAGAGGTCCTCGATGTCGCCGACCGCGGCGTCGTACCGGCGGTCGCCGGTCGAGCGGACCGGCTCGCCGTAGCCGGCCGGGTCGCGGCAGTCCGTGCCGGCCACGGCGCCGGACTTCACCAGCGTGTCCCGGTCGGGGCCGCCGTTGGCGATCGTCGCGTTCCACGTGGCCCCGGGCTGGACGGCTCGCCGCGGGGCGTCGACCATGACGACGGGCGGCTGCTCGGCCGGGCAGTCGGCAGACGCGATGTCGAACTCGGGGGACCAGCACGCCGCCCACCCGGCGAGCGGCATGGCGTACGCCCGGTTCGCCACCTCGGTCACGCCGGTCGGGCCGATCTCACACGGCTGACCGAGGGAGCAGGACCCACCGGGGGCGGCGCCGATGGTCGTGGTGTTCACGACGCCGACGGCCGTCGCCGTGCCGCTGAGCTCGTGGCCGTCGGAGGCGAACATCGGTGATCCCGAGCTGCCGCCGAGGATGCCGGTGCAGCTGCTGGGGATGGCCTGGTCCCACAGCCATTCGAACTCGCTCAGCCGGACCGTCGCACCTGTGGTGCACGTGCTCTCGCGAAGGAGCCACTGGTCGGCGCTGAGACCGGCCGACGGCACGCCCACGATGCGCACGTCGCTCCCCTCGAGCGGTGCGGCGCCGAGCGCGTACGCGCCGAGTCCGGCCAGCTCCTGGCGGGTCGCGCCGAGACGGAGGACGGCGACGTCGGTCGCCCGCATCGATGCATACGCAACGGCCGTGACGGGAACGTTGAACACCGCCGGGTTCGTGTCGGCGAAGAGGCGGAACCGCAGTGCGGCATCGGTGACCGGCTGCTCGACGAGGACCGTCGTGGCGTCGAAGATGCCGACGCAGTGCCCGTTGGTCACGGCCGTCGCGGCCTGGTCGAGCGGTCCGAGGGCGACGAGGAACGCCGTGCACGCCCCACCGAAGCCGATCAGCTGCGCCACCCCCGACGCCACCTCGTGCTCCCCCGCGGCGTTGGTCAGCGCCACCCCGGGTTGCGCAGGGTCGACCGGCACGGTGGTCGTCGTCGTGCTGGAGGTGGTGGTGGTGCTCGGCGATGTGGTGCTCGTCGTGGTACGTGGCGGGCGGGTGACCGGCGGCGGGCTCGTCACGGTCGCCGGCGTCGCGGTCGCGGTCGCAGTCGACGCCGAGTCGTCGACCCCGTCACGGCAGCCCACGCCGACGGCGCCGAGCACGAGCATCGACGCCATCGCCGCGCCGGCCCGCCTCGCCATCACGATGCGCCGCTCCGTTCGCTCGCTCACCGGTCCCGGTGGTCGGCACGCGCACCGGTGCTGGTCGTTCGATCGCTCACCGGGCGAACGTGTCGAGCATCAGACCGACGTCGGGCCCGAGCGGATACAGGATCGGGCAGGTGCATCCGTTGGCCACGTACTCGCCGACCTTCTCGACGACCTCGTCGGGCTCACCCGACGCGGTGCACCGCTGCACGACCTCGTCCGGTACGAGTCGGCTGGCCGCCAGCACCTGCTCGTGGGTCGCCGGCCACGTCAGCACCTTGCCGATCTCGTCCAGGAGCTCAGCGGGCACGCCCGACGCCTTCATGATGTGCGGCTGCTGCCCGAGGTACTGGGTGACCATCAGCCGGGCGCCGTCGAGGGCCGCCTTGCGATCCCGGTCGATGCTGCACACCACGAGCTGCGGACGGTCGATGTCAGCCACCGTCCGACCGGCCCGCGCCGCGCCGACCGCCAACGCCGTCATCGCCTCGACGTTGTACGCCGGGTCGACGAGGTAGTTGAGGACGACGCCGTCGGCGATCTCACCGGCGAGCTCCATCATCTTCATGCCGGTGGCCCCGATGTAGATCGGCACATCCTTCGGCCGACGCTCCTGGTAGACGTAGTCGAGCTCGACGCCGTCGAGGTGCACGTGGTGGCCGTCGAACGTGACCGTCTCGTTCGCCAGCAGCCCGCGCACGACCGTCACGACCTCGCGCATCACGGCCAACGGCCGGGCCCGGTCGATGCCGACCTTCGTCGCCAGCGGATCCCACCACGCCCCCAGCCCACAGAGGATCCGGCCCGGCGCGAGGTCGTCGAGCGTCGAGAACGTGCTGGCCAGGCGGGCGGCGTTGCGGGTCCACACGTCGATGACGCCGGAGCCCACCTTGATGCGGTCGGTACCGGCGGCGAACGCGGCCATCGGCACGACGGCGTCACGCACGAGGCGGCTGTCGGCCTGCCACACGGCGTCGAACCCGGCCGCTTCGGCGCGACGGGTCAGCTCGATGCCCTCCCGGATGTCATGGGCGTCTTGCAGGTACAACGCGACCGGGAAGGTGGTTGGATCGACCATCGGGCCATCCTGGCACAGCCCGATCCGGGCCGGTCGGAGCGGCTCGGGGACCGTCGGACGGACGTCCGTTTCCTCCAAGACCGCGCCGCCGCCGACCCGTACCGTCGACATCATGAACCCACACCTCGCCGTGATCGAGATCATCGTCGCCGACATGGGTGCCGCGCTGGCGTTCTACCGCCAGCTCGGGTTGGACCCCCCCGACGGCGCCGAGACCGAACCGCATGTCGACCTCGACCTGCCCGGCGGACTGCGCCTGGCGTTCGACACCCAGGACACGATCCGCTCGTTCGACGAGTCGTGGACGCCGCCGGCCGGCAGCTCCGGCATCGCCCTGGCCTTCGCCTGCGACGGGCCGGCCGGCGTCGACGCCGCCCACGACGCGCTGGTCACCGCGGGACACGCCAGCCACCTCGCCCCGTTCGACGCGTTCTGGGGCCAGCGCTACGCCACGGTCCTCGACCCCGACGGCAACTCCGTCGACCTGTTCGCCCCGCTCCCCACGTGACCCGCCGTCGTCACCATCCGAGGGGGGTGGTCAGGTGATGCCGAGGCCGGTGATCGACGTGCCGGTCAGGGCCCGCACGTCGGCGGCGAAGTGGGGCTGGTCGGCATAGCCGCACCGGGCGGCCACGTCGGCCAGCCGGGCGCCGGTCCGGGCCAGGTCGAGGGCCCGGTCGAGTCGCAGGATCCGCCCGAGCACCTTCGGCCCGTACCCGAACGCATCATGCGCCCGCCGCTGGAGCTGGCGGTTGCTGAGTCCGACGGCCGGGCCGATCGCCGCGATCCGCTCGCCGGCGACGACCCGGCGGACGAGCTCGGTGACCAAGGGGTCGGCGCGCGCCGGACCGCGACCGTGGGCCACGACGAGGTCCTCGAGCGCCCGGCCGGCGGACGGCGTCGCCGCGACCTGCTCCTCCAACCGGCGAACCTCGGCCGGCGACCACAGCTCGTCGAGGCGGACGCGGCTGTCGCGCACGGCGTAGGCGGGCGCGCCGAGCACGTTCGGCGCGGCGCCCGGTGCGAACCGCAGACCGGTCGTCACGACGCCCTCGCCGGCCATCCACACGAAGCTGCTCGTGTCCGGCCCGGCGACGATCAGGTGACCGTCGAACCACATCAGGTCCATGCACCCGTCGGGAAGGATCCGCCCCGGTGCGCCATCGGACGTGCTCGACCACAGCGTCGCGCCCGCGATCCTCGACGGTCGTTCCCGGTACACACGACCAGCCTGTCATCGGACGCCGCCTGCCACCGCCTCGGCCACCCGCCCGCGTTCGCGATGCCCGGAGACGGCTCAGAGGCGGGCGAAGAGGCGAGCGGCCTGCTCGGCGGCGTGCGCCCGCACCTCGGCCAGGTCGACACGCGTCGGGCGTCCGTCGGCCACGAGGATCTCGCCGTCGCCGCCGACGACGTCGATCGCCCGCATGCCCGGCGTGAACGCCACGTGCCACGGCGATTCGGCGTGGTCGTAGCTCCACGTGACCCGGTCGGCCGCCGCCTCGGGGACGAACCGGTACCCGTTGGTCAGCCACGTCCACGCCGTCTCGGGCGTCGCCGTGACGTCGTCGGCCCGATGGGCCACGTAGGCCAGGCGGAGCTCCTCGAACATGTCGGCACCGATGCCGTCGGTGCCGAGCACGACGTCGTTCGGCCGCCCGGCCGGACGGGCGTAGCCGACCCCGTTGTTCATGTTGCTGCGCGGGTTGTGGGCGATCGTCCCGGGGAGGTCGCGGTCGAGGCTCACGCAGTGGACGAGCAGCCAGTCGTCGGTGGCCAACGCCTGCAACCGCTCCCCCGCCGCCGCGTCCTCCGGGCCCTCGGCGACGTGGATGTGCACGCCGACGCCGAGATCGAGGGCCAGCCCGGCGGCGGCCGCCAACGTGTCGTCGGTGCACGTGAACGCGGCGTGGATGCCGACCATGCCGCGCCCTCCGGCCCGCACGAAGCGCTCGTTCTCGGCCAGCCCGCGCGCTGCGCCGTCGCCGCCGTGACGGTCGGTGACCCCGTACGCGCAGATCACGCGGACGCCGACCTCGGCGCACGCCTCGGCGATGACGTCGAGGCTGCCCTCGACGACGTGCGGGCTCTCGTGGTGGTCGACGATCCCGGTCGTGCCGGCGAGCAGGGCCTCCACAGCACCGAGCCGGGCGCTGGCGCGCAGCATGTCGAGGTCGAGGGCGGTGTCGAGCCGCCACCAGATCTGCTCGAGGATCTGGCCGAAGTGGTGCGGCGTCCTGGGCGGCGAGGGCATCCCGCGCGCCAGCGCCGAGTACAGGTGGTGGTGGGCGCACACGAGCCCGGGTGTCTCGGCGCTCACCCCGCCCAACGTATCCGTGCCACGGCTCGCACGCGAGGGTTGTCGTTATCATATTAACGATGTATCGTTATCTCATCACGAACACCCGAAGGGAGCCACCATGCGTGGACACAGGATGATGGGCCACATGCCCCACGAACATGGCCCGGGCCGCCACCGCGCCCGTCGAGGCGCGATCCGCAGCAGCGTCCTCGCGTTGCTCGCCGAGCGCCCGATGCACGGCTACGAGCTGATCAGCGAGCTCGAGGAGCGCACCGGCGGTCGCTGGCGGCCGAGCCCGGGCTCGGTCTACCCGACGCTCGCCCACCTCGAGGACGAGGGCCTCGTGCGCTCGTTCGACGACGACGGCCGCAAGCGCTTCGAGCTCACCGACGCCGGGCAGGCCTGGCTCGCCGAGCACCAGGACGAGGAGGCGACGCTCCCCTGGGAGCGCACCGGCGTCGGCGGACGGGGCGACATGCGCCGGCTCGGCGGCGAGATCTTCGGCCAGATGCGCCAGCTCGGACGGTTCGGCACGCCGGCCCAGCAGGAGCAGGCCCGGGTGATCCTCACCCGCACCCGCACCGAGCGGTCCGCCGTGCTCGCCGGCGCCTCGACCGAGGAGCCGGCGGCGACGCCGATGCCCGAGGCCGCGGCACCGGCGGACGACGCCGGGACCACCGAGGCCTGACCCGGCCGGCGGCCCCGCTAGCGCTCCGCTAGCGGCCGGTCCTCATCGTCGTGGGGGGGCCCCCCCCGCGGCCCGCCCACACCCACACC